>JAJFTL010000043.1 GCA_021373025.1 bacterium
AATGAATCCATTTTCAGCACGTATCATCACGTGACACTGGACGATATGGCCGTCCTTGCGCAGGCCGAAGAGGCTCCGGAAACACTCGTGAACATGGCTCCTGACATGGTCATAGATGAAGCTCAACGGGCGCCAAACCTGATGATCGCTGTCAAGAAAGCCGTTGATGATCATCCTGAGCGTCGCTTTGTGCTGAGCGGTTCTGCTAACTTGCTGCTTATGAAGCATATCTCAGAAACGTTGGCTGGGCGAGCGACCTATCATGTCCTGTATCCCCCGACGTATTCCGAATGGCGGGGTAATGGCACGCCGCAGTGGCTGCTGGAGATGTTCAGTGGGCGTCTGCCAGAACCAGGCACAGTCCCCGTACCGCAAGACCTCTCGTCCATTCTCATGACCGGCTTCATGCCTGCAATCCAGGGGACCTCTCCTTCTGATGCAGGATACTTCTGGGAGGGATATATTCGTACGTACCTGGAGCGGGACCTGCGCGAACTCTCACAAGTGGCATCTGTGGTCGATTTCCGCCGCATCATGCAGCTTGCAGCCATGAGAACGGCGTCTCTGGTATCACAGAGTGACATTGCCAGGGACAGTGGAATCAGCCAGCCCACAGTCTGGCGATATCTTAACTTGCTTGAAGTCTCCCATCTGTACGCGCGGCTGCCGCCGGCACCCGTGACGAGCGCGAAGGCTGTCACCAAGACTCCGAAAGGATACGTCGCAGACACTGGTCTTGCAGCTGCCTTGGCCGGGTACCAGACACCCGCCTCCCTTGACGAGACTTTCATGGGGCATCTTCTGGAAAGCGCTGTATTCATGGCGCTTCAAGTAGTCTCCGAGCTGTGGATGGCCCAGTTGTCGTTCCTCCGAACCAGTGGCCCTCCTCACCGGGAGATCGATTTTGTTATGGAGAGAGACCGCAAGCGGCTGGCCATCGAAGTCAAATTGAGCCACAACGTGAGCTATATGGATGCACGTTCGATTGCATGGCTGATGCACGAGGATGATCAGTGTGTTGGGGGGATTGTCATCTATGCCGGCAGCGATGTCCGGCTTCTCGGAGATCACATTATTGCCGTTCCATGGACGATGTTGTAGGAAAAAAGTCCAGGGAGCCGCCGGCAGGACTCAGAAGTTAAATCATACGGATCGTGAATAGAATCTATTCATCAAGTGAATAGAGTTGAGGCAAGCTCTTGAAGCCCGCTTGGTTGAACGGCAATGGGAGGGATGGTCTTCTTTCAGCAGGCTCTGCATACCAGATTCGATCGCGCATAGGGACTCACCAGCCGGACCCTTGCATGTGCAGGGGCCGGGGCTATCATGCAGGCAGATGCCGAAGAGACTCAATGAGCACGGGAGGAACAACGACATGCCACGACCTATTCACTTTGATCTTGGTGCAAGGACCCGGCGCGCGCGATCGCGTTCTACAAGGCGGCCTTTGGCTGGACGGTGCAGAGGTGGAACGCGCCGTTCGACTACTACCTGATCATGACGGGCGAACCTCCGGAGCCCGGCATCGACGGTGGCCTGATGCTGACGACGGAGGGAAGGGTAGAGACGACTCTGACCCGGGCGTGTGGTACTTCTACCTAGAACGGGAGGATAAGCAAGGGAGCTAGAGCCCTAGTTCCTTCCAGTTGATGTGTTTGACTGTCCCTCGTGAAGCATGCATCGCAGAATCGAACCAGGCGTTGGTTCCATAACTGATCACCAGGCCGTGCACGTGGGTACCCTGAGGCAGGTTGTCCATGACCCAACCCATGTAGGCTTGAACCTGGGCATAGGCATGGTCTCCGGCCCGGGTCGCTTTCAACTCGATCACGACGTAGTCCCCGTTGGTGCGGTCTTGGCACAACAAATCCATACAACCTTGGATTGAAGAGCACACGAACTGCCGGCCCGTCCTGCCCTTGTTGTCATGGTAGAGCTCAATATCATAACCGAACTCCTTCAGCCGACGCAAGTTCGTGGTGAGCGCGTCCTCCATATCCTTCTCCGAGGAGACTTCCTGGGGCAGGACCCCAGCTGTTTCCAAGGTGGCTCTGAAACCAGGGTTGCTGTTGGATAGCAGCTGTGTGAGGCGTTGCCAGATATCCGGTGCGATGGCAAACGCCTTGCCCTGGAATTGACCCCGCAATGCTGGCCAGTCCTCGAGAGCCGCATCATCCTTGATCTGACCGATTGTGACAGGCGCTTCAAACCGGAACAGGGATTGGTACTCACATCCATACGCCCATCCGTGGTCGCGCGCATAGTCGTCATCAGAGAGCGGGAAGGCGTCGGATTGAGCTTGGATGAAGTATGCTATGTCGCTCATGGGCGACGTTCTGTACAGGAGCACAAGATCGCCGGCCTTCGTGTCTTTGCTACATGTCCACCAGCCATCGCCGGTATCATGCCCTGGCTCCAGATCTTCCCTGGGGCTACCGTCCTCGCCAAGGTAGTATTCGGGGTGTGTTACCCACAACCAGTAGCGGCGGTCCACATTTTCTGTATTCATCGTCTAGTGCCTCCCTGGAGTCTGCTGGCTGCAGTCTATGCCACTGTCAGGGATTTACAAGCCTCCGTATTGCCTCACCTGATATCTACTCCAAATTGCATCGTTGCCTCATGGATGAATCTACTCCAATTCAGTAGACTGAGGAGGAACCATGGAAGAGGCTGAACAAGTGAGAGGTGAGGAGATGGGACTGACCGTGAAGCAACGACAGGCGGTGATGGAGGAGCTGCGGAAACAATACCACCACGCATCGAAGAAGGAGAAGTCGAGGATCCTGGACGAGTTCGTAGACCTGACACATCTCAACCGTTCATACGCACGCTGTGTCCTGCGGGCGAAGGAGACGGGGAGAACAGGTCCTGTCCATCACTCCAGGGCGTCCGTCTACACGGCAGTGGTGCTCCCTGCGCTTACGGAGTTCTGGCATGTGTCAGACAGACTGTGTGGCAAGCGACTCGTTCTATGCCTGCAACGCATCATCCCCTTCCTCGAGACCCGGGGGCAGCTTGACCTTGCTCCTGCTGTCCGTGACCTCCTTCTCCGCATGAGTCCAGCCACCTGTGACCGGCTGCTCCAAGGCGTGCGTACCAAGGAGGAACCCTGGGAACACCCGCACCCCCGTCCCGGCATGCTCCTCTTGAAACAGGTCCCTGTGCAGACTGCTGCAGAGTGGTGGCCCGGGGTCAGCCCGGGGTCAGCTGGTAATTCGAGCCCTAAGTGGTACATTGAGCATCTGACAAGGAGATGGGGATTCCCGCCTCCGCCGAAAGTACCCCTCGTATTGAGAAAACATACTCGGGGGGAAAGCAGAGGGTAGTGCCCATGACAGAGGGTGGCACCAATGACGCATTTCTTGTCACCCCGCGCAGGCAGGGATCCACACGTTGAATCCGGAGCATACTTACTCTTCGGGGCCTAGTGGAGGGCCCGAGTCAGCAGTTGCCTGAGCACTTCATGCCGCTGGATCCGCTTCGGCTCCGCGGGCAGAATCCCCGGAACGCCAAGGATTCCTGAGAGCAAACAGGCTCGCATCAATACATGCCTCCGGATTCTATTCCGGAATTGAAAACGCCACAATGTCATAATTATGACAAGTCCTCTTGGCAGAATTACACCAAGAATGGCAAGTGCACTTGGCATTCCTGAAACGGGCTAGCAAATCGACCCTAGTGGTGAGGGGACACCGTCCGGATGCCCTCGCTGACAGGAACCGTTGGTGTTTGACGGGAGTGAGCGGACCAGATATAATCACAAAAAGGTTTGTTACTGGTCAGGACGGGAAGGGGATCTTATGAAGGTGTTTCATTGGCTTATTTCATGTGCTGTCTAGTGCCGTCTGTCATTCGATCACAGCGTCATCAGGAGGTAGGGAATGGACAAGATCATGCTGAGCACGGGGGACATCAAGGAGGACTACGAGATTGTCGATATCATCTTTGCAGCGCAGGTGATACGGAGCCACTTTGTCCGCACAGGCGGCAGGGAGACGCTGGCCTTCCTCCCCGAGGTCAACGAGAAACTGCGGGAGGCGGCAGCCGAGAAGGGCTGTGATGCGGTGATATGGGTCGATTACGACTTTGACCGGGATCCCAACGTCCAGATCCTGACGGGATATGGCACGGGCGTGAAGATCAGACGGTAGGGGTCACCACCGCGTCAGTAGGGACAATGTTCGCGGCGCTGGAGAGGTCGTTGTTCCGAGGCCTCAGCGCTTCGTCTGTATGCTCTTTCTGGGCCTGTAGAGCAACGAAAATGGAACGGGTCGGCGCGCGACGAGTGACATCCACGCTAGGTCTTCGATACCCGGGAAGGGGTTCGGTTCGTCGACGACGTCTTCCAAGCAGTACGGATCGTGCGCCACGATGCTCTCAAATGAGGGAGCCGCCCAGACTGTCCTGTGCCTCAGATCTACGATGAACCCGCGGTCTGACGACCCTCCGGCCGGAAACCGCATATCATGCGTGTACGGGCGCCAGAGGTACACGAGATAGCCACTTGAGCGAGCGAAGACGCGAACTCCCGTAGTACACCTGCCGGCAGTCTCTCTACAGTTCTTTGATGCGGTGGATCAGCCAGTCGAAGAAATCGGTCAAGCGGGCGAAGTCCTCCGGCTTGGAGAAGTCCACTAGCGGTATATTCGGCCTTTTCGCAAGCATGTCATCGGTCACGGGTTTCCCCAGCAACGTCTCAGCTCTGTGCCGCAGCTCTTCTCGTTTCTCCGTCTCCAAGAATGGAGCTTTGTCTGTCAAGTACTCGAAGTAGAGCTCAACCTTGCCATACGTGTATACGGCGCTCAACGAAGTGAGTATACCGTTCCGGTAGACCTGAGGAACAAACGATCCCATGGATCTCCCGCCGCGCCACAGCACGTTGTCTGCATGCTCCTTCAACCAAGCAAGAAGCCGGTGCGCCACGTTAGCAGTGTTAGGGTCCGCATCGCTGAGCCTGTCGAAAAAACGCTCCTCAGTCCACTCAGGAGCGGGACCTTTGAACTCGTTGTCGGGCGTCTTCACCTCCGCCCCGTAGACGTGCGGCATGAGGATCTCGTAGGAATCGTGCTGGTAGTACTCCAGCTCGACGGCGTACACCTGGAAGTTGCTGTTGGTGTTTACATAGGAGATGAGGTCCCGGAGTCGGTCGTCCACCTGGTCCATGAGCACCATGAACGCGAACTTACCGTGTTCCAGACACTCCTTCATGGCTGAGAAGACAGCCTCCGTGCCGGTCTCATCCGTGCTGAACCTTGCCGCGATCTGATCCTCGAGACTCATGCCGCATTGCCGTTGAACTTGCTCCGACAAGTCAGCCCTGAATTCGCTGAAGTCGGACGAATGCCGCCACAGTGCTGCGCCGTAGTCCAGGACCTGCGCGACCACCTTGCGCTTGTCGGGATTGCGGTAGAGCTTGGTCTCGATAATGAACAACCTGCCCTGATCGTCGGCGGCGAGGATGTCGATAGGCCCGCTCTCGGTCGTATACTCGCGCGCCAGGACCACAAGGCTTGCTCCATCTCGAATCTGGTCGATGGGAAGAGCTTCAGGGTTGTCGCGGAGATACCGCTGAAGGTCGTCCTCTTTGTCGAACGTGCTGCGCTCCACTTTGTGAGCCTCGTGACCGTTCTTCGAAACGATGATAGCCATAGTCTGCCTCCCGCACGTGCTACTTGCGAGAAGAGTATACACTTGTGCGGCAGGGGACTCAAGGAGTGCGATGGCCGCGGGGCGCAGACTAGGAGCACACTTGAAGTCGCTATCCGGTGGCTGATAGTACTTACACACGGCCGAAAGGCTTGTAGCGGAGGCACACGTGAGAACAGGGGAGAGCACTGAGTGAAGGTCACTCTCAGTCGAAAGGGCTTTGACAGCACATATGGTGGATGGGCCATCCCCATACACAGGACTGCTTTCTAGACTCTCCCGCCTACAAGCACAACCAGATCTTCATCGCTGCATCCATGATCCCCGGAACGAGCATTCCTGGATGGGGACGGTTCTTCTCGGATGGACGTCTCAGGCTGACACGGCCGGGGAGTGCCGCCCTATGCGACTGGCAGGTCCCACGGTGTTTCCACGAGGTCACTGACATGACATGTCACCCCGGCGGAGAATCGCGCTATGGGTGGCATGGCAACACCTTCTGGGCCGCACAGAAGGGACAGGAGTTCGTCATCCCTGAGGGGCACCCTGCAGTCGAGGAATGGGCCACGAACCTGATTCGGAACATCAAAGCGAGCACTAGCGGCGAATTGGCTGCACAGCTGACACATCTGCCTCTATCTGGTTGCATCCTTGCTTTGCTGATGTAGTCTGAACGTTGCACGCGAAAAGTCGGAGGCAGGGGATGCATGTGACACCTGAAGTGGCGGCAGGACTGTACGTCGAGGTACGGACGCTGCTCGACGACGCACGGATGGAGCGCAAAGACCGGGTGGTCCGGCTGCGGCAGGTCCTGGAGGACGTGCTGCAGGACGCGGTCCGGGGCGCGGCCGCATGCACGTTCGCCGGCATCTTCCAGCAGTCTGTGCACGTCATGCAGAGGAACGGCGTCAGTCCGCGCATCCAGCGGCGCGTGCATGCCTTGCGCAAAGTCGCCAACCACAGTGCCCACGGGCTGGACTATGTGCCCACCGAGGCACAGGAGCACCAGGGCATCGGCGCTGTCTGCCAGCTGATCAGTGCTCTCAGCGACGTAGCTGTGCCCGTCGTGCTGCAGGCGTACTGTGGCATGGACGACGAGGCGCCGGAGGAGTCGCAGCTGGCTGGCGGCCGGATTGAATTCGTGCGTGCCCTGGTGCTGGCTGGATGCCGGTGGCCTGGGGGATTGGCCTGGGGTCAGCTGGTAATTCATGCCCAAAGTGGTACATTCAGCACTGGACAAGGAGAGTGGACCGCACTTCTCGCAGTGCACTGGACTACTCGTGAGATAACGGCATCGAAGAGAATGGGAGGGCGCTTACCAGTGTGAGCTATTTACCAGCTGACCCCAAGAAGGATGGCCACGCGGCAGAACAAGGCACGACGGAATTCCATTCGCTAGAAAGCATGTTGTTTCTCACAAGCGAACCGCCGGCGCCTGCGAACACGATTAACCAGGGGGAGGCTCAGTATGCCATTGCAAGAAATCGATAGACGGAGAGGATTTACCTTTCTGGAATCTGGCCCGGTCGTGCTCGTGTCCACCAGCGACCGTGGCAGGTACAACGTGATGACGATCTCGTGGCACATGGTGATGGACTTCACCCCGCACATTGCCATGGCCACCGGCCCGTGGAACCACTCGTTCCGCACGATGATGAAGACAAAGCAATGCGTCATCAATGTCCCGACGGTCGAACTGCTGGAGACGGTGGTGCGCATCGGCATCGTCTCCGGCACGGAGGTGGACAAGTTCGCGAGGTTCCATCTGACCGCACTTCCAGCAAGAGATGTCCAAGCGCCGCTGATCGCCGAGTGCCTTGCCGCCCTGGAGTGCACGGTCATCGACTATGTGGAGAAGCACGGCCTGGTCATCCTGGAGGCAACCCGTGTCTGGTACAACCCGTGGAAGAAGGAGAAGCGCGTCTGCCATGCCATCGGCAACGGCCGGTTCTCCGTCGATGGCGCAACCATCGACTACCGCAGCTTGATGGAAGAGAAGCTGCCGGACGGCGTCTAGGTTCCCACCCCACCGGACACTCCAGCTGACGCAGGGTCCCGAGGTTCCTCCATCGTGGGCGTCACCTCTCCCGCCAGCTGCCCGCAGGCGCCGCTGATGTCGCTTCCAAAGCTGGCCCTGCGGGTCCAGGCGATCTCCCGCTTGTTCAGGACTTCCTCAAACGCTCTCAACGATGCGATCCTTGGAGCCTTGAACCGGTCGGGGTGGCCGCTGCTGTCCTTGACAGGATTGTAGATGATGAGATTGATCACGCTCAGCCGGAGGACTTCCTTGTAGTTGTGGATGAGATCGGCCAGTGCGTCGGCGTTGTGCACACTGTCGTTGAGGCCACCCAGCAGCAGATACTCAATCATGAGCTTCCGGTTTGTTCGTGCGACATATCTATCCAGAGCGGGCATCAACTGCTCCAGGGGATAGGTCCTGTTAATGGGCATCAGGATAGAACGCAAGCCGTTGACGGGCGCATGCAGGGAAATGGCCAGGTTGACCTGCCAGTCCTCGGCAGCGAAGCGCTCGATACCGGGGACAATGCCGCTGGTAGAAACCGAAATGCGCCTCTGCCCCATGTTGAATCCATCGTTATCGTTCAACAGGAGAATGGCACTCTTGACGTTGTCATAGTTGAGAAAAGGCTCTCCCTCCCCCATGAACACGACGTTGGTAACCCTCTCCCCTCGAGGCTTCAATGCTCTGGCAAAGTACAGCACCTGTTCTACAATCTCGGAAGCCGTCAGGACCCTGGTAAAGCCCAAATGTCCGGTCGCACAGAAAGCGCAGTTGACCTGACAGCCGGCCTCGGTGGAGACGCACACAGTCCGGCTGCCATCGGCGTAGGGGATCAGGACGCTCTCGATGGACACGTGATCCCGCGCAGCAAACAGGGCCTTCACGGACCCATCTGTCGACTGCTGTTCTGTGGTGAGAGTCAGTTCACTGAATGGCACCAGCCTGTCCAGGTCCCTCCTCAGTGGCAGGGGAATGTTCTCAATGGCGCCAAAACTGTCCTTCAACTCCTTGTAAACGGCTAACTTGATCTGCTTGAAGCGATACGCAGGCTGCTGCATATCGTTCAGTATCGACTCAAGCTGTTGTAGATCCACGGATCACCTGTAGTTCACTTCTCCCAGATTACCGCAGCTGCACGCTACTTCGCCGTAGTTGTCACGGCCGTCCATGTTGCTCCACCATCAATCGTCGCAAAAAGTTTGCCGCTTCGGTCGGCACCCCAGCCAGTCGCAGCATCGATGAAAGAATACGTCGCGACATCCGGATTGTTGGAGACAGGGCCCAGCGTCCAGGTGTCGCCAGCATCGGTGGTACGGTACGACTGCATCACATGGTTTCCGTTTTGTACGTAGTCCAGCATGAACATACCGTCCTTCTTCTGCTCGCCAAAGAATACGGGCGGGTAGGCATCCGCGTAGAAATCCTGTGCAGGTTTCAAGTTCTGGTATGCGGCGGGGACGGGCACAGACCAGAGTCTCCACGTCGTGCCTGCGTCCATGGTCTTGAACATCAGAACATAGGTGTATGCGCTGTAGAAACACGTCACAAACCCGGTCTCAGGTGTGGAGAACGTCATGCCGGTAGGATAGCCCGCTATACCCTCCACGGTTCCCGCTTCATCGGTCATACCCGTAATGTCTCCGACGAAGGAGAACGTTGTGCCGCCATCCACACTCCGATACAGTGACTTTGCCATCTGTCCGGCTCCCGGCGTTCCTGTGATCATGAGGTAACCGTTCGACGCGTCGGCAAAGCTGATCATGAGGCCGCCAACGTCGCTCTTCTCCCAGTCCAGCTGGGGTGCAATGCTGGTCCTGTTCCAGGTCGCGCCCTCGTCGTTTGTGTAGTAGGCGACAATCTGCGGCTGATTGTCCGTGCCCGCGTTGGTCGCGACAAATGCCGTCTTACCATCAAGGAAGCAAGCAGCGGTCACCGGGACGGTTTGTCTAGACGTAGGTGCCTGGAAGATGGAGACATCGGTCCATGTGGCCCCACCATCGACGGTCCTGAAGATCTGGTCATCCATGGTCAATGCCCACCCGGTCCTGGTATCAATCATGGTGAGCTGCGAGAGTTTTCCCGGTTGGGTCATCGCAGTCTGCTCGTTCGGTTTGTGCAAAAGCGTGCCGAAAACTGCTCCCACTACAAGGAGCACTATAACCGAAATAAGAACTGCTGTTCTTGTCCTGCTGTTCATCCACACCGCCTCCAGGCGTCAAGCACAACTTCGTTGTAGCGGCTTGCATGCCGCACTCATGCACCGCCACTATTTTACTGCAACATGTTTAAGACGCTGCTGGCACGCGAAAGTTCCCTCGAGCCTCGCTTCATGCAGATGCAGCCGACACGTCAGGCGCCCGCTGCATCCAGCATCCGTTGACTCGGCTACTTGGCCTTGCCCTGCGCCGCTACAGCGGCAGCAGCTCTGGCTGCAGCCTCAGGGTCGCCAAGATACGTATGGCTGATGGGCTTCAGATTATCATCCAGCTTGTACAACAGTGGTATGCCAGTCGGGATATTCAGCTCGGTGATATCCTCGTCGCTCACGTTATCAAGATACTTGACGAGTGCCCGGATGGAGTTCCCATGCGCTGTGACAATCACCTTTTTCCCGGCCTTCACCGAGGGAGCAATGGTCCCTTCCCAGTATGGGACGAAACGCGCCACGGTATCTTTGAGGCATTCGGTTACAGGAAGGTCCTCCTTGGAAACCTCTGCATAGCGAGGGTCATGGCCTGGCCACCGCTCATCGGACTTGTCAAGAGCCGGCGGCCGCACACTGTAGCTGCGGCGCCACAACTTGACCTGGGCTTCGCCAAACTTCTCGGCAGTCTCTGCTTTGTTCAAACCTTGCAGTGCCCCGTAGTGGCGCTCGTTGAGCCGCCAGTTGGGGACCACCGGGATCCACATGAGGTCCATTTCGTCCAGAACGATCCACAGTGTGCGGATAGCTCGCTTCAGGACTGACGTATAGGCCACGTCAAAGTGATATCCGCTGTCCCTCAGCAGTTTTCCTGCATCGTGTGCCTCGGCGACTCCCTTGTCACTCAAGTCGACATCCGTCCATCCGGTAAAGCGGTTTTCCATATTCCATGTGCTTTCGCCATGCCTGAGCAGTATGATTTCGTACATGTCGTTCCTCCTTGAAAGTTCTGTATCACTTCAGCATATCAACGAGACATCGCACATTATGAACGCTCTGTGGAACGTAGCATTTTACCTGCCCGCGACACGTCGCTCAAGATTGCCCCGCGCCATCAGCAGAGGGATGAGAACGATCTGCACGGCAATACCAGGAAGCCCTGAGACGGTGCTTGTCCAGACATAGATGACTGGCGCAACGTTCAGGCCGATGACTGGCCCCAGCAATGCGGCGGCAAGGCCGAGGGCAATTCTGCCCGCGACCATGGCGAGAAGGAGCGACCAAATCGGCGCAATTCGCCAGGAGCGATGAGCGACCCCCGCAACCAAGCCATACACCGCAAGCTCGACGACCATGGGTGGCAGGATGGCGACCGGCGGCATGCCTGTCATGAACGCGCTCAGCAACGGGGTGGCAATACCGAGGAAGGTCCCCCCAGCAGGACCCAGCAGCAGCCCCCCAAGCAGCACGGCATAATGCGTTGGAAGAAAGGTCTTGCCCCCCGCTGCGCCGAACAGCGAGTGAAAGACCAGGGGCAGCAGTACTCCTACCGCGAGCAGCAGGCCCATCGTCGTCAGCGTTCGTACAGGAATGCGTCGGCTCATCGAAGGTTATCCACGCAATGATGCGAGCGAGAGAACTCCACCACCGACAACAAGGGACACTGGCACGGCAATGCGCCCGGCAGGACCTCGATGCAAGCCATCGACCCTTTCGCCTGCGGGTAATGTTCCGAGAACAACTCGTATACGACCAGAACCTTCAACGGCTTCCCTGCTGCCTGCATGGAGTTCCTCCAGGTGAACCAGTTTCTCCGCTCGCTAGTATACGCACGTCCGCTCATATCACCAGAGGAGAAGCGCCGGTGCTGCTTTCATCTGCCCTTGCGTCCTTTGTCCCCGGGGGTCTTGACGCGTTTTTTTTGCCATTGTATACTTACCTATGGCAAGATAGGGCTAGCCAGAATTGTGTATGGAGGTCAGCAGTGCTTACAGGCAAGGTGAAGTGGTTCAACGCAGAGAAGGGTTATGGCTTCATCACTCGTGATGACGGCGAGAAGGACGTTTTCGTCCATTACAGTGCGATCGTCGGCTCTGGCTTCAAGTCCCTCAAAGAGGGCGACGTTGTCGAGTTCGAAGTCGTGCAAGGCGACAAGGGCCCGCAGGCGAAGGACGTCCAGGTCAAAGCCTGATTACTGACACCCGAACCCACCAAGTCCCCGGCGAAAGCTGGGGACTCTTTTTTGTGCCTTCTGATTGTACGGATACCGATTGACACGCACTGGGCAGATTGTATGATTGATACTGTCGATATTATATGAGGAGCGTGCAACGATGGAAATCAAGGAGTTCTACGACTACTGCAGGGAAATTGCCAGCTACGGCAGCGCCGCGGCGCTTGTTGAGTGGGACATGCGCACCAAAATGCCTCCAAAGGCTGCTTCTGACCGTTCAATAGTGGCAGGAAAACTGGGCAGGACTGCGTTTGAGATGTCGACGTCACCACGGATGGCCGCTTTTGTCGAGTATTTCAATCGACCTGCCGTCAACAAGCAATTGAGCGACGTCGATCGGAGAAACGTGGAACTCGAGACGAAGCGGTACCGGAAGATCTCGGCTATCCCTGCTGAAAAGTACGAGAAATTCATGGTGGCATGCTCAAAGGGCGAGTACGTCTGGCAGGAAGCAAAAGCCAAGTCCGACTTTGCGATGTTCCGTCCATATCTTGAAGAGATCGTCGCCTACCAGAAAGAGTTCGTCGAGTACTATGGCTACGAACAGAATAGGTACGATGCGTTGCTGGACGACTATGAGCCTTCTATCACGACGCAAGATCTCAAGGTTATCATCGATGGTCTCAAGTCCGAGCTCGTACCATTCATCCGTCAGTTGCGTGAGCAAGGAACGCGTCCCGACACCTCGTGTCTCACTGGAACATTCGATAAAGCAGCTCAGGAGCAGATGTCACTGGATGTACTCAAGACCATGACATATGACTTTGAGGGCGGCCGCATCGACGAGACAGCGCATCCCTTTACCACTGGCATCGGGTTTGGCGACGTTCGCGTGACGACTCACTACTATGAGCATAACATTGCCTCCGCTCTCTTCTCGACGATGCACGAGGGAGGACATGCCTTGTATGAACAGGGTGTCTCGGAGGCATACCGGTGGATGTCGATCCATAGAGGGGCTTCCATGGGTGTGCATGAATCACAGTCAAGAACCTGGGAGAACCTCGTCGGCCGGTCAGAAGCGTTCTGGAAGTACTACTATCCGCGGCTTCAGAATCGCTTTCCACAGTTCCAGAACGTCGCCCTTGACGACTTCTACAAGGCCATCAATGTGGTGGAGCCATCACTGATTCGGATCGAGGCGGATGAGGTTACCTACAACCTTCATATCATGCTGCGCTTTGAGATGGAGGAGGCCCTGATCAACGGCAGAGCTCAGGTGGCCGAGCTCCCCGAGCTATGGAATGCCAAGGTCAAGGAATACCTGGGCATCGATGTTCCTGACGATGCGCACGGCGTTCTGCAGGATGTTCACTGGGCAAGTGGCCTGTTTGGATACTTCCCGTCGTACATGCTTGGCAACCTGTATGCTGCCCAGTTCTTTGCCACCGCCAGGCAGGAGATCCCGGATCTGGAAGAACAGATTGCCGCAGGCAACCTTGGAGCCCTGCGTGAATGGCAGCGGTCCAGGATTCACCAGTACGGCGCTCTGTACGATCCAAAGGACCTCGTCGTGCGGGTGACCGGCAAGCCGCTGGATTACCACTATTTCATGAGCGAGGTAAAGGAGAAGTACTCCAGGATCTACGGCATCGTGCCACCGGAGAGCAAGTAGGCGAGAGGGCCTGCCTTCGATGGTGTGGGCGATGCTCCCGGCCCGCATAGGAAACAGCAATGCGAACGGATGATGAACAAAAGCATTCCATCGCCGTACTTGCATCGGGGAAGATAGAATGTATACTGCTTGACGGCAAGATAGTATATGCCAAGTTTTATGGAGGTTTCAGTGCTTACAGGTAAAGTAAAGTGGTTCAACGCAGAGAAGGGTTATGGTTTCATCACTCGTGACGACGGCGACAAGGACGTTTTTGTCCACTACAGCGCCATCCTCGGTTCAGGTTTCAAGTCGCTGAAGGAAGGCGACGCGGTCGAATTCGAAGTCGTGCAAGGCGACAAGGGTCCGCAGGCCAAGGACGTTACGATCAAGTAGTCTTTTCCCCCATACAGAACCCAATCAGCCCCGGCTCACGCCGGGGCTTTCGTTTATGGTGAGAGAAAGTGGATGGATAACCCCCCCTGCCCTTTTTTCGCAACGGTAACAACAGAGTACGTGCATTCCAACAAGAATCAGAAGGAACCACATGAGGTATCGAAAACAGTTTTGTTGTTTTCTTGTTGTTCTACTTGTTATCGTTACTGGTTCTTGTGTCAACAGTAGTTCTGTTGTTCGTGCTAAAGAGACTCCCGCTCCAGCAAATCCATCCGCAACGCTGGCAGATCAAGCCATAGGGTACCTGAAAGATAAGGCGAATAACATAGAAACGAGCAAGGATGACACAAAAGCTACAGGAACGTCAGGAAGCCGCGGGGAGCATCTGTCTCGTAACGGCGCTGGTCCTTCTCTTCCTAGTTGCAGGACGCAGTCACGGGACAAATGAGCCTATGCCCGGCCCAGACCCAATACCCGACAAGACGGTCATCTCGGAAGAGGCGATCACCTTTCCTTCCGGTGAGAAATATGTGCTGCAGCTAAAACAGACGGGACCTTGGGGCTTATGGGTGCCGTCGTCCCTGCAACTGGTGATGGGGACAAGGATGGGGATGTTGATTTTGCACCATCAGTCGTCCGTCGTGTTCTATCTCTGTGAGCCGCTTTCAGACAAGACGGCGAAGTTCTCCCGATAGCACCACCGCCTATAGCGGCACTGCATACCCAGGACCGTCAAAGGATGGAATGACGGTTGATCGCCAGGACTATTCGATCAGGATGATGGCGACGTCATTGACGTTCGTGCTCGTCGGCGGGACGCGGATGAGGTCGCCCAGCTGGTCGAAGAAGTGGTAGGAGTCGTTGTCCTGAAGGTACGCTGAGGCATCCAGGTTCGCTTCCCGTGCCCGTTGGACTGTTGCTCCGGTTATGATGGCACCGGCTGCATCGGTGGGACCGTCCCTTCCATCGGTCGCATAGGTAGCACCCAGGATCCCGGGCATGTCCTGCACGTCCAGGGCCAAGGCGAGCGCCATCTCCTGGTTGCGGCCGCCCAGCCCTGTGCCCTTCAGCGTGACCGTCGTCTCACCGCCGGCGAAGATGGCAGCGGGTGTGCCAGTTGGATTGCTGGACTCGCGGACCTCGCGCGCTACCGCGGAGAGCACGTGCGCCACTTCGCGTGCTTCGCCCTCCAGAAAGGTTGTGAGCAGAACCGTGTTGAAGCCAAGCTCCCTCGCTTTCTGCACGCCCGCGGCGACCGCAGTCTTGTTGGAGGCGATGACCTTGACGTAGTGACGGTCGGGGACTGACTTCGGCGTATCCTCCTCCAGGCCCTGCTGGCCCCGTTTGACCAGCTCCTCGACATTTGCAGGCAGCTTGCCCCACAAGTCAAACTTCGTGAAGATGTGAGCCACGTCGTCAAAGGTGGTCGGATCCGGGACCGTCGGACCGGAGGCGATGCTGTCGAGAGGATCACCCAGCACGTCCGAAAGGACAAGTGTGATGAGCGTTCCCTTCGTCCTTCGGGCCAGGTTGCCTCCTTTGACCTTGCTGAGGTGCCGCCGCACGGCGTTGATCTCCTGGATGCGCGCGCCACACGAAAGCAGCTGCCTGGTCGTTGTCATCTTGTCCTGCAGGGTGATGCCGTCCCGCGGCAGCGGCAGCAATGCCGACCCGCCACCGGAGAGCAGGAAGACGATGAGATCATCCGGGCTGGTGTTTTCGAGGAAATGCAGCACCGCGTTCGCAGCTACTTCGCCGTCCGCGTCGGGCACCGGGTGTCCCGTGGTGAACACAGTGAAGCCCGGCGCTGTGAACTCGTACCCATGTGGAATGACCATGATGCCCTTTTCCACTGCACTTCCCAGGACCTCAAGGAGTCCCTCTGTCATCAGAGGAGCAGCTTTGCCGACCGCAACGACGTACAGGTGGCCACGCGTCGTGAAGACCTTGTCTTCGATGTGGATCTCCCGTTTGTCCCGGTCGAACCGCACGCTCTCCTTGATGTACTGCTTCGGGTTTGCCGCCTTCTTCACCTCTTCGATGATCTGGAGGGCACACTCCTTGAGGTCCATGGCTATTCCTTTCCTATGCGAAGATCAGCCAGAGAACGGCGACGCCAAGGAAGGCCCCAATACCAGTGATGAGGGAACCCAGCGTCTGCAGCCTGAATGCCTGGTCAACCTTCATATCCGAGAACTTGGCAACGACCCAGAAGTACGAATCGTTGGCGTGCGAGACAACCATGGCACCGGCGCCGATGGCAAGCACGACCAACGCTTTCTGGGGCGACGTCGTCCAGCCCAGTTGCTGGAGCATGGGGAACAGGACGGCGGAGGTGGTGACTAGTGCGACCGTTGACGACCCCTGCGCGGTCTTGATGGCTGCGGCGATGATGAAGGGCAGGAGGATGCCCATGTGTGCCTGGGCAAGCGTGGTGCCAAGGTAGGTACCGACGCCGCTTGCTCGCAGGACCATACCAAGCGCTCCGCCGGCGGCGGTGATGACCAGGATGATAGCGGAGGACTCGATGGCCTTGGAGGTCCACTCGCCGAAAACGTCATTGTGTCCCTTGGCCATGGTGGCCGCAATGAAGACGCCAATGAGGAGCGCAATGTTGGGGTTACCGATGAAGACGCAGAGCGTCTTCAGGAAGCCCGTGCCAAAGGGGTTCCCGGGGAACGCCGCGATCGAGTTCAAGGCAATGAGCACCAGCGGCAGGACGATCGGCAGGAACGACATGAACGTCGATGGAAGCTTCTCGAAGCTCTTGAGCATGTCTTCATACGACATCTCGGCGTTGGGGTCGATCCATATCTTCTTGCCAATTCGTGTTGCAAACAGCCCCCCGGCCAGCATGGCAGGGATGCTGGCGACGAGGCCAAGCATGATGACCAGTCCCAGGTCCGCGCCGATGTTGGCGGCAGCAGCAATCGGGCCCGGTGTTGGTGGAACCAGGCAGTGGGTACTGTACAGGCCCATGCTAAGGGCCGTGCCCATGACGGCTAATGAAATGCCGGCACTCTGGGCTAGCGACCGGTTGAGGGCCTGCAGGATGACGAAGCCCGAGTCACAGAAGACAGGGATGGAGACGACGTATCCGGAGATGGCCATCGCGAGGGGCGCATTCTTCTTGCCGACGAGCTTGAGGATGGCACGCGCCATGACCAGGGCGGCGCCTGTCTTCTCAAGGAAGTACCCCATGATGACGCCGAGGACGATGACGATGCCGATGCTTGTCAGGGTGCTGCCAAAACCACCGGTGATGAGGTCGATCAGACCCTGTGTCGTCTTACCGTCGACCGTTGTCGTCAGCAGGATCGGGGTCCCCGTGAAAACGAAAGACAGGAAGCCGTAGAAGAGCGCTGCAAGGAGCAGCACGAGAAATGCGTTGACTTTGTACTTGGCCGTGAACAGGACAATGAGACCAACAGTAAGCACCAACAAGATCGTCTGAATCAAGCCTGCACTCATCATAACCTCCCAAGTTATTTTGACCTCTGTTGCAGTCTTCTCAGAACCCCTCGGATCCCTTCCCACCTCCTACCCACAATATGAAGAAAACTGCCCTCGGTTTCATAGTTTAGAGTCGCATGGAAAATTGCAAGGCCTGTGCAGAAACAACAGAAAGGAGGCAAAGCCACTCTGAACCAGCGGTCAGCGCTGTGTGGCGCAGACATTGCCGCTGTACAGGGTTTAGTGTCAGTTGATGGCGGTGCTGGGCGCCTACGCCCTCTTGGTCGAGCATCAGGGTCGTCGTGGGTGCCGCGTAGCGGACGCTGACCGGTGGATCGGCCGAGCTGGTCTGACGGAACGTCGCGCCACTCAGCAGCAAAACGACGACCAACACGACCAGCACAATGATCAGCAGGACAACCAGTATTCTTCTCATCAGCCCGCCTCCACGCAGTGACACGCATCGCTCTCTGCTCTTTCTCCTGTCGGATAGAGTTTAGGCAGGCCCTCCATGATCACCCTTAAGGGCTCTCCAGCATGAGCACCTATCGTCTTGATTCTCATCCAATCAGTCGGCGGGTTCCAGGCAATGTCTCATGTCTCCTCCTATTGCAGTCTCACCCCAAGACCCGCTGTCATGGCTCTGCGATAGGCTGCGGTAGCTACTACAACGTCCTCAACTGCGATTCCCACGGTCTTGAACAAAGTTATCTCCTTCTTACTTCGTCTCCCGGGCATATTGCCCGAGATTACTTCCCCTAGCTCTCCGTCTATTTTATCGGAGCCAATGGTGCCATGCTTCATGGAAATTATGAGATCACCAGCTTCAGCAAGAGCCGCATCTCTCGAATCGACAAACACCCGGTCGACTCTCTTCACCAAGTACTCGTCGAGTTCCTGCATATCGGGAGTGTACGATCCCACACCGTTAATATGGGCTCCCTCCTTGACAAGCCGTCCGTCAAAAACTGGTACTTTCGATGTGGTCACGGTAGTAATTACGTCAGCAAGAGGGAGAACCTTGTCAACGCTGGAATCTGCGACAATTCTCGCACCGTAGCCTGCCAATTCGTGCTGTGCCCTGTCAGCAAGTTCTGTCGCTCTCTTCTTTTCTCTATCAAAGACGTAGACTGTCGCGAGTCTCCTCACCGTCAGCATTGCTTCCAGTTGTGACCAAGCCTGTAGCCCGGCACCAAAGAGCGCTCCAACTCTCGAATCCTCTCTTGCCAAGATATCAGTAGCAGCTCCCTGGGCGGCTCCTGTGCGAAGCTGCGTGAGGTAGGTCCCATCCATAATCGAGCATACTTCTCCCGTCTTCCCGTCCACAAGTACCATCGTCGCCTGCACAGAAGGGATCCCTCTGTCTATGTTGCTTGGGAAGACCGATACGATCTTCACTCCACCCATATCCAGAGCGTCAACGTACGCTGGCATATAGAGAGTCTGGCCCTGGTGTCCGGGGACCCTCCAGAGATCAGCAGCCAGGGAGAACATTGAAGCCGGTCGAGCAAGGAATAGGGATCATTTGTGAAGTACATCTACTTGTAAGAGTTTCTATAACAACCTATTGTAGGCAACAAGTCCCCAAGAGATGGAGCTTGCATAACGAAGAGTCTTGTTGAGACTCGTTCCCAGGCGACGGGAAGCTCGGACGGTACATTGTGCCTGATCAGTGGTTCATGTGACAACAGATCTTAGGAGGATCAAATGGCACGATTCAATGGCAAGGTTGTGGTTGTAACTGGCGGAAGCTCTGGCGTGGGGCGGTCCGCTGCCAAGCTTTTTGCAGAGGAAGGCGCTAAGGTTGTGGTAGGTGATATCGTTGAGCTTGGTGGACAGGAGGCGGTGAGTCAGATCAAGGCTGCGGGCGGCGAAGCTACCTTCCAGAAAGTAGATGTGACCGATTGGGAAGGTGTACAGGCTTTGGTCAAGAAGGCGGTGGACACCTATGGAAAGTTGGACGTCTACGTCAACAACGCTGGCATGCTCGATGGCATGGCCAACTGGGAAAAGACCACGCCCGAGCTATGGGATCGTATCATCAACATCAATCTGCGCGGTTACTTCTTTGGGGCCAAGGCCGCCCTTCCTGAACTGATCAAGACCAAGGGCAACATTGTGATGACTGCGTCGGTGGCTGGGCTTGGTGCAAGTGCCGGCGGCGTGGAATTGACTGCCTGACCTGACCCGTACCGAAAGCAGAATTTACGCCAACATTATGGACTTGACTGAAAGGAGTGAAGTCATGATACAGAAACGTCTCATCATTGCATCGCTCATCATTGCATTGGTTTGTGGTTGCTTCTTCATTGGGCGTCCCTTGAAACGAGCTCAGGCTGCCACCGTTACAAACCACTGGACTTGGAGTTTTTCAGCAGACAATCTCACGTATGAGGTGTACGAATACAGCGATTGCCGCTTCACGGTACTTGAGAACAATGGAGGTTTGACGCGAACGACCATAGGGCATCCCTATCTGACGTGGAATGGTGACCCTAAGGCGGCGGTCGACACTAGTACCGCAGCATACTGGGCGCAAGTTCAGACAAACTACCAGTGGGGAACTATCGGGGCGACACTCTCGGCGATCAGTGGATGGGGGTCGGTTATAACGGCGACAACCTTTGTACAGGTCACACGAGCAGTGATAGTTGCCGTAGCTGGAACAGCGGCACAAGCTGTGTTCGACAGTCGCATGAGCCACACGCTCGCCGCCCCAGATGCAGTGAAGGTGTGCTATCAGATGGCGGCATGTGCCAAAGCCGCATGTGATCTTGCCAGCACTCCAGGAATTGTGATCCCGACCGAATCCGTTCCTCCGGTGACAGAATAGGCGATTGTAACACACTATAGAGACACAAGGGCACCGACCGCCTAGTGACGTTCGTGGTCGTTGCCCTACAATGAAGGATCAGTAGAGGAGGCGTGTCATGGATGATGATAGCGTTGAGGGTTTACAGAAACCGGAAGTCCTCCAGAGGGAAACGTCGCAACGACGCATACGAGGCTGGCTCTTTGTCTGTTCCGTGGCTCGTGGGGCGGTTGCGGGGGCTGCGCTGGCGATTGGTGCGAGCACTGTGGGTTTGAAATCGTTTGACCGCGGGAACCTTCTGCAGGAAGCAGCTTTGCTGCTGTTGATGGCGTTGGGTTTCTGGAGTTCCCTGATGATTACATCGGGAAAGGGAGAGCCAGTCGTTTACTCGATGCCACGGCTCCAAGCTACCACCGTGCTCAGCCTCCTGGCGCTTCTTTCCATGGTCGCAGCAGGAGCACTCGGTGCGCAAGCAGGTGGAGGACCCCCCAGCATCGGGCTGTATCAACCACCGGCAGTGATCGCCCAGACAGCCCGGCACCTGGAGTGGTTGTGGTGGAGTGCGGCGGCAGGGATGGTCTTCATGGTGGCTGCCGTAATAGCCCAACCATGGTCCTTACATCTTCGAACTTCTACCACGGTCTATATTCTGGCCGCAGAGGCATCTACGCTGGTGTTGTTCCTGTTCCTGCACAACACGTTCGCCGCTCTGGGGCTGACGCTGTTTCATCTCACCGTTGCAAACGTCCTCTGGTCCGCGGACCTGTCGCGCAATGAACCATCCGACTCCGACGTGGATCATGATGAGCAGTGGCTGGAACATCATCAGGGCAGCGTGTAGACCCACGAGGGAGGAGTGCTCATGAGACAGAGTGCCGATGGACCAATGACAGAAGTAACGCAGTTGACGAGGAGAAGAGAAGAAGTGCAGGAATGGTTGACCATCTGTGCTCTGTCCCGATGGTTTGTGGCCGGCGAGATGAGCGTTGCCGGCATTATGGCTCTCCGTTGGCCGTTTATTTCTCGTGCAGTGGGCCGGCAGATCGCATCTGGAATGATCACACCAGCTACTCTGGCAGCGCTGGCGCGCCAGGCTCAGACTGGTTCTCGGCAAATGGGCATTCTGGTTATTGCTGCGTTGGTGATCGTGAGTATCATCAGTACGTTGCCGTTCCTGCGAAAGCGCACTCCACCCATTGATGCTCTCCTTCGCACGCACTCAGAACGAGCCTTGCACATCACGACGATCCTGAGCAGTCTTGCATTCTTCGCAGTAATGCTTGGATACTCCATGGTCCAGCAAGTATTGTCAAAGAGTTCAACTGACCCATCGAGCTACCTCATGCAAATCGCAATATATCTTCAAAGGATGTGGTGGGTCATTTCA
>JAJFTL010000018.1 GCA_021373025.1 bacterium
GTGACACCGACATCCCCCTGCTCTAGCCCCAGGAACCCGGAACTGTCTCTTCCGTCCCCATTGTCAAGATTCCTGGGGTTCGTAGAGCAGAGAATAGCATTAACTCTTACAACTTCTCAGACCTCATGCCATAGACCTTGGGTGGAAAGTCGCCTACAGCATATAAGAGATGCCTATCGCCCGTCTCCCATTGCTGTACAACTCTGTATTCCTTCTGAGCTGCACGCTCTGTAGCTTTAGGCAGTAGACCTGTTTTCCTGCACTTTCTCCACAGCTAATGGGAAGTGTCTCATGGGCCACATAAACCACAAGTAGTCGACATCAATCTTCACTTCACCCCCACCTCCCCGTCAAGATGTCGTTGGAGTTCCCTCAAGTGCCGAAGTCATCTGATAAGGCGCCTCTACTCCTTGGGATATTCTACGACCTATCTTGAAAGCGAAAGCTGGACGATTCCGACTACTGGACGTTTTCAACCACGAGAGCTATGCCTTGTCCACCGCCGATGCATAGTGCAGCAACACCAAGCTTCTTGCCAGTTCGTCGTAACTCATGGAGCAACTTTGTGACAAGCATGGCACCCGATGCTCCGATTGGATGTCCGAGAGCAACTGCTCCTCCGTTCACGTTAAGCTTCTCAGCTGGAATGTCCAGCTCCTTCTGCACCACAATTGCGATAGCCGCAAACGCCTCATTGACTTCGAAGAGATCGATGTCATTCATTGTGAGGTTTGCCCGTTCCAGTGCATTCTTGATCGCGTAGATAGGAGCAATACCAAACATATTTGGGTCAACGGCGGAAACAGCGTAGGAACGCACCTTACCAAATACGTCAAGCCGATACTCGTTTGCCACTTCCCCTGTGGACAGAATCATAGCCGAAGCTCCGGAATTGACCCCGGGAGCGTTGCCCGCAGTAATGGTTCCATCCGCTTTGAACGCAGGCTTGAGAGTACTGAGTTTCTCGACCGTCGTATCTCTTCTGACAGCCTCATCGGTGTCGAAGATGATATCCTTGCCCACAGTCACTGGAACGATCTGACTTTTGAATCTGCCTTCATCGATTGCAACAGACGCTTTTCTCTGGCTCTCAGCCGAGAATTCATCCTGTTCCTGCCTCGTTATGCCATATTTGGGTACCAGGTATTCATCTGTCACCAACCCGGAGTGCTTGTCAGTAAAGGCATCGTTCAGGCCGTCCGTGAGAAGAGCGTCGTAGATCTTCGCTTCGCCCATCTTGTAGCCGTATCTCCCATTCGAAAGAAGATAGGGGGCCTGATCCATGTTTTCCATGCCGCCTGCAAGCACCAACTGGGCATATCCTGACTGTATCTCCATGACACCCGAAACAACGGCCTGAAGCCCGGAGCCGCAGACCCTGTTCACGGTCATTGCCGGCACCGTCTCCGGTATGCCGCCATAGATGGCCGCTTGACGGGCGGGGTTCATTTTCTCGCCTGCAAGAATGACATTGCCCATAACGACATCGTCAAACTTGGCAGGGTCAACGCCAGAGGTTTCCAATATGTTCTTGATAATAAGGCCCCCGATCTTTGGCGCTGGTATGTTCTTCAAGCTGCCCCCGAATTTGCCGATGGCACTCCTCATTGGTGAACTGATCAACACGTCTGTCATCTGTCTCCCCCTATATGAGATTGATTTTCCTTGCTTCTTCCAAGAGCGTTTCCCGGAAATCCGGGTGGGCAATACTAATCAATGACAGGGCCCTGTCCCGTACGCTGCGGCCCTTGAGGCGAACACTTCCATATTCCGTTATGATGCAATCGGTGTCCTGCCGAGGAATGGTGACAAAACTGCCCGGCGTCAGCATGGGAACGATTGTGGAGATCGTGCCGTTCTTGGCAGTAGAACGCAGGGCAACAATCCCTATCCCGCCGTTGGACATCACGGCCCCTCGGTGCATGTCCAATTGACCGCCCGTCCCGGTGTACTGGAGCGGGCCAAAAGACTCTGAGCATACCTGCCCGGCAAGGTCTACCTGGAGAGCACTGTTGATGCTCACCATCTTGTCGTTCTGCGCTACCACATACGGATCGTTCACGACCGAACCCCGATGAAGCTCTACGGCAAGGTTATCCTGCACAAAGTCATACAGCTTCTGCGTGCCCATGATGAAGGCTCCGACCGTCTTGCCTTTCCAAAGCGTCTTCTTGCTGTTATTGATGACGCCCCCTTCGATGAGGTCCACCATCCCTTCCGTAATCATTTCGGAGTGAACCCCGATGTCCTTCTTGTTAGCCAGGAACTTCGCAATGGCATTGGGAATACCGCCGATACCCAGTTGAATTGTAGAACCGTCCTCAATGAGTTCCGCAACGTGGTCGCCGATCATGCGCTCAATGTCTGTTGGTTCAATAGGTGGAAATTCAAGCAGCGGAGCATTGTTCTCGACAACAACATCGACATCCTTGATATGGACTGCTGTGTCCCCATATGTTCTGGGAAGATTCTCATTGATCTCGAGAATAACAAGGTCCGCATTTTCGATCATCTCGCGCTCGTAGACCAAGTTGAGAGAAAGGGACATGTAACCCCTGCTGTCCGGCGGCGTTGCGCTTCCTATGAACACATTGATGTGCTCGGCTTTCAGCTTCTCTGTCCCTGCGCTGTGCAGGTTGTTGGGGATGAACGTCGTAAGCCCTTTCTTGTAGAGGTCTTTTTCAGGACCTCCAAAGTACCAGTCCTCCAGAACGAATGGCGTGTCTTCTCCCTCCTTGCCGACATAGTGCAGAAACTCGTAGTCCTTCAGGAGCAGACAGGCGATGATCTTGACATTTCTGACTCTGTCCTTAATGGTGTGAAGAGTCGACAGAAGCCCCGGTGGCTGAGCCGCCGCCATCGCCACTACGACCTTGTCATTTGAATGTATCTTTCCTACTGCCTCCTCCAGTGAAACCAGCTTCCTCTTGTATTCATCGCTATAATTCATGTATTCTCCTTGAGGATTCCATTGACGCCATGCATAGCGTACTCAAGCATGGAAAGGATCGAGCGGTCATCTCGTGACCGTTCTTTTTCGATAACGTACCATCTGATACCTACGGTGTGGCCGACGCCCATGAGAGCATACGATAGAAGCAGAGGGTCGATATCAATGACTTCTCCCTTTTGCATGGCGACTTCCAATCCTTTTTGATAGGATTCGGCAATTCTCCTGTAGTACCAGATACCGATAGACTTGTCGACGAACTCCGCTTCCCTGACGATTCTATAATCTTCGCCTCTATCTTCAAAGACGTTGAAGAACGCTTGGAATCCTGCATTTTCGACAGCCCTTCTGTCGGTGTATGGCTTGATGTATTCTGACGAACACGCTCTCAGAAGGTGGTTAACATGCCTGACAAGCTCCGCAAGGATCTCCTTCTTGCTGTGAAAATACAGGTAAATGGTGCCCAGGCCGACATCCGACGCTGTAGCAATGTCCGTTGTATGCGTTTTGTGGTACCCGTTCCTTCCAAAGAGATGCTCCGCTGTTTTCATGATGGTTCTCTTTGTTATCTCTCCCTGGGAAGTAGCGGTTTGCTGCGGCTCGCTGCACCTTCTTCTTGGAAGCAGATATGGGACAAAGTCTCCACGCGCGTCGATTCCATGCAGGATGAAAGGGACGATTTCTTCGGGCGCCGCTCCCGTCCCATCCCCCCATATCAGAGCCTGTATGACAACCAGGTAGATACTCCCCACGATTGCGTAGGCGACCGTCTCGGTATCGATAGCATCTCGAGCCCTCGTATCAAGACAGGACTTAATGGCCCCCGTGAGCTCACGGTAGTACTCTTTAGCAAGTCCCAAATTGACAAATTCCACCTGCCTGAAGGTGTCGTACAATGCAACGTTTTCTCGTATGGTTGAGATATATGTCTTGACAATGTTGGTGATGTTGGCAGAGACATCGAGGCGATTATCGACAGCGCCTCTGATGCGCTGGATCATCAACTTCTTGAACGTTGTTGCAAGTTCGTTGTAGATTGCTTCTTTGTTGGCAAAGTACTTGTAGATGCTGGACGGCGTCATCCCGATCCTGGAGGCGATCATAACGATCGAGCCGTCTTGAAAGCCCTCCTCTCGAAAGACCTCTACTGCCTTTTCAAGAACGAGCTGTTTTGTCCTTTGACCCTTGCTCACCTTGGTCGTTTCAACTGCTTTCATTCTTCCCCTTGAACCTGCCCGCGATTCTGAAACCAATTTCAGACAGGCCTCTTGGAAGGAACAGGACCACCAGAAGCAGGATCACTCCAAAAAGCACGCCTGTCAGCATTTCGAGGCCGGAGCCCATGAGATTCCGTACAAATACCCAGAGGAATGAGCCCAGCACGACACCCCATACCGTCCCCATACCCCCAATGATCGTGATCGCCAGTAGATTGATGGATAGGTCCAGACCGAAGTTTGTTGTATTGAGGTAACTCACCGAGTGTCCATAAAGAACGCCGGCAAGTCCTGCAAATGCCGACGCAAGAATAAACGCCAGGAGCTTATAGTTCGACGTGTTGATGCCAACTGCCTGAGCACCCGTCTCCGAATCTCTCATTGCCTGGAGCGCTATACCACTCTTGCTTCGAATGAAGTTTCTGGTAACCACGATGGCAAGCAACAGTCCGGCCAGGATCAGGTAGAACTGTGAGAGGGAGCTTCCAAACGTGAAACCGAACAACCGTGGGGCCGGGATATTTCTCAGGCCGTAATCGCCTCCCGTGATAGCGATCCTTTTGATAATGTCGGTGACGACAGTCCCCATGGCCAGCGTTGCTATAGCAAGATAGAAGCCTTTAAGCCGTAAAGCAGGAAACCCAATGATGAGGCCGAAGAGGCAGGAAAGTCCGACTCCTGCGATGAGAGCAACAATAAATGGAACGTGAAGCACCATTACCAGGACCGCAGACGTATAGCCGCCTATGGCCATAAACGCAGCATGTCCCAGGGATATCTGCCCTCCGATGCCCATCAGTAGGTTCAGCCCCTGCGCTGAAATAGCATAGATCATGGAGAGATTCAGATAGTAGACAAGAGATGGCTTTTGCCTGAAAATCACAGGAATGAGGAGTGCGAGGACGAGGAGCAGTATCGGTGTGAACTTTTTCATCTATGCTCTCCTTGCCGCTCTCTTTCCGAAAATTCCTTCTGGTAACACGAGAAGCACGGCGACCACAAGAATCAGGGAAAAACTATCTTTGATCTGAGGGATGTAGTAGGCGACAAAGTTTTCAAGCACGCCCAGGAGCAGTCCTCCTACAACGGCCCCTACCACCGAGTTCATTCCTCCCAGGACAGCGGCGATAAACGCTTTCAACTGAATAACGATCATGAAACTAGGTTCCAGCGAGAGCTTTGGCGCAACCATGATGCCTGCAAGGCCTGCGAGCCCAAAACTGGCTGCCCAAATGAAAATATAGATGTTCTTGATCGGAATGCCGAGTAACCTGGCGGCATATTCGTCTTCTGCAAGACTCCTCGAAGCAATGCCGATCTTCGTCCTGTAGAGAACGATAAATAGGATCAAGACAACGACCCCTGCTATTGCAAGCGAAACAAGATCCTGCCGGTCAAGGATGATTCCCAGAAACTGGAGAGGTGCTCCCTGCACCAAAGGTGGAAACAACAGTGGTGTCGTTCCAAAGAAGTACCCGGCCAGCCCCTCGAGGATCATGGTCAGTGCAAGAGTCACGATGAGCATTCCAAGATGTGAGGTCGTCTTTCTCACTTTCGACATCAGCCCGCGTTCCAAGAGTGCGCCAAGAAGAAGTCCAATGAGGACGACTGCGATGATGGCAATCGGGTAGGAAACGTGTCTCATAAGCAGCGCAAACGCAATGAAGGCGAGGAACATTCCCATATCTCCCTGGGCGAAGTTCATAACATTCGTCGTAGAGAGGACGAGAACGATACCCATGGCTGTAAGGCTGTAGATCGAACCGGTTGCAAGACCCCTAAATATGAGAGTCCACATTTTTCCCTCCCAGGTAAAGCTTCTGAACTTCTGGGTTTTCTCTGAGCTCCTCGGACCTTCCTGACAGTTCTATGGTTCCGTTGACCAGAACATATCCTCTATCCGAAATCTCCAGTGCCTTCCGCGCATTCTGTTCAACGAGGAGAACCCCAAATGCATGCTCTTTTGCCAGTTTCCGAACAATGGAAAAGATCTCGGACGTAACGATTGGAGCCAGTCCAAGGGAAGGCTCGTCAAGCAAAAGCATTTTGGGATTGCCCATAAGGCCCCTTCCCAGTGCCAACATCTGTTGTTCGCCACCGGACAGCATCCCGGCCTTCTGATGCAACCGCTGTCGTAAGACAGGAAAAGTGTTCAGCACAAACATCATGTTCTCATTGTTTTGAGCGGCACTGCCGAAATAGCCACCGAGGATCAGATTGTCCTGGACGGTGAGGTTTGGAAAGATGTGACGGCCTTCTGGCACATGAACGACTCCACGCTTCACGACATTGGACGTCTCCATGCTGTTGATCACCACCCCGTCAACGGTGATCACACCAGTTGTCGGCTTGAGAATGCCGGATATCGTCTTCAACAAGGTCGTTTTTCCTGCCCCATTCGACCCGAGAATGGAGACGATTTCCGAAGTTTCCACTTCTATCGAAATGCCGTGGAGAGCCTCGATAATGCCGTAGCTGACATGGAGCTCCTCTATCTTCAGCATCAGTTCACTCCCAAGTACGCTTCGATGACGTCCGGGTTCTCTGATATCTCCTGCGGAGTTCCCTCAGCAATCCTGTTACCAAAGTTCATCACGGTAATCTTATCCGAGATGTCCATGACAACTCCCATGTCGTGTTCTACGAGGAGAATAGTGACGCCCCCTTGCTTCACCTTGAGCAGTATCTCCTTGAACTGCTCCTTTTCTCCAGCATTCAAGCCTGCAGCGGGCTCGTCAAGAAGAACGAGTTTCGAGTCATTGACAAGCGCCCGAGCAAGTTCTACAAGCTTCTGCGTGCCATATGGAAGAAACGCTGGATACGCATTGAGCAATTGGCTCAGGCCGACCAGTTCAGCGACACGCGCAACCCTCTGTTTGACCTCTTTTCGTGAATAGACGTTAACTCCAGCGATGTCGCTGAGAATGCTGCTCTTTATTGCCGTATGAAGACCCAGTGCGATATTGTATTCGACCGTCATGGAATAGAACAGGCTCAGGTTTTGAAAGGTTCTCGTCATACGCATCTCCGAAAGCCTGTACGTGGGAACTCCCCGCAGACTCTTACCACTAAACAAGATGTCACCGGTGTAGGGAACCAGGTTATAGATCGCGTTGAAGACAGTCGTCTTGCCTGCTCCATTGGGCCCTATCAGTGAGTGAATTGTGCCTTCTGAGACTGAGGTATTCAGTTTGTTGACGGCAACGAGGTTCCCAAAACGCACAGTTAGATTCTGTAGTTCAAGCATCATTCACCCCTCTCCTGTCAAGACGGGAGGGGCGCTGCCCCTCCCGTGGACTCACAACGAGTTACGGCTTCTGGAGAACCGACACCCAGTCGCTGACCTTGACAAGCTGGTTGTTCTTCACCTGCATGAAGAACATGGAATACTTTCCTGCCCGTTCGTTCGGACCGTAGCTGATGTCCTTGACGATGTCTCCGTTCCACCCGTTAAACGTCTCGAGCGCCCATACGAGCGCATCTCTTGAAGGATACTGACCGGCTCTCCTCAATGCTTCGACGAAGATTTCGCCTGCTGCATACCCTGCTACAGCATAGGAAAAGGTCAGAGGGTTGTCTTTGGGATAGTACTTGAGCCAGATGTCATAGAATTTCTTGACGCCAGGGTCGTCGGGATTGCTGAAATCAATCCAGCCGGTTACATAGACACCCTCGGCCGCGGCTCCTGCAGTGGCGGCGATGCCAGCCATGGAATAGTCAAGAATGATTTTTTGCGTGAGTCCGAGGGACTTCGCGGTCTTGACGATGTTCCCGGCCAGTGCTACGTTGATTGTATAAACAAGAAGGGCATCTGCACCACTATCCTTCACCTTGAGCAGGTATGAGGTAAAGTCTGTCTCCGTGGTTGGGAATGGTGATTCGTACACGATCTTGGCGCCGAACTTCTTGGCACCAGCTTCAATGCCATTCTTGCCTTCATTACCGGCATCGTCGTTTGAGTAGATGACCGCCAGATTGTTCCATCTATTATCGGTTGCGAACTTCGTGAAAATCTGACCCTCCGTCGTGTAGTTCGGCTGAACAGCAAAGACATAGTTCTTTGGTGGATAGGCAAGTGCTGAAACGCCAGAGCCCTGGTAAATAAATGGAACTCCATTTGTATTGAGGTAATCCATCACAGCAAGGCACCCAGGTGTCCCAAGCCCTGCGACCACTGCGAATACCTTGTCTTCCTCAACAAACTTCTTAACAGCCGGGACTGTAAGTGCCGGGTTCATCTGGTCATCTGCAATTTCTACCTTGATCTTCCTTCCATTGACTCCACCCTTGTCATTCACATAGTTGATGTAGGACTGGAACCCATGGTAAAAGGGAACACCGATCACGGAGACTGCCCCTGACAACGCAGAGAACGAACCGATCAGGACTTCCTTGTCGGTAACGCCGGGAGCGTTGAACGTTGGTTTCGCGCTGATATAGACCAGCCTCTTCTGTGGTTCCCACTGGACAGAAAGCCCCAGTGCTTCAGAGATAAATCTGATTGGAACCATCGTTCTGCCTGCTTTGATGTAGGCGGCGGCATCAAGCGTGTAAGCCTTTCCATTGACCGTCGCAGCCACCGAACCGATCTTCAGCACGACACTGGTGTTCCCAAGCTTGACTGTGACGGTCCGTGTGCCATTGTCCCACCCAACATTCGCACCATATGTTTCAGAGATAAGCCGTATGGGTACAAAAGTGCGGCCCTTTACGATCTCAGGAGCAGCATCGATCTTCTTCTGGACGCCATTGAGCACGTAGTAGGGGAGGCCAACTGGCAGCATAAGGAACATTTCCTTGGTATCTGCAGCTGCCCGAGGCACCCCTCCCACGCAAAGCCCGGCGAACATTGCAGCGACAAGCATGATGCTGATAAGTTTCTTCATCATGACTTCCTCCTTATTAGAGTACCACGCCCCCATCTACCTGGAGGATGTGGCCTGTTACAAATGATGATTCATCTGAAGCCAAGAAAAGCAGAGCGTTGGCAATCTCAATTGGTTCTCCCATTCTTCCCATAGGAGTCTTGTCGATTACCATCTGTAGAACCTTGTCGGGCATCTTTGCCGTCATGGGTGTCTTGATAAACCCTGGCGCAATCGCATTTACCCTCATTCCCTTCTTGGCAAATTCCTTTGCCCACGTCTTCGTAAGACCAATCAGTCCGGCCTTGGTTGCGGAATAGTTGGTCTGACCGATGTTGCCATACACCCCGACAACGGAAGACACATTGATGATGTTCCCCTTGCCTTGTTCCATCATGTGGGGTGCTACTGCCTTCGTGCAGTTGAATGGACCGGTAAGATTGATTGCTATGACCTTATCCCAGTCCTGAACATCCATCTTTGTCAGGAAGCCATCCCTGGTAATGCCTGCTGCATTAATAAGAATATCAATGTGGCCAAAGTCGCTCACAACTTGTTCCACATTCTTGCTTACGTCACCGAAACTGGAAACATCAACAACATACCCTTTCGAGTCTCCACCAACGTCCGTAAGGGCGGCATCGATCCCATCCTTGTTGACATCAAAGATGGCAACCGAAGCACCTTCCTTAACAAAAAGCTGTGCTGTTTCCTTACCGATACCCCCCGCTCCACCGGTAATGATGGCGACTTTTCCCTTCAGTCTGTCCATTTGTTCCTCCTCATACCCAGTTGAATACAGCAGATGACATGACATAACCCACGCCCGACGTGCAGAACGCGACCAAGTCTCCGTGCTTGATTTTCCCCTCTTTCAATGCGTCATCGAGAGCCATGAATGCGCATGCAGAGCCGGTGTATCCATACTTGTCCATAATCCAGTGCGTTTTTTCCAGTGGCAGATTCAGTGCGGCCATGGTTCCCTGAATGTCGGAGAGCCGTACCTGCGTGAGAATGACCATGTCCAGGTCTTGTACTTCGTGCCCTGACTTCTTGACGGATTTCTCGATCACACGCGGCCAGTTTCCAGTGTTGACATCAGCTGGATATTTGTGGAAGTTTGGATGGAACCTCAAGTACTGCTCCTTCTTGTCGACCATTTCCTTCGTGACAGGGAACTTTGTACCAACATATACACCGTAGCCATCCCAGTATTGCCCATCGGACACGATGGAAGAGGCAATATAGCCCGGCTCGTCTGACTTCGTGATGATCACCGCCGAGGCACCGTCGCCGAGCATGGGCGCAAGCACCTTGTTGTCCCAGTCCAGCCACTTCGTCATCGCATAAGGAGCAACGACCAAAACGTTGTTGATCGTCGGATCCATCATGATGTGCTGGCAAGCGATGCTCATGCCAATCACAGCGTCAGCACAAGCACCATTGACATCGAACGCCCCGGCATTGACTGCTCCAAGCTTGTATGCAATGGCTGGTGATGTAGGTGGTGTCACATAATCAGGGGTATCGGTCGTCATGATGACGAGGTCCAGGTCTTCAGGCTTCACGCCGGTCTTCTTCATAACATCCTGCGCTGCCTTGACAGCCATATCCGAGGCGCATTCATCAGGTGCAGATACATGCCGAAGGGTGATTCCTGAAAGGTACTGGCTGACATCGTACCCCAGCCGTGCACTCAGCTCTTCATTCGTGACGACCTTCTCTGGCAAATAGATGCCGGTGCCCAGAATCTTCGCAAATCTCTGTTCCATGCTACCACTCTCCTTTGACGAATTTTGTTACCATGTCGCTGAATTCCTGCGGTTTCTCGATAAACACCATGTGACCTGCACCTCGGATGACACCAAGCTTCGCGTTTGGAATCGCTTTTTGAAGTTCCAGACCGTTCTCGTGGGGAACGATGCGATCTTGATCGGCGACTATCACCAAAGTTTCGTTTCGTACTTCTCTTACTTCCGCTTCCATGTTAAAGCTTCCACCAACTGCCGCCTGCCCCTGATATGCATAACCGGGTTGCGGATGCTCGAGTGAACACTGAACGACCTGTTCGACAACATTACGGTGCCCCTGCATGAACTCGTCAGTGAAGTCGTATCTCAATGCATCGATCCCCCGTTCGAGAGCAGTTTCTCCCTTGGGTCCCTGCAGAAGCGCATTGATCACCTCTATCCCCGGAGGAGCGTACTTCGGTCCACCAAAGGCCGTATTAACGAGAATAAGCTTGCCAATTGCGTCGCCATACTTGCAGGCAAGTGCCTGAGCGATGAAGCCCCCAAGTGAAAACCCGAGCATATGCGGCTTTCCAAGATCGAGCGACCTGATCAGGGCTATCGTATCCTCGACGAAAGCATCCATCGTGTAGCCTGTTTGTGGTTTGTCGCTTCTTCCTGTCCCTCTGTTGTCAAATGCAATGACCCGGAATGAGCTCTTGAGTCTCTCCAGAGCATCACCCCACATACAGATTTGTTGACCGATACCCCCGATGAGAACAAGTGGTTCACCACTTCCATGGTCTTCGTAGTAGATTCGTATCCCCTCGCGCGCGATCTCTCCCACATTCCACCTCCCAAAAAAGCAACACCTGACCCACATATAACTTTTAGCCATCTTCATCTTTTTGTCAAGATCTGCTCAGCAGAACTCGACAACAATTGCGCAAAATCGGTCAGCGATAATGTCCAGTCACAGGATTTCAGCTGCCTTGTTGATTGAAAATGCACTGGGCCTTGCACAAGTGCAAGGCCCACAAACGTCCCCTTTCTTGAAATGTGTCCGGGCTAGGCTTTGCTTTCCAGGAACTCAAGGAATTCCTTCCTGAAGTCCGCAGCCTTTTCGATATGGGGGCTATGACCGCAATCAGCGAAGGTCACCTCAGAATACTTGCCTCCATTCTTCCGGTACTCTTCAAGTACCGCTCTCATTTGGGAGACCATGGGCTGGGGCGGGAAAACATCTTCTCCCGGATACCCTGGCACATATCCCAGCCTGCCGAGCATCCCGAGATCGAGCATGGATGTGTCCGACACCACCAGGTCATCTTTGCCACGCACCCACAGAATGGGGGGCTTGGGGTGGACGTCCACAATGTCACTTGTGTTGAAATACTTGGGCGATGTCGCATTCATTGGCCCCCATTGACCTGGCGCAACAAATGGCCAGTTGGAAGACACGAGAGCGTCTCCCGGGTACTTGTCATTGCCGGTCTTTTCAAGGAGTGCGGCGGTCAGGAAGTCTTCCTCTCGTGCTGCCCTGAACGGAGGCTTGTAGTATACAGCGTTTATGACGTTCCTTGGAGAATTGGGATCGATGTCTGTACAGTCATGTTCCTGGATGCGCTTGATGAAGTCCCGATTGACCGCGCCACCACCAGAGCCAGCGTAATCGTCGGTACATGGCGTCCCATCCAGCCCCTTTGTCCCTCCAAAGCCAAAAGGGGAAATGGGGGCAATCAGCGTCAACGACAAGACCTTCTCTGGGTGTTTTATGGCATAGGACATCACAATGCCACCACCAATCGACCATCCGACGAGGTGAACCCTTGTAAGCTCCAACGTTTCAAACAGAGCATCAAGGTCGTCCGTCCAGTCTGCAGCGCCTCTTGTCGCATCAATCAGTTTGTCCTCCGTGAGTCCATATCCTCTCATGTCGGGAGCAATGGCTCGATACGCTTCCGGGAGAGCCAACATCGTCTCTTCAAAGAATGTCGCCGATGAAAAGTTGCCGTGGATGAAAACGATCGGTGTGCCCGATGCCATGCCCGAAAAGAGTACATGAGTCCTGATCCGGGGTGTCTCAACCATTCGTTCCGTGATGCCCTCAAGAATCCTTGGTTCTTCAGACATAACTCACCTCCATTCCTAGCTTATGCAGAAAAAGCAAAAGAGCCAATTGCCTGATGCGTCGCACAATGTGCGGCCGCCAACCTGTTGTATGCATACTGTTACATGAGTCAATGCCCCTGGAGTCCCAGATTCTAGTTTCTGCTATACTTACATAGAACAATCTGCGACAAGGAAGTGATAGATTTGACACAACACTTTATTGCGCTCACGTCTCCGGCACGGCTTCTGGCGAAGATTGCATTTGCCAGTTCTAGCGGCGCATCGGGAGACGTGCTGCTTGTCCTTCCCAGGATACCGGATAAGGAAATCGGTCGGGTCCACCGTCTGGTGACGGCAGCCCGGAAAGCTCTGGGTACTGCCTCCATCGACTTTCAGGTCATCGATATCGAGGAGGCGATTCACATGGCAGCCTCCGGAGACCCATCACGGACGCTTGTCGTCGACCTCGACATCATGCGCGGGGAGAATGCTGACCTGCTTTGGTCAGCCTGTGACTCCAGTTCGCGCGTTATCGCCTACGAGCTCAGGCAAAATACCTCCCGGACCTCTGCGGCCATCTTCGCACGCGCCGACTCCAATTCTGCCCTTGCTGGAACGGTTCTGCGTCACCTGACCGAGGCCGGCATCGTGGGACAAACGAGCTTTATCCACATCGCTTCTGCAGCACAGTCCATGGCCGTCGATGATAGCGTCCTCGAAGCGTACGGTAAGGTAAAGGCTGAGCTGCCAAGCGCACGGCTTGCCATCGAACAGGCAGAGACCGGTGTAGAGTCTGCTATTGAACAATGCTCCCTTGAGTATGGGCTTCTTCTGCTCGGACTGCCCAAGCACCGGAAGGAGGGCTCTGTCACGGAACATCTTGTTGCCCAAGCCGTGGCGGGCCGCCTCCACGCGACGACGATCTTCATCTACGCACGCGGCGTAGAGGCTGAGCAATTGTCAGCCACTGCCAGAACCATAGAGCCATGGATCCTCAAGAACACGTTCTCGCTGGGGGAGTTCGCGGACATGGATCGGCTCATGCAGGCCAAGCGCGACCACCACGTATCAATCTCTCTTGTTCTGCCAGCCCTGAATGAGGAAAAGACGGTGGGCCAGGTGATCGACGCCTTCAAGGGACCACTGATGGATGAGCGGCCACTGTTGGATGAGATTATTCTGATGGACAGTGACAGCTCCGACCAGACACGCACGATTGCTGCCGAACGTGGCATTCCCGTTTATGTTCATCAACAGGTGCGCTCGGACCTCGGAGCGTATGCTGGCAAGGGCGAGACGATGTGGAAAGCGCTGTTTGTGGCAAAGGGCGACATTCTCGTCTTCGTGGATACCGATCTGGCCAATCCCAATCCTGCATTTGTCGCCGGCCTTGTAGCGCCGCTCCTGTTAAATGAACACCTGGAGTTCGTCAAAGGATTCTACCGCAGGCCTGTTCGTGTTGTGAACGAGTTTGTTGAAGTCGGCGGCGGTCGTGTCACGGAACTCGCGGCTCGACCGCTGCTCAATCTTTGGTATCCAGAACTAGGAGGACTGTTCCAGCCACTCGCCGGGACCATCGCTGCGCGTGCCAGCGTCCTTCGGGAACTGCACTTCCTGACCGGTTACGGCGTAGAGATTGGGCATCTCATCGAATACGCACGCAAGTATGGAATGGACGGCCTCGCCCAGTCAGAACTGGGAGAAATCATTCATCGCAATCAACCCTTGGAGGCACTGTCCAAAATGTCCTTCCAGGTTCTGGAAGCCTTCTTCCTGCTGTCCCAAGGAATACTGGCTCCTGGAAGCGCTGAACGCATGAACGGTATCCTTCGCCAGCCCTTCCTTTCCGAAACTGGCTTCACGCTCCTGCAAACGCGGTTGACACAGCAAATGCGGCCTCCGGTGTCCTCTGTGCCACCTCCTGACACTCCTGTTCCCCCCATGGACTCGACCTGAACCAAGAGTGCCCACATGGACACGACTGCTGGTCAAGAGGAACCCTGGTGGAAGCGGGGTATCATTTATCACTGCTATGTCCGCAGCTTCATGGATGGAAATGGCGATGGCATAGGTGACCTTCCCGGGCTGATCAGCAGATTGGACGCGCTGCGCGATGGTACGCCAAGGTCACTGGGCGTCGATGGATTGTGGCTCTCTCCAATCTACCCCTCCCCCAACCACGACTTCGGTTATGATATCAGCGATTATCGCGCCATCGACCCAGCGTATGGCACGCTGCATGATTTCGACCTCCTGGTGGCCGGTACATCACAGCGAGGCATCCACGTGATCATGGATCTCGTCGTCAACCACAGCTCGAGCGAACACCAGTGGTTCAGGCTGGCTCGCACGTCGCGTAGCAGTCCCTTCCACGACTATTATCTCTGGCATCCCGGGAAAAATGGCAAACCTCCCAACAATTGGGGTTCGACCTTTGGCGGTTCGGCCTGGGAGTGGAACGAGCAGACGCACGAGTTCTATCTGCACAGCTTCCTCAAGGAGCAGCCTGACCTGAATTGGCGTAATCCCCGTGTTCGTCAGGAGGTTCACGATATCATGCGGTTCTGGATGGATCGGGGCGTCGACGGTTTCCGACTGGATGTCGCCAACTATTACGTCAAGGATGCACTGCTTCGGGATAACCCGCATGAGTTCATCATTGCCCAACCCATGCCCGGCAACCCTTCCAAAACACTTGTACTCCCGATGCTGCGCGAAGTGCCGCGGTATACCGTTGACCAGCCGGAGACCCATGTGGCCTTGCGAGAAATGCGCCACGTCCTTGATGAAAAGTCTGGGCGCATGATGGTGGGAGAAGTCACGCAACGATCGTTGGATCAGGTGCTCTCATATTACGGTGGCGGCATCGACGAGCTGAATCTGGTGTTCAACTTCTTCTTCTTTGTTCGCCGTTTTCGCGCACAGAACTTTCGGACCGTCATTCAACAGACCCTTGAACTGCTTTCTGCGGGAGCATGGCCAGCTTGGGTCCTCAGCAACCACGATGTCGTCCGCGCAGTGTCTCGGTACCACCTGAGCCCCGCGATGACCAAGAGCATGCTGGGACTGCTGTTGACCATCAAGGGGACGCCATTTCTCTACTATGGAGAGGAAATGGGGCTTCCCAACACGCGGATTCCCCGGAGATTCCTTCAGGATCCTGTGGGCAAGAAGTACTGGCCCCTTCCGGTTGGTCGTGACGGCGAACGCACGCCCATGCTGTGGGAGTCGTCGCCAGGCGGCGGCTTCACGACCGGGACGCCCTGGCTGCCCATCAACACATCTGCCGCCCCACCATACAGTGCTCAGTCAGCAGACCCTGCCTCGGTCCTGAACTTTACGAGACGACTCTCCTGGTTCAGGTCACACCATCCCGCGCTGAGTGCGGGTGACATGTCGTTCGTGGACAGTCCATCCGATGCCTGCCTGTGTTTCAAGCGTACCTCCCCCGCCGAATGCCTGACGATCACGATCAACCTCTGCCAACGAGCCACTGCACTGCTGCCAGACAGATCCTATTCCACTCAGACCCCGCTGTTCAGTACGGAGAACGACCCGTACCCAGATCATCTGGCTCCCTGGGAGGTCCGGATCGCCTCATCTGCATCAATGAATGGATGAACGCACACGACTCCTCACCTACCTCCATGTTCTCCTGACGCGCAATGAAGCGCTGTTGAGGTTTCCCGGTAGTGGTAACATTGTCCTTCTGCATGGATTCACCGTCCCTGAAGGGCTTCGTGTGTACCCGCCATCGTGAACTGTCACCTGCGTGACAAAACATGTCACACTCGGGCCAGTCCTTGACAAAGGAACAGTGGCTACTACAACAGAAGTGGAGCCACTCACGGTCATATTCCGCCGCGTGAGACAGCTCGACAGAGCAGCACTGCGTCTTCGGTGCCTGACAGGGGAGGCGAGGATGAAAATCAGTATTATTGGCGGGGGTGGAACCAGGGTCCCGATCCTCGTGGCCGCCCTGCTTGATCTCCAGGACCAGCTTCAACTCACTGAAATCGCGCTGGTTGACCCAGACAGTCAGCGTCTGGGCGCCATGGACAGCGTCATAGCTGCTATCATACAGGAGAAAGCCAGCTCGGTCAGCGTCTCTTATGCCACCACGTTCCGTGAATGCGTAGCAGGCGCTTCATTCGTGATCGCCGCCATCCGAGTGGGAGGAGACCACATGCGGACACTGGATGAGCGCATCCCACTTTCAATGGATGTCCTGGGCCAGGAGACGGTCGGGGCAGGCGGCTTTGCCTTGGCTGTCCGTACCATTCCCGTCGTCCTAGATATGCTGAACGAATTACGCGAGGCTGCGCCAGACGCCTGGTTCATCAATCTCACCAACCCATCCGGAATTATCACGCAGGCCATAGTCAGCCATGGAGGATTTCACAACGCCGTGGGCATCTGTGATGCGCCGGAATCCATCCGTCTCCTGTTGGCCTATCTCCTCAAGGTAAGACCGGATGATCTGGTGTTGGACTACTATGGCCTGAACCACTGTGGTTTTGTCAAGAGCGTTTATGCTCTTGGCCGTGATATCCTGCCCCAGATCCTCTCCATGATCGCCGACGTACCCGATTTCGAGAACATGACCCACTTTCCGCCCGGATTCGTCCAGCGCCTCGCCAAACTGCCAAACCCATATATCTGGTACTATGCGTTCAAGCGCGAATCGCTGGCAGCCATCAAGGCTGCCCATGAAACCCGCGGTGAGGAGGTCGAGCGCATCAATGCACAGCTGTTCGCAGACCTGGGCACAGCAGAGGACCCCATGGCGCTGTATCAGGACTATCTGGAGCAGCGGGAAGAGGGCCAGCTGCCAAAGCAGTATCGTGCTGCGATGAATATCAGAAACGGCGAAGGATACAGCGCAGTCGCCATGGACGTGCTGCTTGGCCTTGCTGGCAAGCAACCGTCCGTCCTTCCCGTCAATGTCATGAACCGCGGAGCAATTCCCAGCCTTGCCTTCGACGATGTTGTGGAGGTCCCTTCCCTGGTCACCGAGCGGCTCGTCCGTCCATTGGCAGTGGGGCCTATTGACAGAGACTCCCGGCTGCTGATCGAGCAGGTCAAGCTCTACGAGAGGTCACTCGTTGATGCTGTCGTCTACAGTGACCTCGAGGCTCTCATCGAAGCTCTGGCCCTCAATCCCTTAGTGCCATCACCGACCGTTGCACGGCGCCTTGTCCTTGCGTTCAGAGAACAGGAGGCTCCATATTTCGACAGGTTCAAGTAGACGCATTCATTCGCACGTTTCTGGAGGAAGCATGAACTTCTGGAGAAAACTTGCATACAGCGTTGGCTCAATGGGTGCTGGCCTGCCAGAGAATGCATTTACGACATGGGCACTGTACTTGTACGTGGACAAGCTTCACTTCCCTCAACAACTGTTCGCAACTGCCATGTTGATCTACACCATTTGGAACTGTATCAACGATCCTGTTTTTGGCTATTGGTCCGACCGAACGCATACCCGATGGGGCAGGCGCATCCCATACATCGTCCTAGGAACGCTGCCGCTGGCGCTTGCTTTCTACCTCATCTGGGTTCCACCCGCCGGCATCTCGACAACGGCGCTGTTCTGGTACTATCTCGCTGTCATCTTCGCCTATGACGGGTTCTACACACTTGTCATCATTAACTGGACCTCTTTGTACCCCGAGACGTTCACGAGTACAAGCGACCGCAGTACCGTCAACGCATTGCGCCAAGCGATTGGCATCCTTGGTGCCATGGCCGGTCTGGCAGCAACGCCCCTCATCGTGGCCAACTTGGGATGGAGAGGCATGGGCATTATCTTCGGCGCGATCACTGCCATCTCCATCTTCATATCGCTCCTGGGCTCGAAGGAAAATCTGCATGCCACTGGAGAGCCTCTTGCACTGGGCCCCGCCATCAGGAACACACTGGCCAACAGGTCTTTCCTGACGTTTGTCATGTTCAATCTGGCCATGAACTCCGTCATCGTGCTGGTTCCCCAGGTCATCCCCTTCTTTGCCAAATATGTCCTGCGTATCTCGGACACCCAGAGCAGCCTCATCATGGCACCCATCTTCATCGTCGCCATCATCACGCAGATCTTCTGGTCCAAGGCTGTCATCCACAAGGGCGTTCGAACGACGGCCATCATTGGCTGTATCCTGTTTGGCGTGTCGCTGCTCCCGCTGGGACTGGTTCACACAATGCCACAGGCCATCGCTGGATTCTCCGTCGTGGGTGTCGGTCTAGGAGCCCTGCTTCTGGTAGCAGACATCATGGTCGCTGACATCTGCGATGAAGACTACCTCAAAACGCACACCCGCCGTGAGGGGATGTACTATGGGGTCAACGCGCTGATCATTCGCATGGGCGTGGCGATCTCTGCAGCCATCATTTCCCTCGTCCAGACGATCACGCGCTACAAGCCTGTGGAGGATCCTGCCCTGATGCCGCCTTCAGCAGTCATCGGATTCAGACTGCTGGTCAGTATCGTCCCAGCTGTGCTGATCGGCTTGGGGCTCATCTTCGTCCTCCTCTATCCCCTTCACGGCGCAAAGCTCGCTCAGGTCAAAGAGCAGTGCGCGCTGGCCGCCGACCCGTGCCATGCGTCGGTATCTTCCCAGGGCACGGCACCTGACATCTGAATGGAGGTCATCACCATGGACTGGCATGAGTTCATTCCAATTCCACCTATCGATTCAGCGCAAAGCTATGTCGTGTTCCAGCCACACTCCGACGATGCCGTCTGGTTCGCCGGAGGTCTCCTACTCAAACTGGCAAGGGCTGGCAAACAGATTACGCTTGTCACGATGACCGATGGCTGCCTGGGAACAACTGACCCCTCCATGCGTCCGGAGCAGCTGGTGGCACTCCGCAGGGACGAGGACCAGGAAGCCGGTGAGGCCCTGGGCATCACCAAGCACCTCTACCTGTCCTTTCATGATGGCCAACTGCCGCACTGCGGAGAAACCACCCAGGCCATGGTCCGCATCATCCGGCAGGAGCGTCCCGACGCCATCTTGGCACCCGATCCGTGGCTGCCCTACGAAGCCCATCAGGACCACCTCAACTGCGGCTGGTCAGCAGCAGAGAGCATGATCTACTGCAGCCTGCCACTGTATCTGCCTGAGTCCCCTCCACACGACGTCAGCTTCATCGCGTTCTACCTCACCAGCCGGCCAAACCAGTTTGTGGATATCACTGCAGAAAACGAGGCAAGGCTGGCAGCGCTCCGGCTCTTCAAGAGTCAGTTCACCCCTGAAACACTAGAAATGGCGACATACTATGTCAATCTCAAGGCATCCGAGCTGGGTGAAGCACACGGCATGCGGCTGGCAGAGGCCTTCAAGGTCTTGACCCCCCGGCACCTTCATACAAGCGTCGATTCGGAGTCCCTGTAGCATGCCTGTCTCCTATTATCTTGGCATTGATGGCGGCACCACCAGAACGAAGGCAGTCGTCGGCGACAATGCCGGCCACATCCTTGGATCAGGGGACGGCGGCCCCTCCAACCACCAGATTGTCGGGGTTGAGGCTGCCATGGCGGCACTCACTGATGCTGTCCACGGCGCCCTGACCGCAGCGGGCCTTTCACTCGCATTCATTGAGCGAGCAGTGTTCGGGCTCTCTGGCATGGACCTGCCCATGCATCGCGAAGTGCTCGAAGCGGCACTGAAAACGGCTTTCCCCGGGGTCACCTTCGATCTGGTCAACGACACCTGGATCATGCTCACAGCTGGAGCAGCCGATGGCTGGGGCATTGCACTCGTCTGCGGAGGTGGTGCCAATGCCTGTGCTCGTAGTCCGGATGGGACTTGGGTCACACTGCGTGGACTTGGCTACGAGAGCGGCCTCCGAGGGGGAGGGCTGGACATGCTGCGCGACGTCCTGCACTATGCATTCCTCTCCCATGACGGAACTGGGCCGAAGACGATATTGGAACAGGAGCTTCTGGAAGTGACAGGCACTCCCGACTACGACACGCTGCAACTGCGGCTGCTTGAGGAGCTTCAGGATATTGCGGGGCATGAGAATGTGCTGCAGGGTGCTCTTCGGCTTATACCGCTGGTATTTGATGGTGCGACCGCCGGCGACGAGGTCTGCAAGCACATTCTCCTGCTGCAGGCAGACTCGCTGGCCGAAGGAATAACAGGCCTTGTCCGCAAGATGCGCTTCGAGCACAAGCGCGTCGACGTCGTGCTGGGAGGATCGATCTTCGCCGGCCGCAATCCCCTGCTGACCGACCGTCTTACTCTTGCTGTCCATCAGCAGGCACCGGAAGCGTCGCTCCACCGCCCCTTGGTTGACCCCGTGCTCGGCGCATATATCATGGCTCTCGGCAACGCAGGGCATTATGTCGGCAAGAAGCTGCGGCTGGCAAGATTGTCAAGGATGAAGTAGAGTACCTGATGTTCAGGGGCATCACCGAGTCAGATGCGGTGTCCCTCATCATCCGAGGCTTCATCGATCTAACTGTGCAAGGGCTTCGGCCGAACCTTTAGAAACTGGTAGATGTGGCCGTTGACGCCTTTATGAGGGATGTAGGTTCGAACACCCTGCGAAAAACCTGATATAATGAGAAACGCCTCTGTCCTCAGGCTGTGCTGATTCGACCGCGTCAACCCTGGATCGAGGCGTCTGTTTCCTGCAGAAGAAGCTGGCTGAGGCGGCTGGAGTCGAACCAGCAATTCATGGCTCCAAAGGCCACTGTCCTACCATTAGACGACGCCCCAACAGACTGTTTGCTACAGCATTTTAGTGCCGGTGCGACATGCTGTCAAGGCAAGGAAGGCGATTGAGCGCAACAATGATGCCTGAAGAAAAGACACTATCTCCGGCAGATGGCCACCTGACGCTCGAGCAATCGAACGCTCTCAAGCTGGTTGCCATCGTCACTATGACCATCGACCACATAGGAGCGATCCTGCTTCCACAGGTAACCTGGCTCCGCATCATCGGACGCATCGCCTTTCCCATCTTCGCCTACCAGCTTGCTGCCGGATACATCCATACACACAACCTCTCGCATTATGTGCGGCGGCTGGCCATCTGGGGTCTGGTTGCGCAGCCTATCTACATGATTGCATTCGGGGTGAAGCCATGGACGCTCAACATCTTTGCTACTCTTCTGCTTGGCCTGCTGGCCATGTGGGGATGGGATCATCACCGATGGTGGGCCCTCGCACTTGCGCTGGGGCTCTCATCCGTACAACTCTGGCTGCCAGCAGTCGGTCCGGATTACGGCCTCTACGGCATGCTGCTCTGCCTGATCAGCTACCTCCTGTTTCAGCACAAGGATCAGCTTGCCATGGCGCATGCGCTCCTACACGTGGTGGCCGGCGTCCTGTTCTGGCCGGCTCAGATCTATGCGCTGGCAAGCATTCCATTCATTCTCTGGCCTCCCAGCTTGCGTCGTGGACGCATTCCAGGACTGATCTTCTATGCGTACTACCCTTTACACCTGGGCATCATTGTCCTCGTCCGTTACCTGCTCGCACACTGAGAGAATTGTCCGGGCACCAGGCCGATCTATACTGACTGTACCACTTGGAGGAAACCATGAACCGAAAACGCATGCGCACCTGGGTCATCGTGCTTGTCGTGCTCGCGCTAATTAGTGGCAGCATTGTCACGCTCGTCTCTGCCTTGCATGGAACGACCGTCGATACACCCATCACGGTTCTTCCCGGAGTGACACTCACTCCGGAGGACCTGAACGCCGTGGGCCTGGGAACGGCTGTCGATGTTCAGTATGCCGATAAGACCTTCCTCTTTTTTCCTGACGCTCAGGGCAAGGAGCTGGCCAGCGCAAAGAGTGGTTTGACCATTACGTTCAGGAATGGTTCAGTCACCTTTCTCGGTGGGCAGTTCTCGCAAGTAGGCGGCTCTGCTCTACGCGACCAGGCCTATGCCTCGTACAAGAACAAGGTCCAAGACACAGGGCTCTCAGATGACAGGGGAGCAGCCGTCATTGGCGATGCCTCGGCGCGCTTTGCCGACCCCGCCGCCGCCGCCCTGATTGTGCGGAAAAACGAGACCGTCTTCACACTCCTGTATACGCTGAACGCAGCTGCTGACACAGGCAGTCCCGAACCCATCGTTGCACTCGACGCCCTGGCCCGCCTGCTGGCCGAACGGTTCTAGACCTAGTCGAACGCATCTCGAGCAGAACGATTGGCTCCTACTGAGGCTGCCTCTTGTCGGATCCCGTCTCATCCGGAGGAATGATGGTTTCCATTTGTGTCGGCTCGCCAGGCACCCCTGGAGCCTGGGTCGGTGCAGGGAATCCATCCCGGTGCTCGGCCTGCTGCTGGTCGCGTTCACTGCGCAACGGTCCACCCCTGCCAGCGACGCCGGCAAGCAGAACGATCAGCCCCACCAGAAGGAGTGCCGCGCCCGGAATCCATGCTGGAATCAATGATGCGAGCCTGGCCAACCCAAATCCCTCAAACCCCAGCCATGATTCAAATACAAAGCCAAGCACGAGAAACATGACGATGCCAGCCAGAAACCCGCCAGCGCTGTCGCGCACATGTCGCCAATTGGCATGCAGTGTTCCATGGATGATGCCCGCGAGTCCTCCGGCAGCCGGGAAAACCAGAGCCCAGGCATATGCCCAGCTTGCCCATGTCCCCGTGATGTCTTGATACCGGAGCAAAGCTCCGACCGCTGCGACAACCAGGCCAAACCCTGACAGGCCTTCTCCGGCTCCCTCTGGCAGAAGCAGCCCCGCCACAAACACTGCCAGCCCAGGGATGATGATGTGCAGGGGCCATGGCAAGTCCCTCCATTGCCTTGAAAGCCAGCTGGGATCGACAGGAATGTATTGCAGAACAAGGATAACGACTCCTGCAACAATCAACAAGATGCCAAGGTTGTCCTGCGGTGTACGGGCTCTGCGGTGGTTCTGATTAGACATGTCTGCTCCTTATCCTTGGTGAACTGACGTTCCGACGGCATGAGCCGGCTGCTCGCCTCGTCTACGTTAAGCGCCTGGCAAAGGGTACAAATCGTCCTGAGTCACTCGATGGTTCCTTTCTGACGCGCACGCCTCATCGTATGACCATGAGCCTCGGTCTCCTCACCGCTGGCCTCCTGGTCGCACTCGCAGCTCTGAAGCACATTGGCAACCTCGCGTGCTTGGTCAATGGCGGACGCAACAACCATCACGCGGAACATCTCCTGTGGTCCGGCCGTTGGCCGGACGAATGCTGTGATGCCTTCGGCTCCGAGGGCCCTGACGATGTCCTCGGCCTCCGTCTGCCCTGCAACGACAATAACTTCTGCAAATTCATCCATCGTACCTCCTTGCCTCTATCAGAGGGAAAACTGAAAGTGCTTGCGATCCAGCGTCCATGCGATCCAACTCATCACACTGACCATGGACAATGCCTGCAGAACCACAAGCCAGACGGGCGCCTGTTTGTACCACCACGGAACCGGTGGCATAACAACGATTCCCAACAGGGCACCGTGCAGCAGATACAGAATCAGGGAATTGCGCCCCCAAGTTACCAGCAATGCACTCGCGTGGCCGAAGCGTTGTTCAGCCAGGTGAAAACACCAGAATATGATCGCACTGATACCAAGTGACAAGAGCACATAGCTTGCCGAGACGCGGTGCTTGCTGATGGGCACTCCAGGTGCAAGCAGCAGTCCGAGTCCCAGCATGGCGATCCCGATCCAGGGGAACCATCGCCGGCCTCGAGGCGCATCGTGGAACATGTCCCCCAGCGCAGTTGCCATGATCAGCATCGCTCCCCACGAAAGAGCCCCTATAAGTCCGCCGTGTGTCGAGCTCGCGACGCTGAACAGCCAGAAGCCACTCAGCAGCACCTGGTAGACAGCCAGCAGCAGCAGACCCGCAAGCCAGCGCAGTCGCACCGGCATGCGAATGAAGACGAGAGTAATCAATCCGGCAACGCCGATAGCCTGCAGGAGGCCCCAGTTGGAGGGATCAACTTCTGCTCCCGAGATATTCCCAAGGGTTGTGAACAAGGCTCCTAGACCAATAAGCGCCAGATTCCGGGACAAGAAATGCTCGACGGTCTTGCGCAGGCCATCCCGGGCCAGCCTCCCTCGAAAGGAGAGTCCAAATGTCAGCCCAATGGCTGTAATGAACATCGGGGCGATGATATCGATCACTGTGAAGCCAACCTCCGACGGATGCTTCAACCACGCCGGGACGACGGCCGGGCCGGCGATATAGTCCGCCAACGTCATGAGAACAATCGAAAACCCTCTAAACGCATCTATGGATTCCAGTCGCTGCCTTGGTCCAGTCATCGCTCCCTCCCCGAGCCTTCACAGCATGGGAGTTTTTCCCAGAAACTCAAGACCACTGCCATGAAGGAGGCCGTCAGATGAGCACCGCTATGCCGGAGACCGATCTTCGGGGGAGAGAATGCTCCTCATGAAGGATCCTGTTGAGGCATCCAGAAATGGCGTTTCATGTCGACCCGCCCGTGTGCGTCAAACACTACGCCCTCGTCTGCCAGCAGCGACTGCTGGACGCCCGTCCCTCCGAACGTATCGGCCCGCGACAACTCCCCGGCCACGTTGACGACCCGGTGACATGGCAGGTCACGATGAAGCGGCGCAGCTCTCATCGCCCACCCAACCGTCCGTGCAGCACCCGGGCTGCCCAGTGCACGCGCAATGGCACCATAGGTCGTCACCTTCCCCTCCGGCACGTTAGCCACGATGCCCCAGACTTGTTCAAAGAACGTTTGTGACGTCCGCGTGCGATGCTCCCCGTCGGACGGAGCTTGCCTCATCCGTGTCGCGCTCCTCAGAATCTGTGCCGTGTACGACTTTGTGTACGACTTTTTATAGTATACATGTGCAGCCATGGACCGCAACTCTGGAATACGCCCAGAGCATCTCCGAAACAACATATACGTTGTTCGAGCGTTACTCATAATCGTGGATAGCATCATCACAGCACATGCGGACACAGTGCTATAGTCTTGACTGAAGCATTGCCAGAGACAACACAAGCGCAGCTCATGCAATGAGAGGACCAGCCCCTGCGCATAGGAGGTTCGAAATGACAACACTGGTTATTGTGCGGCACGGCCATACAGCACTGAACAGGGAAGGACCCAATGACACATTCAGGGGAACGACGGATACTCCTCTCGATGAACGGGGGCTGCGCGAGGCCAAGATAACCGCGGATGCAGTCGCAGCCCGCTGGAAACCCTCTGCCATTTATTCCAGCACGGTACCCCGGGCCATGGTGACTGCGCAGATAATCGCCAAGTCACTGAGTTTACCCGTCATCCCAGAACCTGGACTTCTCGATATGAACTATGGTGCATGGACTGGCCTTACTATGGAGGAGGTCCGCCCGCGATGGCCGGAGCTTATCGATACGCTGCTCAATCGTCCAGGAGAATTGCGTGCTCCCGGCGGCGACTCCATGCAGGCAGTACGCAAGCGAGCAATACGTGCCATAAAACGAATCGCCGTAGACCACGAAGGAGAAACGGTCGTACTCGTTACCCACACACTGGTCATTCGCCTCATCCTCCTTGGGATTATGGGGCTCCCTACGAACGATTTCTTCCGTATTCGTCAGGACACGTGTGCTATCAATGTGCTCCAGAAGGAGAACGGTGTTTTCTACCTCGCTCTCGTAAATGATTCCTGTCATATACGCGAGGCACAGCAAGCCACATAGGCCTGTTCAACCACACCACGGGGTGCTCGCTGTGCACACGCAAACGTGGAAGAGGGCTAGTCTCATAAGGCGGCACGCCGTTGCGGCGTGTACGTCATGCTTCATCGCTAGCGACGACGCTCGAGGTGCCAACGTAGAATTGCGCCTCCTGGGCACGCACTTGCAGATCCTTTCATCATGTGCTTCATGCCATGTACCCTGCTGAGACCCCCACTGGTCGTTCTCCATGGCAGCCGCGACTTGTCGGGGAATGTCCATCCGACGCTCCCTCAAGCCATGCACGGCTGATCACCGTATTCTGCATATACTGTTCAGGTATGCCACGAGAGGACGTGTGGAGGAATCATGCCTTTTGCCCTGACCGCTGTACTATTTGGTCTCGTTGTCCTGGTGACGCACTTTGTCCAGGGGATTACCGGCTTTGGCTGCGCCGTGCTCGCCATGCCCTTCTGTATCATGCTGACCGGCATCGATACCGCCCGGCCCGTTCTCACCGTTCTCGCCCTTGTTCTCGACGCCTACCTGCTGGTCATCTCCTGGAAGCAGGTCGACTGGCGGCAGTATCTCCATATCCTTGCATTTGTCCTTCCAGGGCTCCCTGTCGGCATGATCGCGTTCAATGTCCTGCCACAGACCACGCTCACACATATCCTTGCTGCATTCATGGTCATTGTGGGCATTCATGGGCTCGCCAGTGAGTTGCGGCCGACAAAAGAGACACCGCGGCCCTGGCCCGCCTGGCTGCTAGGCATCCTGCTATTCATCGGAGGCACCATGCAGGGAGCGTTTACGTCTGGAGGACCGCCGGTCATTATCTACGCCACACAGAAGCTCCGGGACAAGTCTTCGTTCCGCGCAACCCTGGTCGCCATCTGGACAACGCTGAATGTGTTCATCATCGCAGATATCGTTGTGCGACACAAGCTGAACGGGGTACCAGGGAAGCTTGTCCTGACCTCGTTGCCGTTCCTTGCGCTCGGCGCTGTTCTGGGGGATCTTGCACACCACCGTATCAGTGGCGAACACTTTACACGGCTCATCTATGGAGTCTTGCTTGTCTCTGCTGTTTTCATGGTCCTGTAAATAGCGTCATGAACCTATTCAAGACAACCAGGAGGTGCATGAAATGATTTCATTCACACGAGGGGTTCCCGCCACAGAAGCATTCCCGGTCGAAGCTCTGGCGGAGTGTGCGGCATCCGCCCTCACAACGTACAGCTCACAGGTTCTTCAGTACGGCTCGTTTCGGGGGTTTGATCCGCTCCGCGAGTACATCGCGGCAGAATACGGGCTGGCGTCCGACCAGGTCCTTCTGAGTCAGGGTGCCCTGCAGATTGTCGATTTCATAGCCCGCACACTCATCACGCCAGGCACCGTCGTCCTGGTTGAGCAGCCCTCCTATGACCGCGTCATCAAGGTGTTCCGCCGAGCAGGCGCCACTGTCGTTGGCGTTCCGTTGCAGGAGGACGGCATGGACCTCGCCGCCTGCGAAGAGATTATCCGACAGACCCATCCGCTCATGGCATACGTTATCAGCGACTTCCAGAATCCCTCTGGCACGACGATGTCAGAAGCCAAGCGCCGGGGCGTTGCAGCACTCGCAGAGCAATACAACCTGCTGGTAGTGGAGGATAGCCCCTATCGCCGCCTGCGCTATAGCGGAAGCGACATTCCGACCATCCAGTCGATGGTTCCCAACAGGACCATCCAACTGAGCAGCTACAGCAAGCTGCTCTCTCCAGGACTAAGGGTCGGCCTAGCCTTGGGTCCCCAGCAGACCATGGACCGGATCGGCAGGACAGCCCAGGACACCTATATCACCCCTGCGCTTCTCCCGCAGGCTACCGTCTTCGAGTTCATCGCCAGAGGGCTGCTGCCCGCTCAGATCGAGAAGCTGCACAACCTGTACCGGCCACGCCTGTCCGAGTTGCTCGCCGCGCTCGACGCGGAAATGGGGGTTCTGGCGACCTGGGCTATACCACAAGGCGGATTCTTTGTCGGTGTCACGCTGCGAAAGGATGTCAAAGCCGAGACATTGATTTCCAGAGCTTTGCAGGAGGGGCTCCAGCTTACGAACGGACGTGACTTCTTCGCCGATGGGCGCGGTGACACGTTTGTCCGGCTGCCATTCTGCGCGCTGACGACCGAGGAGATCGACGAAGGTGTCCGTGCACTGGCTCGGGTCGTGCTATCGCTGTAGTAACGCCTCAAGAGACAGAATAAGAAGGACCTCACGCAGTAGCCCGGCCAGTTGAAGAACGTTCTGGCCGGCTACCGAGCGGCCATGCTGTGTCCTGTATACGGCACGCCGATCCAGAACATCCGGCCTGGTAGCACGGTATCATTCATCTGCTCGCACTGCCAGTGTCTGAAAGCCGTTCGAGGCTGGCTCAGTTCACCGTCGGTCCAGGTATGTCAATCTCGATATTCGTCGTGTTGCCTGCTTTGTCGACAGCAAGAATCGTTCCATGAATGCCCGACCTGTTGATCATCATCAGCATATTGTCCCCTGTAGCCAGCCACGTGTGCAGGGACCCATCCTCCCCTGTTGCAACGTACGCCTGCTGCAAGTTTTCTTCAGTGATGGTGATGTGAAGCGTCACGAGACGGGGCAGGAGCCTACTTGCCGTGGAGGTCCAGGTCACGACGGGAGCAGTGGTGTCCGTTGCTGATATATCACCGGGCTGTGAGCCGGAGCTTGCCGGCTGAGGGGGAACCATGACAAGCGCAGGCTCTTTGCTAGAGTACAGCTTCACATACTCGGCATCAGAGACAGCCGAGAGAGGTTGAGGTGTGGCAAAGATGACGTAGAGAGCGAACTGGGTGTTGGCTGGGAGGTTGTGGGGCAGGCTCAGGACCAGCTGACGCAGATCGATGCCTGCATCATTGGTCTCATAGACGGTATTCGAGAGGACGGTCATGGCAAAGGGAGATTCCGCATAGGAGGGCAGGAGTTTCACCGAGCTGCCCGTGGTCCAGAGCGTAGAAAGACCGGCCGACAATCGAAGGGTGATCGTGTCCTCCGTCGTTGGATAGACCATCACCCCACTAGGGCCACGGATCAGATCATGGCCAACCAGTGCTCCATTGCGGCCGGTCTTGAAGGTAACCTTGATGCCGGTCAGGGCACCGTATTCAACAACCTTGTCAAAGCCAAGCGGCACCAGCTGCGTTACCGTGGTCACGGAGTAATAGTTTGATGTCAACGCAGTGGTCCCTGTCGGAGTGGCAAGGGAGACACGGTAGTGGCCGGTTGTCCAGGGATTCTGGATACCGGCGTCTGCACTGATGATCACCGTATGCTCCGTGCCGGCACCAAGGCCTTGGGGAACAGTCAGCGTAAGGGTGTTCCCCTGCCAGACGGCATTCTTGCCCAGGGGTGCCCCATCGATGGTGATCAGGGAGCTGCTGATGCTTGTGCCGTTGTCGCTGCGTCCTACCGCGCTGTCGAACGTGAAAGCAAGGGTGGAGCTGGAAGAGATGCCAGTCTCCAGCGTGAAGGTCAGGGTGTATTGTGGCGCATCGCCGGGGTAGTTGCTGGAAACAGCTACCCACAGCGAAGGATCCATCGTTCCTGCACGGACCGGCTGAACACCCGGAACACTGCTGATCCCAAGGATGAGCAGTACTGCCAGGACTACCGCTGGTATCCTGTGTGTCATACGTGCCTCCTATTCATACCGCAGAGCTTCGACCGGGACCAACCGGGCAGCCTTGCGAGCGGGGTAAACCCCGAAGAAGATCCCAACGGCGATGGAGAAGCCAACGGCAAGAAGAATGGAAGAAGTAGTGATGTAAACAGGTATGAAGCGCTCGATGATCAGATACGCGACCGCAACACTGGAAACAACGCCAATGATACCGCCGGCACCGCTGAGGAGTGATGACTCGATGAGAAACTGACTGAGGATGTCCCTCTCCTTTGCCCCCAGCGCCTTGCGGATGCCAATCTCCCTGGTGCGCTCGGTGACGGAGACGAGCATGATGTTCATGATGCCGATACCGCCAACCAGAAGAGAGACCGCTCCGATAGCCGCGAGGAACGTTGTAAAGATGTTCATGACGGATGAGAAGAGCGTCGTCAGCGCTTTCTGATCCAGAATGCTGAAGTCCACCTCGCGGTGCTTGCGCTCCAGGATACCCGTAATCTGGCTTACAATCTCCTCGCTGTCGTCGGGATTGACGCACTTGATGGTCGTCATGGAGATCCTGTCGTGCTGCATACCAAACGATTTCTCGCCGACCGTGAGTGGAAGGATGACTGTATTGTCTGAGTTCCCAAGGAGGCTTTGCCCCTTCGATACAGCGACGCCGACGACTTTGAAACTCATGCCGTTGATACGGATAAGCTGACCAATGGGCGATACGTCCGGGAACAGTGTGGAACCCACGTTCGCCCCAATGACCACGTTCCGTGTCCGATTGCTGACATCGCTCGGGAGAAGGAACCGACCACCTGCCAAGGCGATATTGTTCACCTCGAAATACGTTTCGGTCGCAAACACGCCGCTGCCTGCCATGGTCGTGTTTCCCCGTTTGATGGTAATCCCCATGGTATTCGCCGGCGACACCACGATCGGATACGTCACCTTGGCTTCGATCGCCTTGATGTCATCCATCGTGATCTTTGCACCCGCAGCACGCGTACCTGCATTCCCTCCCGAGAGAATGCTAGATTGCGCTCCTGGCGTCAGATAGAGATTGCCCGAGCCGGACCCCTGGATCTGCGCCAGAATATCCTGCTTTGAGCCTTCTCCCATAGCCATCAAAACGATAACTGCTGCAATGCCGATGATTATGCCCAGCATGGTGAGGAACGAGCGCATCTTTGCGGCCAGAATCGCCCGTGTGGCGTTCTTGAAACTATCCCGCACGTCCATGTCAGTCCCCCTCGTCAGCCACGACAAGGCCATCGCGGATACGGATCACGCGTTCTGCCTGCGCTCCGATGTTGTCGTCGTGCGTGACGTAGATGATGGTCTTGCCTTCATTGTGCAGTTCCTTAAAGACATCCAGGATCTCACGGGCACCCTTGGAGTTCAGGTTGCCGGTGGGTTCATCCGCCAGGATAATCGACGGATCCATCATGAGGGCCCGGGCAATAGCCACGCGCTGCTGTTCACCGCCGGACATCTCAACCGGACGGTTATTCATGCGTTCCTTGAGGCCCAACCGTTCAAGAAGCTCCAAGGCACGTGTTCTAACTTCCTGTGCCCTCATACGCTGATCCGCGTAGGAGTGTGGAAGCATGACGTTCTCGAGCGCCGTCATCTGTGGCAGCAGGTTGTATGCCTGGAACACAAACCCCATGTCACGGTTGCGTACTGCCGCAAGTTCGTCTGTCTTCAGACTGGAGACGTCCTTGCCCTTGAGCAGGTATTTCCCGCTCGTTGGACTGTCGAGGCAGCCGAGGATATGCATGAGGGTGGACTTTCCAGATCCGGACGGGCCCATGATCGCCACGAATTCCTTCTCACCGATATCCAGGGAGACCCCCGCAAGAGCATCAATCGTCACACCACCGATCGTGTAGGTTTTGCGGATGTCATTGAGTTGAATGAGTTGCTCCATGAAGACGTTTCCTAATTACCGCCCGAAAATGGTGAACCGGGGATTGTCGTCGTGGCGATCGGCTGCTGACGCAGGATTGTGTCTCCAGCTTTCAGGCCTGACGTGACTTCCACATATTCATCACCCTCGAGTCCGGTGGTGATCTCCGTCTTCGTCTGTGTGGCTGTTCGCCCTGCTTCCGCCTTGACCAGTGTGACGTACTTCTTGCCCCCCTCGATCAGCAAAGACTCAACTGGCACGGCGAGCACTCCCTTTGCTGTCGACAGGATAATCGTCGCATCGCCCGACATGCCGTCTACAAGTGTAGCTGGAGGCGTCGTGAGACGAATCTTCAGCGCATAAGCGTTCAGCCCTTCCGGCGTGCGCACCAGCGTCCTGCCAAGGTACGAGACCTTACCGGCAAAGTCCTGGTCCGGATACGAATCAATGGTGACCTGTGCTTCCTGTTCATTTCTGATATTCAGGATGTCGACTTCGTCCACATATGCTTCGACGTTCCATGTCGACGTCTGACCCATCTTGACCACAATGGACTGAGGGGTGACCATGTCTCCGACGTTCACGTTGACGGCCAGGACCGTGCCGTCCCACGGCGCCGTTATCACATAGTTGTCCAGCAGAAGCTTCTGCGCACTCAGTGCCAGAGTGGCTTGGTTCAGCTGTTCCTGTGCAGACTGCAGCTGCAGCGTGGTCCGCTGCTCCGTGTCAGCAAAAGCACTCAAGTTAGATTGCGCCAGAGCCACTGCCGCATCCGCCTGCTTGACCTGTGCGTTAAGCGTCTCGAGGTCATTGGCGCGTGCGTCATTGGTCTTCTGCGTCGACGCGAGATTGTTCTGGGCTATGGTAAGGGCACTCCGTGCCTGGTTTACCTGCTCTTGTGCCGAGGCTATCTGCAGCTTCTTCTGGGCAGCTCCGGCAACGGCGACCTGGTAGTTTGCTTCTGCGTTCGACAGTGACACCTGCGATGACTGCACCTGCATGCGCTGGAGGTCGATGTCACTTTGAGACGCCCTGCTGTCTGCTGATGCATTCTTCAGATTCAGCTGAGCTAGGTTCAGCGTCGCCTGCGCCTGGTCTACCTGTTCCTGGAGAATTGCAAGTCGATCGTCAGACGTCGTCGGAGCCTGTGCAGCCTCTTTCAAATTCAGCTTCGCCGTGTCGAGACCGATTTTTGCCTGCGACACCTGGGACTGCAGCTGTGCAAGCTGCGCCGTTGTCACGTCGCGGCTCTGGAGCACAGCAAGGCGCGTCTGAGCCATCTGAAGGCTCAGCTGGGCTTGATCGACACTGAAATCGGCGACGGTCACCTGAAGCGCCGAGGTGTCATAGTCCTGGAGGCTCTTGAGGCTGTTCTGGGCACTGCGAAGGCTTGCCTCTGCGTTAGCAACCTGTTCCTGAAGGTTCGATATCTGCAGTGCGCTTGTGTCTTTGTCTGTGAAATTCCTGAGGTTGACCTGAGCAGACACCTGCTGAGCTTGTGCCTGTGTCAGTGCACTCTGCAGCTGGGCCTTTGTCTGCGAAAGGCCTGAGAGACGTGTGACGCCAAGCGATGCCACGGCCGCCCTGTACCTTGACTCTGCCTGTGCGACCTGGTTTTGCTGCGCTCGATCGTCGACCTGGACCAGCACATCGCCCTTGTGGACACTGTCCCCTTCAACAACATTCACCGCAGTGACCGTTCCCTGGGCCAGTACACTCAACGAAGCCAGATGCGCTGGGTGAACGGTGCCTGAGACTGACGTGCCGGCCGAGACATCGCGCGTCTCAACCACATACAGATCGTCAGGACTAATGTCACCTGTACCTCCCGAACCAGCGCGTCCGAGACATCCCGTGAGCCCAACAGCAACAGCTGCGACCAGCGCGAGGCCTGCCATCACTCTTCTCGATCCCTTGTTCATTGTTCCTCCATCACTCTATCACTGTGGCTGCCAGTCGGTTCGTCTGCCGGCGCTCACATCGTCTGTCCACCGAACACCCATTCCCTGACGGCGGGTTGAGATTTTTCTTTCTGCTGTGACCCAAGGTCTCATCCAAATGGCCAGTCGTACAAACCCTGCGTCACAAGAATACTACCTTACCAGGTTAGGTTGCAGTATAAGGCCATCCCACGCCATTGTGCAGACAGAGATTGTGAAAGGGCCGCAATCAACCTGGCACCTGCACACGCCAAATTTGTTGCAGCCCTTGGAGAAGAAAAGAACTGAACTCTGTTCACCGGCAGGAAGGTAGCGGTCCACCTTCCACCAGTAGCTTAGCCCTCAGAAAGGACCGGCAGCTCGATAGCCACCGTCGTTGTATTTCCCGTCTTGTCCGTCGCAGTGATGCTCCGGTGGACGCAGGTCCGGTTGATGATCATAACCCAGTTGTCACCAGTTGACAGGCGTGTATGGATGAAACTGTCTGGTCCCTCCGAGAACCATCCTCGTCCAAGTTTTCTTTAGTGATGGTGATGTGAATCGTCACGAGACGGGGCAGGAGCTTCACCGAGCTGCCCGTGGTCCAGAGCGTAGAAAGACCGGCCGACAATCGAAGGGTGATCGTGTCCTCCGTCGTTGGATAGACCATCACCCCACCAGGGCCACGGATCAGATCATGGCCAACCAGTGCTCCATTGCGGCCGGTCTTGAAGGTAACCTTGATGCCGGTCAGAGCACCGTATTCAACAACCTTGTCAAAGCCAAGCGGCACCAGCTGCGTTACCGTGGTCACGGAGTAATTGCCAGACCCAATCCAAATCCCTGGCGGGTCCGGGACCCGTCTGCCTGGTAGAAAGGCTCAAAAACATGTCCAGGCTCCTCAGGGGCGATGACGCCCTTCGAGTTATTCATGTTCATACTCCCCCGTCTTCATGGCGACGTCCAACGATGACGAGATGCTGGCAAGTGGCGTCCGCAGTTCGTGGCTGGCGTCCTGCGTGAACTGCTCTGGCCGCCACGCCGAAGCAATGCACGCATACGCGCCAGCAGCTCCTCGAGATCAAAGGGCTTGGTGAGGTAGTCATCCGCCCCACTGTCCAAACCAGTTACAGCGTTCTGATGTCCGGCTCTTGCCATCAGCATGAGGATGGACATGCATGTCTCCTCTCATACCTGTCATTGTATCATTGAGGCATAAGAATGGATTAAGAGATGCCCAATGCACTCCTGGCAAGAGCCACGGTCACCATTGGTGGAGGACCACGATCATGAAGCCCCTACCGTCGGGCGCTTTTCCCCGACATAGACAAGCATCTTCGTGAAGCACTCCCGGAGGGACGTCTTCAGCAAGAACCTGCCTTGGTGTTTCAGCGGAATGAGCTTGTAAAGAACTGTCTCAAATTGGCGCTGATTGCGTATAATCCTCTCAAAACGAGCAATCGTCATCTTGTTGATGTAGGTGATCTGCTCTCTGCTGTCCACTATACCAAAACGAAGGCCAATTCTCTTTTCGGCTGATTTGGTCGTTAAGGCAAGCTTCTTATAGGCATTGATCAACACGGGCTCAGGAAAAAGGAGATGAACATATGGAATCCCAATTACATCGGTAAGGTGGGCCCCATATGGATGGAAATACGGGGGAGAATTAATGAATACCTTCCCTCCCGGTTTCAACACCCTGTGTACTTCTTTCAGGACTGCTTCGGGCTTTGAGACATGTTCAAAAACATCGTTCATGACGCACATGTCAAAAGAGTCATCGTGGAAAGGCATTTCTTCTGCATCAGCGACAACGAAATCAATGTTCGCCGCATTTCTGGAAGATGCGAACTCCCTCGCCTGATTAATGAACCCTTCTTCGGTATCGATCCCGGTCAGTCTTGTTGCTCCATTGATGGCATAGAATGTAGTTTTCCCGCCGCCGCCAGCTCCAATGTCAAGCATCGTCTTGCCTTTGATCTCGTTGAGCAGATCAATCTCAGGGAGGTAGTACGTGTTCAGTCGCTTTGACTGCTCGAATTCCCACTCTGCAAACGTTTCCTTTCCTTCATCTTCTAGATTGAATGGATGAACTGGCCTTCTGAAGCACTTGTTCAATGCGATGAGGGTTTCCACGCCAATGCCGTCTCTGTAATCCATGTTCACTGCCATAGTTGTTGCACCGCCTTCGTCACTGCCTGATTCCGAAGATGGCAGTACCATCACTGTGCCCTTCCGGCCGTGACAATTACTCTTCCCGAGAGACGTTCTGTTGGAAATGCGCCGTCACAGGACTGCCTCGGGATCAAAACTCTACAGATACAGTATTGATGATAGCAAGCTGAATTCAATGGTCCTGCAAACCTGCAACCGTTGCCGCTGTGAATAGCGCCCTTCGAAGAAGGCAGCTCGACGAAGGCGTGCCGCAGTCACACCATCCCTGCCCTGGCGAAGCTGAAATAGTCCTGACGGGCACGGCCCACGATGATGTGGTCCAGGACCCTCACGCCGACGTACTTCAGGGCTTGCACGATCTTGTTGGTGGTGTCGATGTCCTCCTTGGAGGGGTCGCACTCTCCGCTGGGATGATTGTGGACAAGGACGACGCGGCTCGCATGGTGGACACAGGCTTCGCGAACGATGTCAGCAGGATCCACGACTGCTTCGCTGATACTGCCACGGCTCACTTCGACGTCCTTGATGACCTTATTGCGGATGTCCAGCAGGACAACGTAGAAGAACTCCTTGCCGGCGTCGCGCAGCTGCGGAGTGAAGCGGTCGCAGACATAGTCGATGGCGTCCTCAGCGCTGGTGACGCGCTTCATCGTAGACGCGGGACCCTGCTGGAGGCGCTTGCCAATCTCGATGGCCGCCTTGAGTTCGACCGCCTTGGCAAGGCCGACGCCGCGCACGTCACACAGGTCCTCAACACTGGCCTGGTCCAGTTCGCTCCAGCCGCCAAAATGGTTGAACAGGTCGCGGCCCAGCTCTTCGGCGCTCTTTCCATGACTGCCTGTCCTGAAGATGATGGCCAGCAGGCGCGCGTTGCTCATCGTGTCCGCTCCACGCTTGGCCAGCTGCTCGCGGGGACGTTCTTCGATCGCCCAGTCCTTAATCGAGACATACGTGCGCTCGGCGCTGACGCGCGAACGGACCTCTTTGCGGACGGCATCACACGCTTCCCTGCTGACAAGGTCGAGTACCTCAATGATGGCAGGTCCTTGCGGCTCTTCCACCCGGCTGCCGTCTGCATCACGGAACCATGGTCCCGTCCCGGACCACATGGGATACGTAGCCTTCTGGACCAGATATGCAACAGCTTCCTCGCGTTTCGAGATATCCACCCTGTCCCCCATGTGCCGTTTTCGTGAGCCGCACTCACGTCGGTACAGGGTAGCACCATCTCCGAGGCACACAACACCGGCTATGCCTGCAACTCGTCCTCCGCAGAGAACAGCAGGCAAACGGGCGTTCAAGACTGGATTCCCGCATGCGTTATCTACGCCCCTTGCATGAGAGAAAGGCGCTCAGGGGGAGCAACATACTCTTGTGTCTCCGCCGTGCAACCGGAGGTCTATTCATTGACCGGTCGCCGCAGACGACTGGAAATGACCTGTCAGCCTGTAAACTTTTCCCAGCAGACGAGTTCGCTCAGTGGCTTGCGGGGACGCGGGCGGTGTGGATGGGTCTCGTCAGGATATCCCAGCGCCAGGATAGCCACAACGGGGTTCTCGGAAGGAATGTTCAGGATAGCACGCACCTCGTTCCCATCATAGTTGCCCAGCCAACACGTGCCCAGACCCATCGAAGCCGCCTGCAGGGTTGCATGGTCCAGGGCAATCGCGATGTCGATGATCTCGCCATCGTACCGATGCCCGACGTTGTATCCCTTGCCGTTCTTACAACCGACGAGGAGGACAGGTGCCTGTTCCACAAACTGTTGTCCCCCCACGGCGTGGACCATGGCCCGTATGGTGGCGCGGTCGCGGACGACGACCAGTTTCCAGGGTTGCAGGTTGGACCCCGACGGCGCCAGACGCGCCGCCTCCAGGACCTCTGCCAGCTTGTCGTCCTCTACGGGCCGGTCTTGGTAGTGACGTACGCTGTAGCGCTTCGCAATAGCATCTAGTATCATAGCAAACCTCCATCGTACTGCTACTCTGGTATTCTAGCGGGCAACAAGGCTTGTTCAAGGAGCCAGGCGTCGCGACGCGACTCCATTCCCGCCTGTGCCGAGGGCACCCCTCGCCTTGAACTGAAAGACTCCGGGGAAATGACAGAGGGGGTGGAACGGCAGGTTGACCCAGCAGGCGGTCCAGCTATACTGGAACAATCGTCTGAAGGTCGACTACTTCCTATCAAAGGAAGCTCACGAGAGGAGATTGTCCATGGCAATCGTCGAGGTCAGGAACGTAATAAAGAATTACGGAGTTTTGCGTGCCGTCGATGGGATCAGTCTTTCGATTGAGGAAGGAGAAATCTTTGGAATGGTCGGCCCCAACGGAGCAGGCAAGACCACGACAGTCGAGTGTATTGAAGGCTTGAGGAAGCCAGATGGAGGAACGATAAGTGTACTTGGGCTCGAGCCGTACAAAGAGCGGGCAAAACTCTACGAGCTTATCGGCGTTCAACTTCAAGAAACTTCTTACGATCCAAAAATCAAAGTGTGGGAAATCTGCAATCTCTTCTCTTCATTTTATGGCAACCCGCTTCCATACTCGAAACTCCTGGAGAGATTTGAACTTACAGAAAAGCGCAATTCCTATGTCTCAAGACTTTCCGGCGGACAGAAGCAGAAGCTTTCGATTGTCCTTGCCCTCATTTCAAACCCGAGAATTGTGTTCCTTGATGAGCTTACCACGGGACTTGACCCGCTGGCAAGACGCTCAATGTGGGAATTGATTAGAGGGTTGAGAGACGAAGGGAGGACTGTTTTTTTGACGACTCACTATATGGAGGAAGCAGAGTATCTTTGTAGTAGAGTTGCGATTGTGGACCATGGCAAGATCGTGGCGCTTGGTACTCCCCGTAGTCTTATAGAATCAAGTGGAATGGAGGAGAGGATTATCTTTGAGGGCACTGTACCTAATATCGAGGAGTTAAAGAACATCAAAGGGGTGCTAGATGTTCAAGAGAATCAAGGTGAGGTAGCTGTGTATGGGAAAGGTGCAGACCTTTTGCAAAACGCAGTAAGCTATCTGCAGGCAAAAGGAATCAGCTATAAGAATTTGCAGACAAGAACTCCAAACCTTGAGGATGCTTTTCTGAAATTGACAGGCCGTAAGTATGAGGAGGATAAAGCGTGAAAGCATTACTTGAATTGACAAAGGTCCAACTTAAGGTTACGGTGAGAGATTTCGTCGTAGCTTTTTTTTCCTTCGCGTTTCCTGTGTTGATGCTTCTCATGTTTGGTGGCATATATGGGAACAAGCCTACTCCATTCTACGGAGGTCACGGTACTATCGACGTAATGGTGCCTTCGTATATTGGAATGATCATAGCAGTAACAGGGTTGATGAATCTACCATTAACAATCGCCGAATACAGGGACAGGAAAATCCTGAAAAGGTTCATGGCTACGCCTCTGAAGCCTTACTACATAATTGTCTCCCAAGTCATGGCAAATTTCGCCATCACACTCATAGGTCTTCTACTGCTTGTCATTACGGGCAAACTTGTGTTTGGTCTCCACTATTTGGCCACAGGGCCTTCATTCATTCTGGCGTTTCTTCTTTCCATATTCAGTATCTTTTCGTTCGGTTTTCTTATAGCAAGTATTGCTCCAAACGCCAATGCCGCAACTGCCATCGCAAACATCGTATACTTCCCAATGCTCTTCCTCACAGGAGCTACGATTCCTCTTGAGACAATGCCAGCAGTTATGGTCAGAATCTCGAAATTCCTACCCCTTACCTATGTAGTGGATCTGCTCAAAAACACCTGGCTTGGAGTTAGTCAGTCATATGCAACGGATATCATAGTCCTTGTTATTGTCCTCGTGGTATCCTTCTCTATATCAGCTCTAGCATTCAGGTGGGAATACACCTGAATAGAGAATGTTCCCGTGGCAATTGCCTGACGCAGGGGTGCTCTTGAGGATTCGTAAACCTGCTGCCCCCGGACTGAGACCCACGTGTTCCCCGATGACAGTGCTTGGATGCCCTCATGCGGGAATGACAGGGCAACGGGTGTAGTCTCCGCAATCGGCAGTATACTGAACACATGAGACTACTGCATACTGCCGACTGGCATGTCGGAAGCACATTGGCTGGATTGGACAGGTTTGACGAAACGGGCAAGCTGCTCGACGAGTTGTTTGTCGCAGCACAGTCCGAGAAGGTGGACGTGGTCATTGTGGCGGGCGATATCTTTGACAACCCGATGCCGGGCAACGTCAGCCAGAAGCTGGTCTTCGACTTCTTCGCGCGTCTGAGCAGCGCGGGCATCCGCGCCGTTGTCCTGGCTGGCAATCACGATGGCCAGGTCTTTGTCCCCAGCAAGAGCCTGCTGAGTTTGGGCACAGCGTCCGTCTTCGAGAAGCCATCCAGCGAGCAATATCAGCTCAGGTTCCGATCGCGCGCCGACGAGCCCGTGGTCGTGACCGCACTGCCGTATCCGCACGAGCGCGTGGTGATGAAGCTGAACGGCGCGGACGACGATGTTCATGGCGATTACGCGAGCAGCGTCAGCAAGTTTATCCGCTGGCTTGCCGGTCATATGAACCCGTCAGACATCAACGTCTTCGCAGCACACCTGATGATCGGAGGAGCCCAGCTCACGGACACAGAGCGCCCCATGTCTGTCAGCCCATTCTTTGCCATCCCGGCGCAGAATCTGCCGTCCCAGACGATGTACAACGCCCTCGGCCACGTCCACCGCCATCAACAGCTGGTATCGGCACCTGCGCGCTCGGAGTACTCCGGCAGCATCTTCCGCGTCAACTTCAGTGAGGAGGGGACACCGAAGGGATTCAACCTTGTGGACGCGGATATGAAGGGGAACCTGACGGTACAGTTCGCAGAACTGCAATCCGCCATCCAGTTGCACAACGCGGACTGCACCCTCCAGAACTGGGCAAGCAGTCTCGAGCCGTACAGGGGCAAAGGGTACACAAAAGCGCGCATCCACGCGGACGACCCTCCGTACAACCTGCAGGGCGAGATCCGTGCAGCATGCCCGTGGGTCGTCAAGGTGGAGTTCGTGCGGTCTGAGGTGGCAGCCACGACCAGGCCCACCATCCAAGCCCTGGCCAGCACAACCCTCGAGACAGTGCAATCGATGTACCGAGCCTACAGCGAAGAAGTCGGCGGGGACGTCATGAAGGTAGTCGGTGAGCTGTACCAGGAGGTGACACATGCGGATCCAGACGCTTGAGGTCGAGAACTTCATGCCCTACCGCGACCCGGTCACGCTGGATTTCAGCGACATGGCACTGTTCGCCATCGTGGGAGAGACCGGATCCGGCAAGTCCTCGGTCGTCGACGCAATCTGCTACGCTCTCTATGGACGTATCCCGCGTATCCGGACGGAGAATGGACAGCGCGAGAATATCATCAACCGTGGCGCGAAGCAGTTTCATGTCGCCTTGACATTTGATCTCGGCGGTGCAACGTACAAGATCATCCGACAAGGGACAACTGCACGGGAGGACGTCCAGGTCTTCAGGGACGGGGCTCAGCTTACCCAGCTGCTCAAGAAGAAAGACGCCGACCGGTATATCGAAGAAGACCTGCTGCACATGAGCTTCGACGTCTTCACCCGCATCATTGTTCTGCCACAGGGGCAGTTTGACCGATTTCTCAAGCCGGATACCCCGCGTGCTCGCCGTGACATCCTGATCTCGCTGCTGAACCTGGACATCTACGAACGCATCGGCAAGGCGGCCAGTGCGCATGCTAGCACGCTTCTCGGTGAATTGGCAGGACTGGACCACGACCTCGCCGGCATCGACCAGTCCACACTTACGGACGAAGCGATGGAGTCTCTGGATCATACCATCACTGAGGTGAGCGGACGGGTCATGCTGCTTCAGGAACAGCTCACGGCACGCGAGCTGGCACTGGCCATGACGGAACAGAAGGTCGCGAAGGGCCAGCAGCTGACGAAACTCCGGAAGCAGCTCGAAGGACTGCGTGCACACGCAGATGATGTAGCTGCTGACCGCGCACGTCTCGCTGTCGGTCAAGCATTAGTCTCGCTGCGGCCCTCGCTGACGGGCTGGGAACGCCTGGCAGGACAGCGTGCGCAGTTGAGCGAGGATCACGAGAAGGCGGCGCAGGCAGTCCTGGCAGCACAAAAATCCCTGGAGGCAGCAAACCAGGCTCGCACCGACCTGATGCACCGGGCGGATGAAGCGGCCTTTGTCGAGCGATTGACCGAGCTAGCGGCTGCTATCAACCGCTTGAGCGACCTTCAACCTTTTGCAGCGCGCCTCGAAGAGTTGCAGCACAAGATGAAGACCGCCGCCGCGAAGAGCGAGACGATCAGTCATGACATGGCCGCGCTGACGACATCCATCCAGGCGATGGACCAGCGGCGGGAGAAACTGCAGCATGAGCTCGAAGCAGCCCGTGTGACATCCGCACAGGCCGAGGACGCCTTTGAGCGGGCGCAGGCCGACAACGCAGCACTGGTCGTCCAGCAGGGTCTGAAACCCGGCGACACCTGTCCCGTCTGCGGTCACGTTGTCGAGGAACTCGTCACCCACGTCGAACACAGCGACTTTGCGCTCCTCAAGCGTACCCGCGATGAGGCGCGCACGGCGGTCGAACACCAGTTGGCCATTCTGACCGACCACGACAAACAGGTAGAGGCTGACCGGGCACGCCTGGAGTCACTCAACAAACAATTGACTGCCTTGAAGGACGAGGATGCGGCCGACCACCATGAGGCGCATGAACTCACCCTGCGTCTGCTTATGGATCCGAGTGTCGCCAAGGAAGGCAAAGAAAATCCTGTCGTATTCCTTCGGACCCGCCTTGCCCATCTGCGCAGCCAGGAGACAACGACCCGCACCGCGCAGCAGACCATGATGGTGCAGCTCGAGGAGGCCCGCCGAAAGGAAGAAACGCAGCGCACGCTTCTCAGCCAGGCAGAAAACAGTGCAGCGACCCTAGCGGGTCAGTACCAACAGGTCGTCGAACAGCACGAAGCTCTCCAGCAGGACCTGCTGGCCCAAGCGGCCATGCATGGATTCGATTCCATCGCTTCGATGAAGGCTGCGGTGCTGCCCGCCGATAAGCTGACAGCCCTGCAGTCCTCGGTCGAGCGTTACGACCGGGACACCGCTACGGTTTCGGGGCAGGTGGAGATGCTGGCGCGCGAGTTGGGAGACATGATCCCCTCCGAAGCGGACCTGCAACATTTTCGCTCGCTGCGGGACACAGCAGCAGCCGATTGTGCGCGGGCGCAGGACGAGCTCGCAGCGGCGCGCCGCGCCAAGGATGATCTGATCGGCCGCCGCGCGTTTCTGGCCGATCGTCTTGCGCGCAAGGACCAGGTCACGCATCTGCTGTCCACGTACCAGCAGGTGGCCCGTGACTTTGGCAGCAAGGGCATGGTGGCTTTCGTCAGCAGCGGTATCCTCGAACAGCTGCTGGTGACAGCGAATGACCATCTGCGCACGCTGAGCAAGGGTCGCTTCGAGCTGCTGCTTGACGATGGTGACCAGATGATGGTTCAAGACTCCTTCAGCGCGTCAGGACCGCGTGATGTTGCGACGCTCTCTGGGGGAGAAACTTTTCTCGCCTCTCTGGCGCTTGCTCTCGCCGTCAAGGATCTGCTCTCTGTCAGCGTTGACCTGGACAGCTTCTTCATCGACGAGGGATTCGGGACGCTGGACGAAAACACGGTACAGGGCGTCGCCGATGTCCTGGAGTCCCTGCGCAGGGACGGTTCCCTCGTCGGCATCATTACGCACAGGGCGGATCTTGTGGAGCGCTTCGAGACGGTGCTCGAGGTTACCAGCCAAAGCGGTTCGGCGCATATCGCGCGCCGGGAGATGGCCTGATGATCATTCGTCCTGATTACTGGCAAAGCGTCTACACCGGTTCTACGGAGGTGGAGTTGACCGATCAGAAACGTTCCTACGACGTGGTGGTGACTACTGAGTGCCATGACCTGGGCCACTGGAACGCCATTCGCGTCCCTGATGCAGTGTTTGCTGAAGTCGCCAGCGCCTGCGTGGCGTTTGTGGACGGTGTGCGGCGCATCGACATGCACGGCATTATCGACGGCAACCCGCCCTATTATGGTGTCTTCGGTTCGGTCGCTGCCGGCTGCATGCAGATGTCCGGCGCGCATGCCCATGACACGATGAACGCCCTCCGCGGCGAGGTCGTGAAGCACTACTTCGTGACCAACGCACCGGACCCGGACATGAAGACGGTCAACCTGGTCAGCGACCCCTCGTGTCCCTTTGACGTCCAATATGAGATCCACCCGTCCACCAGCCACGACCCGGCCGATTTTGGCCAGGAACTCAACAACCTCATGCAGGAGTTGGAGCATCGTGTCGCCCAGGATCAGGTGGACCGCCCCGATGTGCAGGCGGTCATCACGGACGGCCCCATCCCTTACGAGCATCAGCTGGCCGCTGGTACTGGCAAACTCGCCGGCATCATCAAGAACGTACAGGAAGCCTATCTCCAGCATGACCAGTTCGCCACCGTCCTGCACCTCAAACAGGCCGAACGGACCCCGCTCTTCGAGATCCGGTATCCCGACAGCAGTGGAAGCAGCAAGATGAGCTTCTTCCTGCGGCTGCGGGAGGTGACAGCGTTTGGCAGCGCCATGGCCAACCTGGTCCGTGTTGAGCTCCCTGTCATGGGACTAACCGAGGCGGTCCATCTGGCCGATCTTGCCTCCGCCATCGCCGTGCACTACTCCAGCAACCTGTGGGGTGACACCAGGGCACCCCAGAACCTGTACCCGGTCGGCGCCCTCGAGACGGCACTGAAGAACCGCCTTGGCGATCAGCGTTTCTTGCGCAGCGTCATCATGCGGACCCTTGCCGCAGGTGATGCGACCCCCAGGCCGGCATCACCTTTCCAGGCGTAGCCAGGCGGCCATCACGCCCGCGCAGCCATGCGCCACCCGTCTTCCGTGCACGATAGCGTGGGGGTGATCGAGGCACGCGATGACCCACTGACGGACGCACGGGTCCCCGACGAGCTGCGCCCCTCCTCCGCGCCTATGTGGATGTTCTGCACACGTCCTTTCCGGCACGCATCATGAAACGATGGCAAATGATGAGTGCTCTCCAGGAGACGAGGAACACGGGGAAACTGCCCTATCCCCCTGTCGTGCTCTTCAGCTTTCCCTGAGGCCTGGCTGCCGTTGCGGTGGAACCGCCGGCTTCGCCACACGTTGTCAGCACGCGCCTCGTTACACTGGAGCCGACGACATCAAAAAAGAGCACTGCAACGACCACTGTCATGCTGATGTACCTGAGGTCCGGAAAAAGGCTGGTGACGACCAGCGCATGCCCAACCGCAAGACCCGCTTGTGGCAACATGGACAGTCCCAGATTACGACGCACGTTCCTCGGGGCCCTGATCATCCATGCTCCGATAGCCGATCCTCCTATCTTTCCAACCGCACGAAGCACGATGTAGACTACTACCACGGGCCATGCACTGCCCAGCAGCGCAAAGTCCGTCGTCGCTCCGGCAAGGAAGAAGAACAGAAGCAGCAGCGGGCTCGACCAGTAGTCCAAATCCTCGAACACACGATCAGCCGAGGGGGCGATATTGGCAAAGACCACGCCAAGTACCAGGGATGCCAATAGCGGTGACAACTCCCACATACGGCTGAGACCCACTGTCAGCAGGACCATGCCGATGCCCAGGATTCGGACATCATTGTGAGAGTGAAGCAGGCGAGCGACAAGGCCAAAGATGAGACCAGCGCCCATACCAAGTGCGAGCGACAGGCCGAGCTCTGACAGGGATGTTGCCAGGACGCCCCACCCGGAAACGACACTATTACCCATCATTGCTCGCGCAACGACGACACTGATGTCGAAGACGACTATGCCAACTGCATCATCGAATGTCACTGCCATGGCTAGAGCTTCGGTGACGGGGCCGTGCGCCTTGAGCCGCTTGATGACCTCAAACGTCGCCGCAGGAGCAGTAGCAGTGGCTGTCGCCGCCAGAAGCAGTGCTTCGGGGACAGCGTGCTCAAGTCGGAAGAGGCCTAGCACCTCCAGCGTTACGATACCGACAAGCACGACGGCATATGTCAGAAGAGCCTGTGCCGTAGCAAGGACCGGACCTCGCAGCCCCATGCGGCGGATCCCCGGGACGGAGAAGTCCTCTCCAATGAGGAACGTGACAAAGCCAAGAGCGGCTCCACTCAGGACATCGAACCCGGCGATCAATGTAGGCTGAATAACACGCTTCAGGATCAGACCCGCCAGGATTCCTGCCACGATGTATCCAAGTGCGCGCGTGATATAAGCACGTCCCAGGAGCCATGCGCAGACGACCGAGATGGTAATTATGAGACCGAGGTCGAACAGAATGTCCATCAACCCTGCTCTCCATTGCGGCGTAATGCCGGTGCCAGACCGTAGACCTCATCCAGACGGATGACGAACATGATGCCCGTTTCCCGCTCCTCGATGTTGCCGACCACATCCAGGATCAGACGCTTCGCATTCTCCAGTGTCTCAGGTGTCATGATGACCGAGAACAGGGTGTAGTGCGTGACCGATGAGCCACCACCAAGGACACGCGTCAGGTTCGTGAACATGGGGACGTCTCCATCTGCCAGACTCATCATTCCACGCGACTCGATGACAGTGGCACCGCGAACGTCAATGAGTGGAAGTTCCCGAAGTATTCGACGCACTTGCTCCCCGTCGGTGAGTACAGCCACGAGCACATACATGTCAACCCCCTTGTACCGTCATTCAAATCCTTCGCCAGAAGCTCGATTCCAGTAACTGCACTCCTGGGCTGGTCACTACCGTCAGCCTGCAGATCCCGGAAACCTCGCCGTCTGCAATTCTAGCAGCAATCCCAGCCTGACACAACCCAACCTTCCTTTGAGACCGACTACAGTCATCTGGTATACTGGCTGGACAAGACACTCGTTGGAGGACCGATGATATGCCAAAGACTGCTCCTGCATTCAACACAGACGAACCGGATCACAGCATGTCCATGGTGACCCTGTGAGAGCACCGACACTGCACATCACTGCCGAGCAGGCAAACCTCTCGCGTTGGCGCGTGGGGGCATCCCTCAGCCATTCGACGCCCCTGCTGATGTCTGTCGCCATTGCAGGATATGGGACGCCTCTTCTGGCCCGCGCCGCAGATGCCGACGTGCGAGCACGAAAGCTGATCGAGACTGAGTTTGATCGTCTCGGCACCTGGATGGGTACGCGTACGGACAAGGTCACATGGAGCGACTGACTCCAACGGTGCATGAAGACAAAGCCCCTCCCCTACGGACGTGGCTTTGAACTGCAGTTCAGATGAACCGACTTAGTGAAACAAGCGCGCGATGGTGCCCACCACGATGCCGACCCACAGGAAGTCAGCATCACTCCAGATGGTGTTCAGCGTTCCCAGCTGCGGCCCCAGCAGAGGAAGCAGCAAAGCCGGCAGGATGCTGATGATCACGCCATTGGCAAATCCGCCAATGATTGCACCCTTCCGCCCTCCCGTCGCATTGCCGAAAATGGCTGCCGTTGCACCAGTGAAGAAGTGCGAGATAAGTCCGGGAATAATCACGGGCATGTGCAGCACCTGCAGGAGAAGCATGCACAGTATGCCGGCAGCCAGCGATGACAGAAACCCCACCATCATAGCAGTAGGTGCCTTTGGAAACGTGATGGGCACATCGAGAGCCGGTTTGGCGTTGGGAACGACTCTCTCACCAATGCCCTGAAATGCAATGGTGATCTCCACCAGGATCATGTTCACGCCCATGATGACAATGGCCATGCCGGCAGCAAACGTCATTCCCTGGACAAATGCAAAGACCAGAGGATGCAGGGTGATCCCCAGGGTGTCGCGTACAAAGGCAGGTCCCGCCTTGAGAGTGACCACGACGAAGAGCACCACCATGACCAACCCTGAAGAAATCAGCGAATCACGCAGAAAATCCATTCCTCTTGGCAGCTTCATGTCCTCTGTCGACTGACTCCTGTCCCCGACCCACTTGCCCAACAGGCCGGCTACTATGTACGAGAGCGACCCAAACTGACCAAGGGCAACCTCGTCATTGCCCATGACCAGCCGCATGAATGGTTGACTTAACGCTGGCATGAGGATCATGAGGAAGCCCAGGATCAGGGAGGAGATAACGGTGACCCGGATACCCGTCATGCCAGCCGCTGTGAGGACAGCAACCAGCACCGTTGCCATGTACAACGTCAGGTGACCGCTGAGAAAAATATACTTCCACTTCGTGACGCGCGCCAAGACGATGTTCAACATGAACCCAAAGATCATCACCCAGCCCGGCTGGGAGCCAAGGACGTTCAGTGCAGCCACGACCATTGCTTCGTTGTTTGGAAGAACGCCGTGGATGTGAAAGCCGAACTGCAGCATCTGTGTCAGGTAGTTCAGCGAGCCAATGATCGCACCGGCGCCAATGCCAAGGACCAGGAAACCGACAATCGTCTTGATGGTACCCGTCAACACTTCACTCACGGACTTGTGCAGTACAGCCAGGCCGACGAGTGTCACCATACCGATCAACACTGCCGGCGTTCCCAGCAGGTCTCTCATGAATGTGAATGCTGACTGCATGTCGTCTCCTCCACCTGTCAACGTCCGGAGTCAGTCATACATCTGTCGCCGGACCACGGGACCCATTATACGAGTCCGCGCACTCCTGGCAACCCATGCCTCTCACAAGCACATATTCACGAGACAATTTCTATCGACCCTGCTATACTCACATTAGGACTCGATGTGAGCCTCAATCTGAAGGAAAGGAGTTCGCGTGATGATGGATGAGACAAGACAGCGCGCCATGTTGCGCAGGATCGCTCACCGGGTGATGCTCGAGAGAGGCCTGCTTCCGGATTTCTCCCCTGAGGTCATCGCCGAGGTGGAAACCCTGAACGAACCTGTCGTTGCAGAGGAGCGTTCCGCCCGTGACCTCCGGGCACTCGTGTGGTGCTCCATTGACAATGACGACTCATTGGACCTCGACCAGTTGACTGTCGCAGCTTCGCTGCCCGGGGGACAGGTCAGAGTCCTGGTCGCCACGGCCGACGTCGCTCTGCTCGTCGGTGACGGGACTGCCATCGACGGTCACGCCCGCCACAATACAACCTCGGTGTACACCGCCGCGGAGAAATTCCCCATGCTGCCCGATCGGCTCTCGACTGATCTCACGTCACTGAACGAGAACGAAGATCGCATGGCGATCGTTGTTGACATGGTCCTCGACGACAACGGCAATCTGAAAAGCTCAGACGTTTACCGCGCCATGGTGCGCAACCATGCCAAGCTGACCTATCGCGCCACGGGAGCCTGGCTGGAAGGAACGGGACCAATGCCCGACGCCATTGCAGAAGTCCCGGGCCTGGCCGACAATCTGAAACTGCAGGATGAGGCCGCCCAGGACCTCAAGCGGCTGCGGCATGCCCTCGGTGCTCTCACACTGCAGACGGTCCAGTCACGGCCGGTCTTTGAGGAAGAAACGCTCCGCGGGCTTGAACTAGAGATGAAGAACAGGGCAACGGAACTCATCGAGAACTTCATGATCGCGGCAAATGGCATCACGGTCCGGTTCCTTGCATCCAGAAAGTTCCCTTCCATCCGGCGCGTGGTACGCACACCGAGGCGCTGGGACCGGATCGTCGAAGTAGCGGCCGAGCAGGGAGCGCAGCTGCCAATCGAACCCGACGCAAAAGCACTTGAGGACTTCCTGGTCGACCAGAAGAAAGCTCATCCAGTAACGTTCCCCGACCTGTCCCTCACCATCATCAAGCTGCTGGGGCCGGGCGAGTATGTAGCACAGGCGCCGGGGCAACCCATAGAAGGGCACTTCGGCCTTGCCGTAAAAGACTACACACACTCCACCGCCCCCAACCGCCGCTACCCTGACCTCATCACCCAGCGCCTGGTGAAAGCAACGCTGACTGGCCATCCGGCGCCATACAACATCGATGAGCTGGGAGCTCTTGCGACCCACTGCACCGAACAGGAAGATGCGGCCAACAAGGTCGAGCGGCAGGTTGGAAAGTCTGCAGCGGCGCTCCTGCTTCAGTCCCGGATTGGAGAACAGTTTGACGGAATCGTGACTGGTGCTGCTGCCAAAGGGACCTGGGTCCGGCTGTTTGCCATCCCCGTGGAAGGCAGGGTCGTCCAGGGGTTCGAAGGACTGGACGTCGGCCAGCGCACCCGCGTCAAGCTGGTGTCAGTCGATATCGACCGCGGCTTCATCGACTTCCGCAGAGTCAGGAGCTAGAACCGGGGTACATCAGGCAAGAGCGTTGAGCTCCCTGGCCGCGCGGATGACATGTTTGGCAAGAACTGACGAGGTGACGGTACCCACGCCGCCCGGGACCGGTGTAATCGATGCAGCTATTGGCGCAACTGCTTCGTAGTCCACGTCTCCGCAGAGGTTTCCGCCCTCGTCCACGTTGATTCCTACATCCACAACAACGGCGCCAGGAGCAACGAAATCGGCTGTGATCATCCTGGCCTTGCCTGCGGCAGCAATGAGGACCTCTGCGTTGCGACAGGTACCCGGAAGGTCAACCGTACGCGTGTGGCAAATGGTAACAGTCGCATGCTGTTTGAGCAGCAGCATGGCAAGAGGCTTGCCGACTACCATGCTCCTGCCGACCACTGTGACGCGCTTCCCCTTGAGTTCGATGTTGTAGTGCGCAAGCACGTCCATGACCGCCTCAGGGGTACACGGCGCAAACCCGCTCTCGTCTCCGGAGAAGACCTTTGCCATGTTGATCGGGCTCATCCCGTCGATGTCCTTCACAGGATTGATCATGGTGCGCACCGGTTCTTCGTCCAAGTGCTTGGGCAGGGGACGGAACAGCAGAATGCCATGCGTTGCGGGATCATCATTCACTGCGGCGAATGCCTGCTGGAATGCTGCCTGGCTGATGTCCTCGGGCAGCTCTGTCACCATACACCGAATACCCACCGCTTCCATTCGCTTTCGGGCGCCACGTTCGTATGCAAGATCATCGGGCCGTGCCCCGATACGGACAATGCCCACCTGCGGGATGATGCCCTGGCGGGCCAGCTCCTCCGCCTCATGCAGCAATTCTTCCTTCATCGCTGCCACTACTTCCGAACCTTTCATCATGATGCTCATCGGCTCACAGCCTCCAATTCTGTATGACCAGCTTGCTTTCTGGCGTCTGTCTCAGTCATGATATGCCCACCCGCTGGAATGCCAAACATGGACTGTCGAATGCTTGTCTGACCTCAGGCGACAGGATATCTCTGGATCCTGAATCTCTCGATGAATTTCAGCAATACCATCAGCAGCGCTGTGTTGATAGGAAACATCACAAGGTTTTTGACGATTCTGCCGGTGAGCAACACGATGAACGCGTCTCCATACATCATGCTGAACCAGACAGAATTCAGCAGCAGGTTGATAAGCACTGTGATCAGCGCGCTGACGATGGTCACCCTTTTCAGCGTCACGGGCCTCTTGTACAGGAAAAGACCGTAGAGCATCCCTGAGATCAGCGCGTTCAGTGTGAATCCGGGGAAAAACGGTCCGTTGGGCTGAACGAAGTAGCCCAGGACATCGCTCAGCATGCCCATGACTCCGGCGACAACCGGTCCGTACAACAAGCCACCCGCTGCGAGCGGCAGGAATGAGAAGCTGATTTCCAGCACAGGTGAAAGGACGATTTTTACGAATGACAGCACAACGCTGATCGCAACCAGCATACCTGCCACGGAGATGGTCGAGACGCTCTCCATCTCGTTTGTTGATGACCTCATAAGCCACACTAGCCTCTTCACTGCAGATCCTCCCTTTATTGGCGTATGCCACACAAAGAGAAGACTCTTCTGTGGCAACGGAATGCGGAATAAGCACCGCGAATCGCTGCCCACAAGCCTGGGTAGTGAGGGATTCTTCGTCCAGCGGCAACTTCCCGTCCGACTGGCACTTGACGCGCTTACTCCTACTTTGCCTTGCCGCAAGAGTATAGCCGTTCTGCCTCGCGAATCCAGAATGCGGCTGGATACGGGGACGAAAACGCTGGTGAGAAGTGCCTCTGCGCCGGAAAGAAACGCTCCAGCGCCTTGAGCTGGATTGCTCAGAAGCAACTGCAGACCTGGCGTCACAGGTTGGGTACCCAACCTGTGAAGAATGCCATTTGTGTAAATCTCCCTCGTCCCTATACTTTCAAAGGGTCACGTACCCCAGCACCTGGATAATGGGGGAACAGCATGCTTAAAGGCAGGCACTTGCTTGACCCGACGGACTTCAGTCCCGGGGAGCTCGACGAGATTTTCGACTTTGCTGACCAAATCATTCAGACTCCCGATCAATTCAACCACCTCTGTGACCCATCCATCCTTGCAACACTCTTCTACGAACCCTCCACGCGTACCCGCTTCAGCTTTGAGGCTGCCATGCTCCGTCTCGGCGGAAAAGTGATCGGCTTCTCAGAACCCATGTCGAGTTCAGTCGCCAAGGGCGAGAGTGTCGCCGATACCGTCCGCACCGTCGCCTGTTACGCCGACATCATCGTCATGCGGCACCCAAAGGAGGGAGCACCGCGCATTGCGAGCCAATATTCTCCTGTCCCTGTTATCAACGCAGGTGACGGCGGCCATCTTCACCCGACCCAGACGCTCACGGACCTGCTGACCATTCGGTCGGCGAAGCACCAGCTGGGAGGACTCACCATCGGCTGCTGCGGGGACCTCAAGTTCGGCCGCACCGTGCACTCCCTGATCAAGGCGGCGTCGCGCTATCCTGGCAACAAGTTTGTCCTGATCTCGCCTGCTGAACTGCGCGTCCCAGATTACGTCACTGCGGACCTGGCCTCCAAGGGGATCGCGTACCAGGAAATCGAACGCCTGGACGAGGTCATCGGCAACCTGGATGTCCTCTACATGACCCGCGTCCAAAAGGAGCGCTTCTTCAACGAGGACGATTATGTTCGCCTCAAGGACTTCTACATCCTGAATGCAGACAAAATGCGCCTTGCCCGGCAGGATATGATCGTCATGCACCCCCTGCCGCGCGTCGGCGAGATCGCCTATGACGTCGACGACGATCCGCGCGCCTACTACTTCAAGCAGGCCAAGTTCGGGATGTACGTGCGCATGGCTTTGATTTCGAAACTGCTGGGAGCGTGCTGACATGTTGACCATCACAAGTATCCGCAATGGTATCGTCATCGACCATATCCGCGCAGGTCTGGGCATCCGCATGTTCTATCAGCTTGGCCTCGACAAGGCCGGCTACTCCGTTGCCCTTATCATGAACGCCACCAGTACACGCATGGGCCGCAAAGATATCATCAAGATCGAGAACAGCGTCGATTTCGATATCACCATGCTGGCGCTCATTGACCCGAACGTCACCGTCAATATCATCGAAGACGAGCATATTGTCCGCAAGGTCAAGCCGGAGTTGCCCGAACGCGTCGAGAACATCATCACGTGCAAGAATCCGCGCTGCATCACGTCAGTGGAAAAGTACATACCGCAGATCTTCACGTTGGTGAACCGCGAACTGGGCCAGTATCGGTGCCGGTACTGCGACGAGATCTATACGGTCGGCAAGGACTGAGAAGAGATGATGCCTGAGTCCACATCGCTCCTGATCCGCGGAGCGCACGTCACCGACGCTGGCCACGATACCGTCGTGGATATCCTTATGACAGATGGCGTCATCGCGGCGGTCATAAAGGCTCCTGGTTGTGAACAGACAGACTCGCGGAGGAACGCTCCTCGTCTTGGACAAAAGGACTCGGGAGAAAGGTGGCTCTTCTCTGACGCTGCCACGATTGATGCCAGCGGGCTGACGTGCCTGCCCGCTTTTTGCGACCTGCATGCTCACTTCAGGGACCCCGGACAGACTTACAAGGAGGATCTGGCTAGCGGAAGCCGTGCAGCTGTCCGTGGCGGCTACACCGCCGTCAACCTCATGGCCAACACCACACCGGTCATCAGCAGCAGGGAACAGGTGCAGGATGTACTGGACCGCGCTGCTGCGATTGGCTTGGTCGACGTCCACCAGTGCGCCTCCATCACGCGCGACATGAATGGCACGACAGTCGACCACCTTGAGGAACTGGGCAAGCACGTCCGCATCATCAGCGACGACGGCCATGATGTGATGAATGCGCAGGTCATGCTGCAGGCGATGACAGCCGCCGCGCGCCTGGGGCTCACCGTGATGTGCCACTGCGAAGACATGAACCTTTCGAGCGCGGACTATCGCCTTGCTGAGGACCTGATGACACAGCGCAACATCGAGCTCGCGCGCGTCGCCGGCTGCCGGCTGCACATCGCCCACGTCAGCACCGAGGGTTCCATGCGTGCCATCATCGCCGCCAAGGAGCGTGGCCAGGCAGTCACCTGCGAAGTCACGCCACATCACCT
>JAJFTL010000027.1 GCA_021373025.1 bacterium
GCATCCATGCTGCCACGCAGCTCGTCGGCCATCTTCCACAGCTTGGCCTCGAACCCCAGATTCGCCCCCGTCGTGCTGCCATTGGTTGTTTTCGTCCGCGCCACCGATTTCCCCCTCACCTCGTGTCCTAACTGCAGGCAGGCCGCACGGTACAAAGCCTCTGCCTTGCCAACCTGCGTGCATACAGTCTAGTCAAAGCCTGCACTTGTGCTACTCGCTAAAGACATGGCTGCCATGCTGAATGAGTGCATCCCTGTCCGGCCATGCATTCACTTTCTCTGGCAGCAGGATGCGTGTGCCGTGAAGCTGATAGTACTCCTTGCCGTTGTCGTAGTCCTCTTTGAGGCGCTTGCTGACCACAAACCGGTAGCCGTCGGGGTCAATCGTGACATAGCCGGCATCGAACAGCTTGTGGATGTCGGCACGCAGGAGGATACCATTGGTGACGTCGTTGGCGTGCGTCTCGGACCACTCAATGATATGTGCGGCTTCAAGGACAGGCAGCGAGTGTTCTCTGCTGGCCGCACACTGACGATGATAGGCATCGGTCACCTGGACACGGAACGTGCCCTGACCTTGACGGACCTCACACAGGGCATGCTGCGGCGTGTAGCTGTCGTTGTAGAAAGGTCGTGGTGACGGGGTAAGTTCCAGGTTGCGGAGCACCTGCCGCACGACGGCCTGATCGTCGACACTAGCCATATGCTTGCCACTGACGACACTGCCGGTGTAACACGGGACCCAGAGCTCTCGCGGCAGATAGACAACCTGATCGAGGACTGCACACCCCACGTCGGTGTTCCATGAATCTGTACCGGGTTGCTTGTGCCACATAATGGCTTTTCGGAACGCGTCCAACGTCGGTACACCGTTGCGGATGCCAAATACATCCCAAGCCAGCTGCAGCGGAAGCACAGAGTAGTGCATGAACACGCCGGCTCCAACGATGAAGTCCAGAGGGCTGTGCAGCTTGAAGAGCCAGAGTGAACCGGGTTCAACATGTCTGCGTGCCGGAGCGCTTGGAACCCAGAAGTTCACCTCGTCGGTGATCTGGTTCCTCCGCAGGTGGTCAAACCAGCTGTTGTCCGTGATGCCCAGGTATGCTGACAGCACCGTTCTTCCTCCGCTTTGGCCTACGCTTCTACTGTAGCCAATTGGCGGGTTTGTCAAGCTGATTCGTTCTCTGTTGTCGCTCCCCTGACTTGCTATTGTAGCATTGGGTTACCAGCTGATTTCAGAGGATAGACAGCGTGATTGTCATTGCAAATTTCCTATAACGAGCTACATCTTTTTGTAGCATAGACAGTGGCGAGGAGGTCATATGAATGCGACATGGTTTCTCGTCGTGGGCATCGCAATAGGAATCGCTGTTGGCATCGCTATCGGCTTGCTGCTGCGTCGCGCCCAAGCAACAAACAATCAAAAGATAATCGAGCAGGCAAGAGAAGCGTTCAGCAATCAGGCGGCAGCATCGTTCAAGAGCCTTTCGATGGACGTTCTCACGCCTGTGACTAACCAACTTGTCACGGTTGCAAGCAGCAAGCTGGCAGAACAGCAGACGCAGGCAGCTCAAGAGTTGGAGAAGAAGAAGGCCCTCATAGATCAGACCCTGGTAACAATGAACACAGAGTTGTCCAAAGTCCAGAGTACCATGCAGGAACTCAAGGAAAAGGGAGAAAACCAGTTTGGGGGGCTCACGCAGCAGCTTGCTGCTGCGTCTTTGCAGACCAGCAAACTCACCGACATCACCACTCGTCTCAAGGAAGCCCTTGCCAGTGGCAAGACACGCGGGCTGTGGGGAGAACGCATGGCTGACGACATTCTCCGCGCTGCAGGGTTCAAAGAAGGCGTCAACTACCTGAAGCAGAAGGAGGAGCTCTCCGGCAACCGTCCGGATTTCACCTTCCTGCTGCCCAGGAATCTGCGGCTCAACATGGATGTCAAGTTCCCGCTGGATAACTATATGGGCGTGATCAGTGCGACTACTGACGAGGAACGAGTTTCCTACACCAAGAAGTTCCTCTCGGATGTGCAACAGCGCGTCAAAGAGATCAATTCACGGGGGTATATCGATCCAGGAAATGGAACGGTGGATTGCGTCCTGCTCTTCATTCCGATCGAATCGGTGTTCGGTTTTGCACAGGAGCAGGACCCAGAGCTTCTCGACAGTGCCCTGAGCCAACATGTCATCCTGTGCTCGCCATCAACGTTATTCGCTGTCCTTGCTATCATTCGCCAGGCAACGGATACGTTTGCCATTCAACAGAACGTTGGCCAAATCCTGACAAAGTTCGCCGAGTTTGATAAGCAGTGGAGGCAATTCACCGATAAGTACGAAAAGCTTAAAAACCACATTCAGAATGTTGAGGAAGACTTCAAAGAACTTTCTGGAGTGCGAACGCATAAGCTTGATGTGGTCCTCGAGGAGATCCATGCCTTGGAGGAACAACACCGAGAGGAGGAAGGCAGCGTTTCAGAACAACCAGGTGATGCCTAAGCTGGATTCTGTGTCAGCTCACTCAGGTTCATCGATGATTCTCACGTCGCTGCCATGGAATATTCAAGGGTCTCTGAGCGGAGTCCCATATAACGTAGAATATTGGGTGTAACGTCTTGATGGTCCAGAGCCAGGACGGCCTGCTCCCACGTGATCTTGTTTTTCAGCAACAGATCGGAGATAGAGCGATATTCGCGGGAAGCCCTTGGGTCACCAGGGGTATGAAGGGCTTTCAAAATACTGTCTTTCGTTGCATAGACAATATGAACCCTTGTGGGATTAAGCTTCAGCCGCTTATAGGCGTCTGGTGGTGTGACATTCGTTTGAGCAAAAACCCAATAGTCTTCTGTTTTCATGAGCGGGTAGACCAACAATTCTTCCAATTCGCCTTTGTCGATCGAAACATCAGCTGAAAAGGCACCGAGGTTCTTAACGAACAATCGATGCTGTACGCTGGAAACTGCTTGGATCAGCTGGTCTTCCGTGACAGAACGATTTTGTAGAAGAACGTCTCCAAGACGAACTCCTTGTTGACGGGACTGCTTCAGGGCCGTTCTCAATGTAGTTGGATCCAGAACTCCCTTTTCCAGGAGTTCGTCACCGATATTGCGATAATACCTATATAGGACATGTTGACTCAAAAACTCGTGGTCTGTCTTATTCCACACGATTTTCGTTTTCTGCTTCTCTTTTTTCGGTCTGAAAAGCAGTAACTTCCAGGCAGAAATCGTCGCGCACATGTTGATGATGTTTCCATATATCAACCTAATGGGCATCAACGGCGGAAGCAAACAGGCAGCAACGACACTTTTGAAGCCGTAGACGTTCTTGATTGCAATAGCCCGCATGACTTGCCGAACCACCATCATGACACTCAAAAACACACACAGCCACCAGGAAAAGGTATAGGCTGGATACATGATCGGAAGTTGCACGAACAGAGAAATCAGAAAATAGGTGAAAACCAGGTATCCTGGAAGCACCAGTAAATTCGCGATTTTGGCTTTTGAATCCTTATATATTGTGTATCTGCCCGCGAGATTTAACTCATCACGCTTAAAAATGTCAGATGCTTTGATGGACTGCATGGTAATCCCAAAAATCCAGCGGGTCTTTTGCCGTACAGCAGTTCTAAAAGTTGCCGGGAAAATGCTCCGCGTAGCAACGTAGTCCCATATCACCTTGTCGTTATCGAGCAGACGCGGTACCTTTTCAAGAACATAGTGGACATGGAATCCCTGCTTTGCCAAAACAAGAGAAAGTCTGTAATCTTCCGTCAAGCTGTCTTCGGGGAAAAGTGGTTTTGTCTGCATATTCTCCAGTATGCGGTGCGAGATGACAAAGCCGGTTCCGGCGGATGGGACAAGGGCGGACATATCATCTCTCATCTGCATGGTGCGAAAGTGATTCTCGGCAAATTCATCCGCATACGTTCCGGTCGTCATACCCGCCCAGAAATTGCGAAAGGAAGGCATTCTCTGAATAGGAAACACGGGAAACTGCAAAGCATCATAGTGATCAATTAGGTAATTCGTAATTCGCAACTCGTAGGGATGGATAACATCCTCCGAGTCGTGCACGGTTATGGAAGAGAAGCGCCAGCTATGATCGGTTTCAAACTGCTCTATGTACTTAATAATGTGGTTCAGGTTATCCGCTTTGGAGGAGGGACCAGGACGATCGTTGACGACGACATGCACATTGTCGTACTTTTCTGCCAGTTTTTGAGCGATGGTAATGGTGTTCGTATCATTTGGATATACGCCCAGGAACACATGATACATAGAACGCGGGTACTGCAATGATGCCAGCATATGGTCGATCACGGGCTCGAGGACACCGTCTTCATGCCATGCGGCGATCACGACGGCAAGAAGTTTCGGGGGTACGGCATCCAAACTCTCCAAGGGAATTTTCCTTGATGTACTGCGCGTGCCACCCCTAAAAAGATAGGCCACGTCCCATATCACATCGTCTATGCTGAAGAACACATAGCAAAGGGCTACAATAAACCCAATCACATAAATTGTATTAGACATCTTATCCCTTTCACATAGATTCTAAAAGTAAACCATACTATGGTAGTGTCCACGTAATTGGTTTACATTCAAGGCAACAAAAAAGAGTCAAAGGTTCACTTTCAGTATCGTGGCGTTGTGACCAGCCAGGAACGGAAAGAGTCCTGATGTAGACGCATGAAAAGGAGATGGCGGGCAAGGAAAACAACCAAACCACACCGATGGATTGCCTGCCCGACCTCGCGCATGCCGAGAGCTCGAGTTGCAAGAGCATTGTGGGTCTGACGTCTTTGCTGGCTGCGGGCATGTTCATAGCTGTCTCATGGTTTCCTGATGGATAATCTCATTACGGTCTATTCGAAAAGGTCTCCGGAGATATTGCCGTGTATATGACGTTTTCCAGGCACATGCATGGAATCTGTTGCAGAGAGAGGGTGAGCAGGACGGTTGACGGTGAAGGTGGACATTTCCAGCACTTGTCGTATAACCTAATCTGAAAAGAGGTGTAGATGTCGATTGCCCAGTTCATTGCCGGATATGGGGCCGAGGTGGTCCAGCGCACGCTGCAGCACTTGTCGATGGTGGCTGTCTCTCTCGCCCTGGCCATCACCATCGCAGTTCCTCTCGGCGTAGCAATCACGGGGCACGAGCGTGTTGCACGCTGGGTGATCGAGGCCGCTTCGATCCTGTTCACAGTGCCATCTCTTGCTTTGTTCGCGCTCCTTGTCGTGGCCCTGGCGCCCATCCACCAGGGGACCGGAAACGTTCCCGCCATTATCGCACTGACGCTGTACTCGGTCCTGCCCATTGTCCGCAACACGTATATCGCATTGCGACAGGTTGACCCGTCGACGGTCGAGGCAGCGCTCGGTATGGGCATGACACCGTCGCAGACCATGGTGCATGTCAAGTTGCCCCTCGCTCTGCCGCTGATCATGGCTGGCATTCGGAACTCGGGCGTCATGGCGGTTGGCGTTGCCACGATAGCAACGCTGATCGGAGGGGGTGGGTTGGGGCACTTCATCTTCGAAGGGATCGCACGCACGAACCGACCCATGGTGATCGTCGGCACGGTTGCGATTACGGTCCTGGGACTGGCTGTGAATGAGGGGTTGCTGCTGCTCGAGGAAGCACTGACACCGGGCAGGCCAAGGCGGAGGAAACAGAATCATGATTGAATTGGACGCTGTCACAAAACGATACGACGGCAAGACTGCGGTGAACGAGCTGACACTGACGGTTCCGGACAGTGCCGTCATGATCCTTCTCGGGCCGTCGGGATGTGGAAAGACGACGACGCTGAAGATGATTAACAGGCTGATCGAGCCGACGAGCGGGGACATCCGTATCGATGGTCGCAGCGTGTTTGCCATGGACCCCATTGAACTGCGGCGCAGTATCGGCTATGTCATCCAGGAGACCGGACTGTTTCCACACTACACAGTCGAAGGTAACATCGGTGTCGTCCCCACGCTGCTGGGCTGGGACAAGGCACGTATTCGACGGCGTGCTGCTGAATTGCTCGAACTGGTCAACCTAGAGCCGTCGGTGTATCTGAAACGGTATCCCCGCGAGCTTTCCGGCGGCGAACGGCAGCGTGTCGGGGTTGCCCGCGCACTGGCCGCCGACCCACGTATCCTGCTCATGGACGAACCCTTTGGAGCCATCGATCCCATCAACAGGCGCATTCTCCAAGATTTCTTCCTCAGGCTCCAGAGCGAGCTCAAGCGCACGGTGGTGTTTGTGACACATGATATTGGTGAGGCTGTCAAGCTGGGAGACTGCATCGCCATTATGCGTGAAGGACACCTGGTGCAGGTAGACGACACCCATACGCTGATGGAACACCCGGCTGACGCGTTCGTGGAGGACCTGCTGGGCTCGACGCGTTCGACTGAGCAACTGCTGTATTATCGTGCCGCTCACTACGCTGACCCGGATTTCACGGTCATGAGCCCGGAGGAACTGCAGGCAGGCAGAGCCCATACCGATGCGTCCATCATCATCCTGAAAGATGGAGATCACATCATGGGTTATGTGGAGAAGGGGCAGATGATCAGCTGTGACAACATCCAGGGCGAGGCATGCCGGCTTGAGACGGTCAGTGCTAACGCGACACTGCTCGAGGCGGTGACGATCCTTCTGCAATCGGGGCGCAAGCGAGCTGTTGTCCAGGACCCAGACGGTACCATCCTTGGCACGATCAGCATTTCCATGGTGGCAGAGGTTTTGGGAAAGGTCGCGCGGTGAACGCTTTCCAATATCTCGCACAAAACTGGCCGGAGGTCAGCCAGAAGGTTGTACAGCACCTTGAGATCGTGGGTATCGCGGTTGCTGGTTCACTGGTTATCGGTCTCCTGTTGGGGATCCTTGTCAGTCGTCCTCGCCTGCAGACCATTGGAAGGGTGATCATTGCGATGACTGGAATCGCGCAGTCGATCCCCAGCATCGCTGTCATTGCGCTCATCTTCATTTATACTGGCATCGGTCCGCGAACGGCGATCATTGCCCTCACGGCCTACGGTATTGTTCCGATCCTGTTTAACGTCTCTTCGTCCATGCTGATGGTGCCGTCTGACATGCGGGAAGCGGCGAGGGGCATGGGCATGACTCCGTTGCAGGTCTTGATGCGAGTCGAGCTTCCGGTGGCGGCGCAGTCCATCATGTCTGGAGTGCGCACGACGGTCACGGTCGATGTCTCAACTGCCACGGTAGCATCCGTCGTGGGCGCCGGCGGGATCGGGGACATCATTTTTGTTGGCCTCAGCGTCGTACGCCCTGACATGATCATTGCCGGGACGCTCCTTGTTGCGTTCATCGCAGTGGTTTCTGATCTGCTTCTTGCATTGTTGCAGAAGTCCGTGGTTTCCCGCGGACTGTCGACATCATCCTAGGAGGTCGGTATGCGTCGAATCTCATGCATCTTGCTCGTCGTTCTCTTTGTCCTTACAGCTGCTCTGACGGGGTGCAGCACGCCTCAGGCGAAGACGATCACCATCGCCAGCAAGGACTTCACCGAGGGGTACGTCTTAACGGGACTGGTGGTCCCTCTGCTCAAGAATGCAGGATTCACGGTCAATGAAAAAGCGGGTATGAAGACGTTGATCATTCGGACGGCCCTGACGTCGAAACAGATCGACGCATATGTTGAGTTCACAGGAACAGCGTGGACCACTCATCTGAAGAAGACGGACATCATCCGCGACCCGGTTCAGCTGTTCAATGCCGTGAAAGAGGCGGATCTTGCCGGCAACGGTATCGACTGGGTATCACGCATCGATTTTAACGACACCTATGCGCTGGCGGTCCGCAAGGCTGACGCTGGCAAGTTCGGAGACAGTATTTCCAGCCTCGCGGCGTACGTCAAGCAACACCCGAACGGTGTGCTGTTTGCCGTCAATCCCGAGTTTTACGAGCGTCCAGACGGGTTTTCCTCCCTCACAGCGTACTATGGGATGACGATCCCAGCCAGGCAGGTCAAACTCATGGATGCAGGCATCACGTACCAGGCGCTGGATGACAAGCAGGTGGACGTGGCCATGGTGTATTCGACCGACGGACTGCTCAGGAAGTTCGATCTGCAGGTGCTCACTGACGACAAGTCCTTCTTCCCGATTTACAATCCTGCGCTGTGCATCCAGAAGGATGTGCTGGCTAAATATCCCGAGATACCCACCATCCTTGAGCCATTGACGAAGACGCTGACGACCGAGGACATCATCAGCATGAATTATGAGGTCGACGTCGAAGGCAAGGACCCACGGGACGTTGCCAACCAGTATCTTAAGGACAAGGGACTTCTCAGATAGGTGAGGACAGATGGGTGGATGGGAGCGAAAAGACTGACAGGCTGCAGGCGGCACAGACGACGGTGACTGCCATTGCCGCTTCGTACAGCCGTATCCGGTTCATGTGTGGCAGTCTGCTTCGTTGCATGCATCAGTACGAGAAAGAACTGCTGCATCGGCACGGCGCGACGAACTATCTGGTCGCACGTGGCAGATGGGCTATGCTGTTCCTGAGGGTATCATGAAACGACTGTGCGCCTTTGACATAGAGACGGATGGGAAGGGCGAAGCGCTCATCAGCGGTGGCTGGGCCGTGGATACAGCAGACCCGGAGCGGCCCCAGAAGGGTGTCTGCGACGCGAAACACGTGGGCGATCTCATTGAACAGCTATCCCTTGCTGAGGTCCTTGTTGGACACAACATCATCGACTTCGACCTCCCGTTCCTGCTGCAACGCTTCCCCGCCACGATGCAGGCGGCTGTCACCAGCAAGGACATCATTGACACACTCTATCTGAGCCCCATCGCTTTTCCCCGCAACCCGTACCATTACCTGTACAAGGACTACAAACCGTACCCGTTGTCGCAGAACAGGCCAGATGAGGACTCCGTCGCTTCACGCGAGCTCCTGGCAGAGGAGGAGCAGGCGCTGACAGATCTGCCCGGAGAGGCACGGTCCGTTCTCATGACCTTGCTGGAGCGTTGCCCCAAGACGTCTGCCTTCACTGCCCGGTTGTCGCGCGAGTTCAGGCGGCTGACCCAGAGCCAGATGCTGATGACAGTGCAGGCATACTGGGGGTCGCGTTTGTGCATCCATGCGCTGCCTGATGTCGTCCGACAAGCATGGGACGATGGCATGGCAGCGTGGGCACTGGCGGTCGTCCTTGCCTGGATCGAGGCTGAGGACGGTGTGTCGGTGATCGGCCAGTGGCCGCGGGAGCAAACTCCGTTTGTCGTGCAATTCCTGCATGCTCTGCGTGCATCTACCTGCAACGATGCAGCATGTTCGTGGTGTCGATCGTTCGGGGCAACCGAATGTCTGCACCGGTTGTTTGACTTCGATGAGTTCCGGCCCAACCAGCAGGTCATCGTTGAAGCGGCGCTGGCAGGCGACAACATCCTTGCCATCCTCCCCACCGGCGGCGGAAAATCCCTGTGCTTTCAGCTGCCGGCTCTCATGCAGGCGCTGCGTGGCAAGCAGCTGACCGTCATTTTGACGCCGCTGGTCTCGCTCATGCAGGACCAGGTCACCAATCTCAGGCAGCGCTTTCAGATCCCCAACGTCGCCCTCCTGGGCAGCGGACTGTCCATGCTGGAACGCAAGGACGTCTTTGACCAGGTGCGCCTTGGCAACGTGGACCTGCTGTTCCTCAGTCCGGAGCAGCTGCGCAATCACAGCACTGTGGAACTCCTTGCGTCCCGCGAGATCGGCCGATGGGTCATCGACGAAGCCCATTGCATCTCGCAGTGGGGTCACAACTTTCGTGTCGACTACACCTACATCCCAACGGCCATCAAGAGTATCACGGGCACGACGGCCCCCATCAGCTGCTTTACGGCCACTGCGAAGCGCGAGGTGATCGAAGAGATCGAGCAGCAGTTTGCCTCGTGCACGGATCGGCCCTTCCGCCGTTTTGCCCCGGAGGAGGAGCGCACCAACCTGAGCTACCATGTCAAGGAGCTGTCCGAGGACCGCAAGAAGCCGGAACTGCTGCACATCCTGGAGGCGAATGACGGACCAGCGATCGTGTATACGCGCACGCGGGCCAAGTCTGAAGATGTTGCCAACTTCCTCCTGGACCACGACATCTCTGCCGATTTCTACCATGCGGGACTGGATGCGCAGACCCGCGCTGCCAAGCAGCAGGCCTTTCAAGACGGCGAGGTTCGCGTCATGGTTGCGACCACTGCATTTGGCATGGGCATCGACAAGAAGGACGTGCGCACCGTCGTCCTCGTGGACGCCCCCGACTCGCTTGAAGCGTATGTCCAGGAGATCGGACGTGCCGGCCGCGATGGATTGCCGTCTGCAACGGTGGCCATCTACAGCGAGGCGGACATCGGCGCTCTGTACAATATGCTGCTGAGCCAGCAAATCAGCCGCAAGGATCTGGTCGGGATCTTCAGTGCGCTGCGCACGCGGGCACGGGATGCAGGGAGTGAACGTCTGGAGCTGACCGCTGGTGAGATCATCGAGGGCGATGACGGCGATCTGTCGTTCAGCGCCAGCGACCGTGACTACGAGACACGGACGAAGGTGGCCATTCATTTCCTGGAGATGCAGGATGCCGTCACGCGTGGCCTGAACCGCAGTCAGGCTGTCGCTGTCAAGCTGCTCATGAGCAAAGGGGAAGCGCTTTCCCTGCTGGAGAAGTCGGTCTCCATGACCACCAAGACCAAGGCGATCGCCACGTACCTGTTCGACAAGTTCGAAGTGGCATCGTCTGACGATGCCACTTCAGGCACCGTGAATACCGACCGGATGCTGGTTGCCCTGGGTGTCGAGCGCCAGCTCGTCTGGACCACCATGCAGACCATGCATGACCTGAAGATCCTGGAATACAGCATGCAGCTGCGCCTGACAGTCCGTGCCAGGAAGACGAATGAGATCCTCCCGGAACTCGACCTGCTGACCACACAGATGAAGGCACTCTATGCCGCACTCCTTGAGGACGCCGCCCATTCCCCTCAAGGAACTGAGCCCAGTCTCAGCGTCACCGTGGACGCCGACACGATGGTACCACGGGTCGAGACCGCTTCGAAGACTGTCATCACCGAGAAGTCGCGGTTGTACGAGCTGCTGACCGCTCTCTCATGCACCAAGTTCCTCAAGTTCAGCAAACGGCAGCACGGACGGTTCTTCGTGACACTGGCGTCTCCTGAGAATGACGCATCCGCCTCCCCATTGAGCATGCATGCACTAGACGCGCAATGCCTGGGGACCGTACGTGCCATGCAGGAGTTTCTGCTCCTTGCTAAGAACTCCTCTGAGAAGTGCGTCACCGTCGACGCCGTCCAGTTGGCAGAGCAACTCCACCTCGGCGCATCGTCCGCGGGTATCCTGGACGCGGGGGTACGACTGTTGTCACTCTTGCACTTCGTTACGCTGCTTGACGTCCCAGGACTGTTCTCTCCCATCATGAGTCTTCAGGTCCATACAACCAAAAAGGTATCGACGATTCACGGCCAGGACCTCAAGGCGATGCAGGACGAGCAGTTCTTCAAGGTGCGGGCTGTCGAGCAATACTGCCTGCAAATGTTGCAGAAACGGATGGGCATCGTGAACATCTTTGGCGACGCGCGGGCGTCCTTTTTGACCGATTACTTCCGATTGACGGAGAAGGAATTCATCAAAGTGCATCTCGCGGACGTCGAAGACAGCGTTTACCGGCCGGTCACGTGGCAGCGGTCGGTTGCTGCCGACACAGCGCTCAAGGAATTGTCACCAGAACAGGCACGTGTCCTGAATGCCAAGGAGGATGCGGTCATGGTGCTTGCCGGTCCAGGGTCGGGCAAGACGCGTCTGCTGGTCGCCAAGGTTGTTGCGCTGATCACGGAGGAACGTGTCAACCCCGCCACCATCCTGGTCCTTGTCTACAACCACGCTGCCCGACAGGAGATCCGCCGACGTCTGCGTGGAATTCTTGGTGAGACCGCTCTCGCTGTGCACGTCTGCACGTTCCACTCTTTTGCTCTCGACGAGGTGTGTCACATCAACGTGGTGGACATCCTGCGTGGCGAGCACAAGGAACAGGGATTCAAGGATGCCATCACGCAGGCGGCAGACATCCTGGAACGGCACGCAGAGGTAGAACGGCTGGAGCTGCCGTATCGGTACGTCCTCATTGATGAGTACCAGGACATCACTGCTGACCAGTATCGCATGGTGAGCGCGCTGGTAGGCAGACTTCGCGAGTCCGGCGAACGTCAGTACATCTTCGCCGTCGGGGACGATGACCAGAACATCTACGCCTACAGCGGGGCAGACATCCGGCACATCCGTGAGTTTGAGAACGACTACGACGCGGTCCAATACGGTCTCAGTGTCAACTTTCGGTCGCTGCCTGAGGTCGTCACGTTTGCCAATCGTCTCATCGAGCAGAACCGGGATCGCATGAAGAAGGAGATGAGACTGACAGCACACGACGCTCAACCTTCCTCGCAGCCTCACTCCGTGTGGTGGGCGCCTTTCCACTCCCGAGCAGAAGAGTCAGCTGCCATCCTCGGGCTCCTTCGGCAGTCAAGTGACCGGTCCGTGGCGATCCTGGGACGTACAAACAACGATGTGGCACACATCCGGTGGACACTCCACCACGAGGGGATCGCGTTCGCCGACCTCAACCAGCGGCGCTGTGGCTATCTGCCACTGTCCCTCTGGCTGCTCAAGAACGAACTGATTGCGAATCCCAACCAGCTCTATGACGCCCCTGCATTGAAGGCAATGGCAGACGAGGTGCAGCGCACTCAGCACCTGAGGGATTGGCAGATGCGCGAAGCTCATGACTGGATCACCGACCTGGCCGCGACCGAACCTGAGGCGCTGACCGGCCAGGACCTCCTGCACGACCTCGTTCGGTGGACCTTTGAACCGTCGACTTCCTCGACCCGGACGTTCGGACAAGGACCACACGTGTTCGTCGACACGATGCACAAGTCCAAGGGGACAGAGTTTGATGATGTCATCCTTGTCGGCACTCGGCATCTCGAGATCACCGAGGACGAGCGTCGCGTCTGGTACGTTGCCTGTACACGGGCGCGGTCACGACTGATCCTCGTTGTTCCACCATGTGAGCAGCCACTGCTGGGTTCGCTGCTTATCCCACCTCTGGCCTACCGGTGGGATGCGAAGCCAGCCATCCCACCGGCGGCGCTACCCAGGGAGGTCTGGAGCTACCAGGTGAACCCGGCAGACGCTTACCTTGGGTTTATCACGCGCAAACCTGACGACCGGGACGTGCCTGATCCGTTGCGCGATCTGGACGCCGACAGTCTGCATATCATTCGCAGCGGGGGCAAGTTTGTACTCTGCACGGCTGATTCCCGGCTGACCATGTTGTCGCAGAAGGGCGCGGCTGCGGCCAAGAGTTGGCCTTGCGACCCCACGACCATGCACGTGGAATCGCCCCGCACATATGTCCGCGAGACGGCCGACGAACAGAACTTCATCACGCTTGCAACCTTGACGGCAGTACAATAAGAGAGTCAGAGATGAAATAGCGTCAGAGGACCCGGTCAAAGGCAATGTTCGGCATGTACCACCCAAGCCGATTTACCAGCTGACCCCAAAGACAAGCCGATTTACCAGCTGACCCCAAAGACACTAAAGACAGATAAACAAGGAGTGTTGCCATGGAACGGATGAATGTGCTTGTCAGCTTGAAGCCCGATGCGGGCATGGAAACAATCATTGACGACCAGCTGAGCAATCTGGCCAATCTCACGTATCTCAGCGTAGCCGAGGACCGAAAGGAAGCTATTGAGGATGCCGATGTCATTCTTGCCTGGAACCCTGTGCGGGAGTTCTCGGAAGATGACTATCCGCTGATGAACAAGGCACGATTTATGCAGTTGTTATCGGCCGGTGCCGACCATCTTCCGTTCAGGCTT
>JAJFTL010000003.1 GCA_021373025.1 bacterium
CGACACTTACATCTGTGTCCGGAGCAGGTTTGCCGCCTTGCGAATCTCGATACGGAGACGGCCGAGGTTGACTTCGGCATCGGTCAGGACTACAAGGAAGGCGTCAGGTAAATCGATCATGAACGCCTTGCCCTTATCACTTTCGAGAGTGATCATGTTGATGGTCCCAATGGACATGATGCCGGCAGTCGTCGAGGCACTCTGAAAAACACTGGCTGCCATGCCTGCAACAGCTTCATCATCCTGGACAAGACCGCTTGCGATGATGAGGCCGTCCTTGCTCACAATGGCACTTCCTGTCACGCCTATTTCCTTGTTCAGGTTCCGCAACACTTCGTCCATAGTGTCTCCTCGATGTCCCCTCTCGTTCATGTCTGAAAGCACGGGAACTACATATACCCTTCGTATATTATATATAGAAGCGATGAAAAACAAGTCAATACGGTGACGGCACAGATGTCACTAGCTCGCTGGCCAACGGTTGGAGGCGGCGGTTTTCATCTGTCACAGCATGATGCTTGTCAGTGGCAGCATTTTCTGGTACAATTGCGGTGCAGGATTCCACACGCTCGGGATTTCAGAGTGTTCCGTATAACGGTTCTCTGGGAGGTGAACGAGCGGAGGCAGAAACTAACAGGAGGTAGTATTGTGGCAGTCGTAACAATGAAGTCCCTGCTTGAAGCAGGCGTGCACTTCGGTCATCAGGTTCGCAGGTGGGACCCGCGCATGAAGCGGTATATCTTCACGCAACGCAACGGTATTCACATTTTTGATCTGAAGCAGACGGTCGCCAAGCTTGATGAGGCGTATGCGTTTCTGTCCAAGGTTTCGCGCGAGGGGGGCAACGTTATCTTTGTCGGTACCAAGAAAGCCGCGCAGGACATCGTTCGCGAGGAGGCGACACGTGCTGGCGCATGGTATGTGAATGAGCGGTGGGTCGGTGGTTTGTTGACGAATTATGCCACTGTCCGCAAGAGTATCGATCGGCTGAAGCAGATCGATCGCGAGGAGGCTGATGGCGTCATCGAAGCAATGGGTATCAAGGAGCGCACAAAGACCTTGAAGGCCAAGGCTCGCCTGAGCAAGCTGTTTGGCGGACTGCGCACGATGGATGGCCTTCCACGCGCCATCTACGTGATCGATACGCACAAGGAACACAGTGCTATTCAGGAGGCACATGCCCTGGGCATCCCGGTGGTAGCTATCGTTGATACGAACTGCAACCCCGATGAGATTGACTACAAGATTCCGGCAAACGACGACGCGATACGTTCACTTCGTCTCATTACTTCGCTGATGGCCAATGCTCTCATTGAGGGACGCGAGGGAGTCCAGCAGTCCGAAGCGACTGAGGAGCATACAACCATGGCGGATTTTGCCCATGAAGCCGAGAGTGATACGAGTGATACAGTTGTTGAAGTTGATGATGTCATGGATGATGAAAACGAGGTGAAATAATGTCAACGATTGATATGGAAACCGTCAAGAGCCTGCGCGAACGTACTGGAGCCGGCGTTCTTGACTGCAAGAAGGCGCTAGAAGCAAGCGGGGGAGACCTGGAAAAAGCTATCGACGTCCTTCGGGAAAAAGGCCTGGCAAAGGCCGTTTCCAAGTCCTCCCGTGAGGCTGGAGACGGCATGGTATTCACGTATATTCATGCAGGTGGCAAGCTTGGGGTCCTCGTAGAGTTGAATTGCGAGACCGACTTTGTTGCGAAGACCGAAGATTTCCAGGGTCTGGGCAAGGAGATTGCGATTCAGATTGCGGCGACGGATCCCTCCTATATTCGCCAGGAGGACGTGCCGGCTGAGGTTGTGGAGCATGAGAAGGCACTCTATCGTGTCCAGTTGGAAGCCGAGAAGAAGCCTGAGCAGGTATGGGACAAGATCATAGAGGGCAAGCTGTCAGCGTACTACAAAGAGAACTGCCTGATGCAACAGGCATATATTCGCGATGAGAGCAAAACAGTTGAAGAGTTGGTAAAGGCAATGATCGCCAAGACTGGAGAGAATATTGTTGTTTCACGGTTTGCCCGCTTCAGCATTGTCGGCAAGCCAACCATGTGCTAGCCTTCATATAGTGTGACACCGATGGCGGCGTTGTACAGGAGAGTATTGCTGAAACTTAGTGGCGAGGCTCTACGGGGCAGCGCCGCTTCTGGTATTGATTTCTCAGTGCTGCAGTTCATTGCTGGAGAGGTGCAGGAGCTGCTGACGGCAGGTGTCCAGGTTGGTGTCGTCATTGGCGGAGGGAATATCTGGCGGGGAGTCAATGCTGAAGGCACGGGGCTTGACCGTGCGACGGCTGACTACATGGGTATGCTTGCGACTATCATGAACGGGCTTGCGCTTCAGGCGGCGTTCGAGCAGGTGCACGTTGAAGCGCGGGTGATGTCAGCGCTGCGCTTGGATCAAGTTTGCGAGCCGTATATTCGTCAGCGGGCCATGGAACATCTCAGAAGAAACCGCGTAGTCATTTTTGTCGGAGGAACGGGACTTCCCTATTTTACGACAGATACCGTAGCCGCCCTGCGAGGCGTTGAGGTCGGCGCGGATGTGTTCCTGAAAGGGACCAACGTGGACGCTGTCTATTCGGGAGATCCTCGGACCGACAAATTGGTCGCGCCGTATGCTCAACTGGGGTATGACCAGTTTCTTGCAGATCATCTGAAGGCCATGGATGCCACGGCCGTTTCTCTGTGCCGCGAGAATCATCTTCCAATCCTGTTGTTCAATATGAATAAGCCCGGGAATATCGTCCGAGCCGTGATGCAAGGCGACATTGGGACTCTGATCAAGGAGGTTTAGATGGACAAATTCTTTACCCAAGCCGATGCCAGGATGCAGGCGGCTGAACAAGCCCTTCTCAAAGACTATGCCGAGATTCGTGCCGGTCGGGTCACGCCTGCCTACCTTGACGGCGTTGTCGTTGAAGCGTACGGGCAGCGCAGCCCGCTCAAGGACGTAGCGACAATTTCAGCTCCACAGGCAAAGATTCTCGTTGTGGAGCCATGGGACAAGACCTTGTTGAAAGAGGTGGAGCGTGCCATCCTGAAAGCGAACATCGGTGTGACTCCCACGAATGATGGTGCACGAGTGCGGTTGGTGTTTCCTGATCTCACGCTAGAGGAACGCAAGAAGATGGTGGCGCGTATTTCTCAGCTTACTGAGAAGTTTCGTGACGAGATTCGGGCCATCCGCCGTGAGGTGCGCGATGACATCAAGGCAAAGGCAAAGGCCAAGGAACTCTCCGAGGATGAGCAGCACCGGCTTGAGGAAGAACTCGACAAGTTGACCGACAAGCATATTGCAGAGGTGAACAAAGCTTTCGAAGCCAAGGAGAAGGAGATTCTGTCTCTGTAGAGGTGTCGAAAGCCGTGACCACAGACAATCAGCTTCACGTTGCCATTGTTATGGATGGTAATGGCAGGTGGGCTGTCGCTCGTGGTCTGCCTCGTGTCGCCGGTCACAGACAGGGCGCACAGGTCGTGCACGACATTGTGGCGGCGGCACCAGGTTTGGGTGTGACCGCTCTTACCATTTTCGCCTTCTCCACTGAGAACTGGAAGCGGCCAGCAGACGAAGTCAGCTATATCCTTCACCTGTTTGTTGCTATGGTGACGAAGTGGCTACCCGAGCTGGTATCCCAGCACGTCCGGGTCAGGGTTATAGGGGACCGTGGGGCCTTGCCCCCTGACGTGAGAGCTTCGGTTGAAACCATCGAGAGCCGTACAGCTTCGTGCGACGGGCTGCATCTCAATGTCGCGCTGAACTACGGAGGACGAGCAGAGATCCTGCATGCTGCGCAGGCATTTGCTGCTGACTGTGCTGCCGGAAAAGCCTCTCCATCGGACCTTACTGAGGACAGGTTTGATTCATATCTCTGGCTGAGGGGCGAGCCTGCTCCTGATATTGTCATCCGTACTGCGGGAGAATTGCGAGTGTCTAACTTCCTGCTGTGGGAGATGGCCTATGCAGAGCTGTTTTTTCTCGATGTGCTCTGGCCAGATTTCAGTGCGGCGACGCTCGAGTCGGTTTTGCAGGAATTCAGATCCAGACATCGGAGGTTCGGTGGCTCATGACTGGCAGCAAAGGTCTGGTGCTTTTTGGTTCGACTGGTTCCATTGGAACTCAGATGCTGGATGTGGTGAAACATCAGCTGGACCGATACCACATTGTCGGTCTCACCGCACGCAGTAATGACGAACTGCTGGCGGAACAGACGGCAGCTTTCCAGCCGCGCTTCGTGGCTCTGTCGGATGAGGTGGCGCGCGAACGACTGGTGATCAGGCTTGAACGTCAGGGCATCAGCATCCCCGTTGTTGGTGACGATGAACTACCGGCAATGCTGGGCAGAGTGGCTTTCGACATACCGGTTGTTGCAGCCGCATCGATCGATCTGGCGCAGGTGGTCTACGATTTGTTGAGGTCTGGGCTTCCTATGGCGATCGCCAGCAAGGAGCTGCTCATTACTCTTGGGGACCTGCTGGAGCCCTTTCGCGCGCAGCTTCACCCTATCGACAGCGAGTTGTCGGCCATCTGGCAGTGCCTCGCTGGGGAGGACATGGAGACGGTCGAGCGTGTTGTGCTAACAGCATCAGGCGGTCCCTTTCGTGCCTTGCCGGCTGCGGAGCTGGATGGTGTGACAGTGGTGCGGGCGCTGCAGCATCCATCGTGGCTGATGGGTCACAAGGTAACCATTGACTCGGCAACCATGTTCAACAAGGCACTCGAGCTTGCCGAAGCTCATGTCCTGTTCGGCGTGGATCGTACGCGCATCACCGCAGTACAGCATCCTCAGTCCGTTGTTCATGGCTTGGTAGAGTTCCAGGATGGGACGACGCGGGCAGTGCTCTACCGTCCTGACATGCGTGTGGCAATCGCCTACGCGCTGTCTGTTCCGGAACGTCCACGCCACGAAGAGATGGCCAGACTTCGTCTGGAGGAAATCGGTACACTGACATTCGAGCCCATCGACGTGAAGTTTGAAGCATTTGCCCTGGGGCGGGAGGCGCAACTGCGCTCGCCGCGGGCAATGCTGGCGCTGCTTGGCGCGGACGAAGTCGCTGTTTCACGCTTTCTCATTGCACAGGGCACGTTTGGAGATATAGTGGCCGTACTGCGATGTGTGCTCTCTGGGACAGGGGATGAACCTCTCGATAGAAGTGTGCGAGCTCATGTGGAGGCCGTTGCCGATGGGCGTCAGCTGGCTTGCAGGTGGTATGAAAACAAGTATGGCAGGCAGCCCGATGACCGGAAAGGAGCTTGACCCGTGCAAATCATAGTGACAATTCTTGCGTTTATGTTCAGTTTCACGCTGGCGACATTATTTCACGAGGGAGGCCACATGCTGGCGGCCAGAGCATCTCATACACAGACCGAGGAATTCGGGCTTGGATTTGGCCGCACCATCTGGTCTCGCACATGGCGGGGAACGGTTTTCAAAATCAACGCTCTGCCGGTTCTCGCCTACGTGAAGATCAAGGGTATGGAATCGGACTATGACGCACCCGACGGGTTCTACACCAAAGGCTGGTGGAGCCGCTTCTTTACCATGGTGGGGGGCATGCTGGGGAATCTTGTGCTGGCGTTTCTCATCTTCAGCATCGTTTTCGCGACGCTCGGGGATCCGCGTGCCTCTACCAAGGTGGGCTCAGTGACCCCCTCCTCCCCAGCAGCGGCAGCAGGCCTCAAAGCAGGGGACAACATCCTTGCCATCGATGGTGTTCCGATGAAGGATTTTGACCAGATCGCGTCGGCTGTCCGAGCTAGTGAGAATAAGCAGATCGATATCCGTGTTGCCCGTGGTGGTCAACAAGTCGATATTCTGGTAACCCCGGTGATGGATACGAAACTCGGCTATCCGGCAATCGGCTATGCGCCGGGGTTCGTCCGCTACAACCCGCTTGTGGCTATCTGGAGAGCTCTAACCTTCACGGGTGAATATGTTGTCACGTACATTAAGGCGCTTCCCATGCTGTTTACAAGGGCAGGCGTCCAGTCTCTCACTGGTCCCATCGGCATCGCGCGCATGACCGGCGAAGCGGCCATGGGCGGTTTCATGAGTCTCTTGTGGCTCACTGGAATCATCTCTGTTGCCATTGGTCTGACGCAATTGCTTCCTATTCCTGCATTGGACGGTGGCTGGGTCCTGTTCCTGCTGGTGGAGGCCGTTGCTCGTCGCCGCATCTCACCTGAGCGTCAGGGAACCATCCAGAGCATTGGTCTCTTTGTACTGCTGGGTATTATGGTGCTGATCTCGATCAAAGACGTAGGCGGGTTCTTCGTCCATTAATATGCAACGCCGAGTGTCGCGTGTGGTGAAGATCGGGTCCCTGTTTATGGGAGGAGACCACCCTGTTGTCGTACAGACGATGACCAAGACGGATACCCGGGACGTTGGGTCGACCGTGAAGCAAATCCATGAGCTTGAAGGACGGGGCTGTGAACTTGTTCGCCTTGCGGTGAAGGACAGGGAGGCAGCACAGGCTTTGCGCGCCATCAAGCGTGAGGTGTCCATACCTCTGGTTGCGGACATTCACTTCGATGCTCGGCTGGCCCTGGCGGCCATTGAATCGGGTGCAGACAAGATCCGTCTGAATCCATCGAATATCAAAGACCCCGCTATGATACGGGAAGTAGCCAGAACGGCGAAAGCTGCGGGAGTGCCTATCCGGGTCGGAGCGAACCTTGGGTCGATGGACCCAGCTTTGTCACGAGCAGAGAGAGCTCGTGCGCTTGCGGAGGAGGCACTGGCCGAAGCGAGGTTGCTGGAGGAAGAAGATTTCCAGGACATTGTTGTTTCGGTGAAGAGTAGCGATGTTCGCGAGATGGTCGAAGCTGTTCACCTTGTGGCTGAGGCAAGCAATTATCCTCTGCATTTGGGTGTGACCGAGGCAGGTCCCCTTCAGCAGTCACTTGTCAAAAGCAGTGCCGGCATCGGAGCACTGCTCCTGGATGGCATCGGAGACACCATACGATATTCGATCAGTGATAGCCCCACTCTGGAAGTCGATGCCGCCTGGATGCTTCTCGCTGCCATGGACCTTCGCAGGCGAGGCCCTCAGATTGTTTCGTGCCCCACATGTGGCCGCTGTGAAGTGCCTGACATGCTGTCACTTGTGACTCAACTCGAAGCGCGCTTGAATGAGATCGCGAAACCTGTGATGGTGGCTCTCATGGGTTGCGTCGTGAACGGCATTGGCGAGGGGAAGAATGCCGATGTCGGCATTGCATGCGGCCGTGACCAGGGAGTCCTCTTCGTGAGAGGACAGCCAGTACGTCATATTCAGCCCGCTGCCTTCATTGATACGCTGATCGCAGAAGCGAACAAACTCTAGGTTCCTTTGTTTCCGGGAGTCTCCCCGTTGTATGCGGCGATTTTGGCCTTATTGATTTTTTTGGTCTTTTTTGATATACTATGCTGAGGTCGAACGCCGAGAAAGGGGTGATCACATGAACGAAGGTATAGTGCCGGATTCGGCAGGCAAGCTTACGTCGCGGCAGCGAGAATTCCTGGATTCGTTGAAACATCTGTACGAGGTTCGCGGACAGGCCGTTTCCTATAAGGACGTTGCCAGCGAAATGAAGGTGAGTAAGTGGACGGCGTATGACATTCTGCATGATCTGTACCAACGTGGTTTTCTGCGGCTCGAGCATGCAGTTACGTCCGGTAAGGGACGCTCGCGCATCCTGTATGTACCTGAGTGGAATACTTTGTCGACCACAAGCAAGGCGGGCGATGACGGTACGACCGAGCTTGCCACGCTGAAGTGGTTGAGGCAAAAGGTTGTACAGTATGCAAAGTACAGTGTTTCAGACGCGATTCGTATGGCTGCACAAGACGTCATGAGTGGGCAGAACCCATTTCGAACTGTCTTGTACGCGTGCGTGCTGCTGATTCTCTTCTCCAGCGCGTTCAAAATGGACTTCGAGCAACTGGTTCACTTCCGCGGTTTTATGACGTCGGCACTATCTGCCGGCACCGTGCTGGGAGTGTTGATCGAATTCATGTTCTCGCTGATGTGTGATGAGAAGTGGCTTCAGGAGCATCTTGAGCTGCCTTCTGAGTCGGTCAAAGCATTTGCCGAGTGCGAGCAGTCATGCCGAAAAAGCCTTGTTCGGTTGAGTGAAAGAGAGCAGAAGCTGATGGTCTCAGTCATCAGGCAGGCGGTTATGCCATGATGAATGATGCAATGCCGAATTTTGGGGAGGTGCGAAGCGTATGAGTATAAATGTCAAGGAAAACATCGAAAGATTTGCCACAACAAAGGTGATCGACAGTGTCGTCGACGATTGGAAAAAGGATCCCGAGCATAATGTCAAAGCCTCGGTCGACAAGATCGCTGGCGCTGCAGAGAAGCTTCCGTTACAGCCTCTCTTCAAGCAACAGCTGCAGCAGGTCAAGGGTCTGATTGACGGTGACCGTCCCGCGAAACGTCTTCTCATCAATCTGTTGAATGACACTGATGCGAACGTCTTCAAGACCCTTGCGAAGGATTTCATTGTTGAAGGCAGCTGGCTGGGCGTTCGAAGGCAGCGTGCAGTTGGTGAAGAAGGGGGGTTCAATGTACCGTGGTTCATGCTGATCGACCCTACCGAGCGCTGCAACTATCAATGTACGGGATGTTGGGCTGGTTCCTACCAGCAGGCCAAGGAAATGTCGTTCGAAACGTTTGATAGAGTACTGAAAGAAGCTTCTGATCTTGGCATCCACTTTGTCGTTGTCTCAGGCGGTGAGCCTACCTGCTATCCACGGCTCATAGACATTTTTAACGCGCACAAAGACATGGCGTTCATGTTCTACACCAACGGCTCTCTGTTCACGGAGAAGTTCGTCGAGGAACTCAGGAACGTAGGGAATGCCGTTCCCTGCTTCAGCGTTGAGGGCTTCAAGGAGAAGACGGACGAGCGTCGCGGGGAAGGTGCGTGGGACCGGGTCATGCTGGCCATGGACCGGTGTATGAAAGCAGGCATCCCGTTCGGTTACTCGGTCACTGAGACGCATCAGAATATTGCCGAAGTGACCAGTGATGCGTTCGTTGATCACATGATCAACAAAGGCGCGAAGCTCGGGTGGTACTTCCAGTACATACCGATCGGGCGTACGCCAGACCTGGGCATGATGCTGACGCCTGAGGAAAGGTTGCAGTCCTATCATCGTATCCATGAGATCCGCTCCAGCAAACCAGTCTTCGTTGCCGACTTCTGGAATGACGGACCGTACACAGGAGGATGCATCGCTGGTGCGCGGCGCTACTTCCACGTGACCGCAGATGGGAACATCGAGCCCTGCGCTTTCATTCACCTGACGCAAGGAAACATCAATGAGATGTCCCTCAAGGATGCGCTGCAACTGCCGTTCTTTCAGGAAATGCAAAAGCTTCAGCCGTACTCCGACAATGCGCTGGCACCATGTATCCTCATCGATCACCCTGATTACTTTAGAAAGATCGCTGCCATGCCAGGAGTCCGTGGTACCGACGGCACGGTTGAAAACATGAGCGGCGAGGTTGGTGCTCACCTCGATAAACTGTCGAAGGAATGGGAAACACTGTCACATCCCGTATACATGAACGATTTCCCGGAAGAATCCGCCAAGTTTGCACAGTTGAAGAAGGAGAAGGTCGCTAATATCGAGCGGCATGGCGGCGACATGCGTGCCTTCTACACTGATCCGACCATAGAGAAGTGAAGGTCTGAGCACAGTGGTGCAGGGCAGCTCATCTAGCCAGGACAGGGCTCCGGATATCCGTAAGGGTATTCGGAGCCTCCTCCTCTTTGCGGTTCCCAGCCTTCTCGTAGTTGTCTTGTCATCGCTCCGAGGACGCGATGTGGGGTCTGTGGTGCGCGCGATGGACTGGCGCTATGTTGGCGCCATGGCGGTTCTTGCGGCAGCCAAGTGGGCCGTGGACGGTTTGCGGCTGTACGTTCTCGTCATGATGGTAGGGCACTACGTATCGTTTTGGCGGAGTTTTTTCATCGAGCTGGCAAGTATCTTTGGAGCAAATATCACGCCGTTCTATTCCGGAGGACTCGCAACACAGATATTCTTCCTTACAGACGCATCTGTTTCCCTCGGACAGGCAAGTGCGGTCGGAGTGGCATACAGCATCCTGAATCTGGCCGCGAACCTTGTGCTATCTGTCGCCGTCTTGCTGGTACCCAGCCCCATTGGGGCTGGTTTGCGCCGAACTGCCACTGTCGGGCTCGCAGGGATCATGGGTATTTGTGCAGTGTTGATTTTTCTCGGTGCGCGGCATCCAGATCGTGCAGAGAACCTTCTCCGTCGACTGCTCCATGGCAAAGGTCGGATTGCCGACCGTGTAACCAGTGTTTTAGGCGAGTTCTCAGAGGGCATGAAAGCTCTGATGTCAAGTAAGGGGGCATCTGTTCTCGGCCTCGTGGCCGTTTCTTTCGTGTCGCAGGTAATGTCGCTTTCGTTTACTCCCCTGGCATTCCAGGCGCTTCGAGTACCTTATCGCTCACTTGTCGAAACTCTCCTGCTGCAGGCTAGCGTACAGTTTTCCTCCAGCGCCGGCGCGACTCCGGGAGGAATAGGTATCCTTGAAGCGGTCTTCGCATTCTTTTTCGCTCCGTTGGCCGGCAATGAAACGGCCACATTGACGTTGCTATGGCGTCTTGGAACGTTTTATATCCCCACGATGACAGGGGCACTCGCCTTCATGTGGCTGCTGCGCTGGCACAAGCGTAACGAGGCCGCTGCTAGCAGAACGCCTCTGCCTGACTCCGATCCGACCTCATGATCATAGGCAGCTTCGGCTGCACCAGACGCTACTGGGTCAATGCTTTGTTCAATCGGTCCCTGATGTTGTTCCGCTCCAGCGCCATAAATAACTTGACAATCTCAGGGCCGTCCTTTGTTCCAAAGAGTGCGACGCGGATTGGGTGGTAGAGTTTCTTGGCAGGCAGAGGGATCTGGTTCCGCAGGTCTTCGACCCAGGCGCTCATCGCTTCATCCCCACGGCCGAAAGGAATGGCATCAAAGTGCTCTACAAGGTACTGCAGGACCACTTTTGCCTCAGGTGAGGCGAGGACTGCCTGGGACTTCTCATCAGTGATGATGACATCTGGTTGAACAATATTGCGGGCCAGCCGGAAGATGTCCGGAAGAACCTGTGCATTGCCCTTGATGAGGTCGATGGCCTCCCTTACCTTCTCATCAGGCAGGCCTGCGAATGCCTCGCTGTATTGATTCGCAAAATCAGTCTTGAGGATTGTGAGGATATCGTCTGCACTTTTTCTGGACATATACATATGGTTCATCCAGGTGAGCTTCTTCTTGTCGAAGACCGCCCCTGATTTGCCTATACCGTCCAGTGTGAACTCGCGTATGAGCTCATCCATCGTGAAGAATTCGCGGTCGTCTTTCGGCGACCAGCCGAGCAGGACAAGGTAGTTTACCAAGGCTTCAGGCAGGTAGCCTTCAAATCGGTAGTCACCTACTGAAACGGCACCATGGCGTTTCGAGAGTTTACTATGATCGGGTGCAAGAATCAGCGAGACGTGGGCAAACTGGGGCACATCGAAGCCGAGCGCCCGGTAAATGAACACCTGCCGCGGCGTATTCGAGAGATGCTCCTCTGCCCGGATGATATGTGTGATTTTCATGAGTGCATCATCAATAACGGTTGCGAAGTTGTAGATCGGAATACCGTTTTGGCGTGCAATGACGAAATCGTCGAACTCCTCGCTCTTGAACTGCACATCTCCACGGATGAGGTCATGTACGAGGACATCTTGCTCCGGAATTCGCAGTCGGATTGCATAGGGTTTTCCCTCCCGGAGGTTGTTGTCGATCTGCTCCTGACTCAGGTGGGCACAGGCGCCACTATACCGGTAGATCCGGTGCTCGGCCTCTGCCTTCCTGTGTTCTGCCTCGAGCTCATCTTTGGTGCAGAAACACCGATAAGCCTTGCCCTCGTTGAGCAGCTGCTGAAGGTACTTGTCATAGAGTGGCTTGCGCTCGCTCTGGCGGTAGGGACCTAGATCGCCTCCTTTGAGAAACCCTTCGTCCCACTCGAGGCCAAGCCATCGGATGTCCTCGAGCATGGAGTCGATGTTCTCTTCCGTCGACCGTTCGAGGTCTGTATCGTCGAGGCGCATGATAAACGTGCCGCCCTCGTGTCTCGCGAACAGGTAGTTGAAAATAGCCGTTCGGGCATTGCCGACGTGGATGTGACCGGTGGGGCTTGGTGCATAGCGTACTCTGACCATCATTACCTCCAGGATGAATTCAGTCATATTCTATGGGCAGAGAAGCAAAATGCAAGGAAGAAGCAGATAGTGGCGGCGCGAACGCCTGCCGCTGCGAGGGGCCCTTGTAGGGGGGGCTGCGAATGCGTGCCTTCGCGATGGGCCCCTGCAGAGGCTCCTGCACGTGAGGGCATCCAGTCTTTACCGCTCTCCGACAATGTGGTATACTACAAATATGGATACAAAACTGGTTACCATCACGACCGCTTCGGATGAACTGGAAGCAGACATGATCGCCGGATTGCTGGACGCTGCGGGCATTCCCGCGATGGTCAAGCGTTCGGTCCGGGATGGATACGGCTCCATTTACCAGGGACCCTTCGGGTCATTTGATATCCTGGTGGACGAAGAGAATGCCGCTGCGGCTCAGACAGTGCTGGACGCCGAGGACGTTCCCGCCGAACTGGACGAGAAGCCAGACATCCCTGCAGACTGAGCGGTTCGTCAGGCACTTCGATATGCTGTCCGCATGCTCACCACAGGTGGGCCGACCCGTGATATGTTCTGTCGGTCTCAAAAGTACTCCGTGCGTGTTGTCGGCAACCGGACGTCGCGTGTTCGCTGGTTGTTGAGAAATATTCGTTTCCCCAATAATCCGTCTGCTTCTCTCTCGTGAACCTGAAGGATGGTGGCAAGCGTGAGCCCATCATCATTGCAATCAGGCCGATTTCTGGTATGATGCTACACGTTAAAGTAACGTCTTCATCCTTACTTTACTAATCTTTGAAAGGGGGTGGTGGCTGAAATGCGCACCGAAGGTAGACACATGGTAGTCGAGATCTCTGGGTGTAATCCGGACGCTTTGAACGATCTGGACAGAGTTAAAGAGATCTTGCGCGAGTCTGCTCTGCAGGCAAATGCAGAGATCCTGGAATTGGCGTTTCACCATTTTACTCCTCAGGGGGTTAGTGGGGTAGTAGTGATCTCCGAGTCACATCTGTCCATTCATACATGGCCTGAGTACGGATACGCTGCCCTAGACGTTTATACCTGTGGAGAAAAGACCGATCCATGGCGGGCCATGGAGTATGCTGCTGAGAAGTTGGGCGCAACGACAATCGTCAAGACCGAGATTGCTCGTGGACAGGAGATCGAGGGACGTTCGGGCGTTTATGGACACTCGATCGTCGAAACAGAGGTTATGCGAGATGGCGTGGCAGTGGTATCATGACACCTTTGAGCCCGGGGAGGTTCACCTCCACGCGCTGACCGGTGTCGTCGCCACGCGGAAGACCAAGTATCAGACAGTCGAGATTGTCGAGTCTCAGCACTACGGCAAGATGCTGATCCTCGATGGTGACTGTCAGAGTTCGGTCAAAGATGAGTACATCTACCATGAGTGCCTCAATGAGCCAGCGATGGTCGTGCATCCGGACCCGCGCAGGGTACTCGTGGTTGGAGGTGGTGAAGGTGCGTCTCTGCGTGAGCTGCTGCGCTTCAAATCGGTCGAGCACATCGACATGTGCGACATTGATCAGGAAGCGAACGAGATGTACGAGCAATACTTGCCGGAGTATCATCAGGGCGCGTTTCATGACCCGAAAGTAAGCATGCACTTCGAGGACGCGCGTGCCTATATCGAGCGTCAGGCTGACCACTCCTACAGTGTGATCATTGAAGACCTGACAGATCTGTTTGAGGGTGGACCATCCATTGCTCTGTTTACAAAAGAGTTCTATCAGCACGCGTTCCGTGTTTTGGACGATGGCGGTACGCTGTGCGTGACGTCTTCGTATCTCAAGCCGACGAACGTGGCCGTCCACAAGAGGATTCTGGATACGATTCGTTCAGTGTTCCCAATAGCTCGTTCGCTGTACTCCTATGTTGGCGCCTATGATGTTCCCTGGTCCTACATCCTGGGGTCCAAGCAGAATGATCCGCTGGCCATGGATGCCGCAGCCGTTGACCGGATTCTGGCTGAGCGCGTTGCAGATGTCAATGCGCTGAAGTTTTATGACGGTGTGACCCATGAACGCATCTTCCGCATGCCCAAGGACATTCGGCGTATGCTGGCAACGCCTGGCGAGCCTCTTGTAGATGGCAAGCCGTTTGGCATTACGCCAAAGGGTATCTAGGCCTGTTGAGTTTTCACGTGTACGATGCAGCCCGTCCCAGTCAGGGACGGGCTTTTTTCTAGCTTGATTTGTGAGAGAAATGCTATCATATATGAAAGGGAGCGTGAGCGATGGTGACATTGTTGAAATCCGCCAGAATACTGGATGCGGAAAGAGGAACCGGGGACGGCACGCGAGTCGTTGATATTCTCGTGGATGGCACGAAGATCGGGGGCATTTCTGACCGTATTGATTCACGCGAGGGCATCTCTATCTTCGATGCGTCGAAGTATCTCGTCATGCCCGGGTTCGTCAACGCCCACGGACACCTTGCTATGACGCTCCTTCGCGGCCTTGCTGATGAAGTGGCGCTTGACGTATGGCTTAAGCAGTACATGTTTCCGCGCGAAGCGCTCATGAATGGCGATGATGTCTACTATGGGTCGCTGCTCGGGCTGGCTGAGGGCATCATGTCTGGAACGACGACGTTTGCCGAGATGTACTTCTTCGAAGACGATGTGGCCCGTGCCGTCGAGGAGGCGGGTGTTCGTGCCAATCTGTCGATAGGTACTTCCTCTCTTGACGATGGGCTGGGCAAGCTGGAGAAGTCAGAAGAATTTGTCGTGCGCTGGAACAACAAGGCAGAGGGCCGCATCAAGGCCAGCTTTGGTCCCCATGCTCCCTACACAGCAAGTCCTGCGTTTGTCCGCGGGAACTTCGAGCACGCCCGAGATCTTGGCGTTATTGTGCAGGTTCATCTGCACGAGACCCGTAAGGAAGTTGAGGATTTTGTGGCAGCCTATGGGGCCTCTCCGATTACGTATTACGCAGATCAGGGATTTTTCGATAATCCCCCAGCAGTTCTTGCGGCTCATTGTGTCCATATGGACGCGCGTGATGCACATATCCTGGAGGATGCTGGTGCCAGCATTGCCTTGAACATTCAAAGCAACCTCAAGCTGGGCTCTGGCATTCCTGATTACCGGCTGTTGCTTGAGAGTGGGGTGAATTTGTGCGTCGGTACAGACGGGGCTGCGAGCAATGACAACTTGGACATGCTGGAAGAGGTGCGAACTCTTGGATTGGTGATGCGAGGATCGACCAAGGATGCCTCGCGTATCAGCAATGCCAGTCTATTTGCGATGGCTACAAGCAATGGAGCTCGAGCCCTTGGCTTCGATGGCGTGGGAACGCTGACCGAGGGAGCTGCGGCAGATCTGGTTCTCTGGGATCTTGACGATGAATCGCTGTGCCCCGGAAACAATGCGGGCTCGCACCTCCTCTGGTCTGCCAACAGCAGGGCTGTCGATTCGGTCATGGTGGCTGGCTCGTGGGTGATGGAACACCGGGAGTTGTCGGGTATTGACCTGGAGAAGGTGCGGTTCGAGGTTGGACGACGTGCACGTCGCTTGGCGAATGGATGATTGAAGAGACGGAACAGGACCTGGAGGCGGTCGTCACCGCATTGCTGGGGATCCTTGGTAGGCGAGGATGGCACCTGGGTACCGCCGAGTCGCTTACGGGTGGTATGGTTGGAGCGGCTATTACAGCAGTTCCCGGAGCATCGGCAGTGTATGTTGGGGGAGCGATTTCATACACGGATCATGAGAAGACGGCATTGCTGGGCGTGCCGGCTGATTTGCTGCAGCGCCGGGGTGCCGTCAGCGCAGAGGTGGCAGAATCCATGGCTAAGGGTTGCAGAGAGTTGTTGAGGGTCGAGGTGGCCATTGCGACGACTGGTGTTGCGGGACCGGCGTTGGATGGACGAGCGACGCCCGTCGGAACAGTGTTCGTGGCATGTGCCATGCCGGCTGAATGTAGGGTGGAACGACTGAAACTGGCCGGGGATCGACGTGAGATTCGTATTGCAGCGACCCATGCTGCCCTCGAGTTGGCGCTTCGGCTTGTCCGAGAGACGTGAGGGACGGAGGTGAGAACATGACCGCTGTGAGATTGGGTCGCCCTGCGAAGAACGGAGCCGTCAAATGCCTTGCCTGTGCACATGAGTGTGTGATTGCAGAAGGGCGGTCCGGACTGTGTGGTGTGCGTCGCAATGTGCAGGGCGAACTGCAGTCATTGGTCTATGGTTTGCCTGCGGCTGTTTCGCTTGATCCCATTGAGAAAAAGCCGCTGTACCACTTTCTTCCAGGGACGGCTGCACTTTCACTGGGAACGTTCGGATGCAATTTCACGTGTATGTTCTGTCAGAACTTCGAACTCTCGCAAGCACGGGCAGTGGACGATCAATTGGCACAGCTGTCCTACGTGAGTCCGGCAGCTGTGGCTCAGCTGGCGCTTCGACAGGGGGCCTCATCGGTCGCCTGTACGTACAATGAACCCGCTGTCTGGGCAGAATATGCTCTGGACATTGCCGTAGAGGCGAGAAAAGCAGGCTTGCGGACCGTGTTCGTATCTAACGGTTTCTACTCTCGCGAGCTTCTGGATGCGGCACTGCCCTTGATCGATGCGTACAACATTGACCTGAAGTCATTCTCCGACGAGTTTTATCGGCACGTGGCCGGTGGCCGCCTGCAACCTGTCCTTGACACCATCCGTGAAATCCACGAGGCAGGGGCCTGGGAGGAAATTACGTCGTTGATTATCCCGGGGCTCAACGACAGCGAAGATGAGTTGAGAGCCATGGCGCACTTCGTCGCATCTGTCGACCCAGAGATGCCATGGCATGTTTCGCGTTTCTTCCCGATGTACCGTATGCAGGACAGGCCTGTGACACCGGCGGCCAGCGTCGAACGAGCAGTGCAAATCGGCCATGAAGAAGGTCTGCTGTATGTCTATTCTGGAAATCTCGCAGATCATGATCAGTCCAGTTCTACCATCTGTCCTGTGTGCGGGGCGACCATCATTGAACGGCACGGCTATGATGTGGCGGCGAGGACCGGTTTGGTGTGTCCTCGGTGCAGCACTTCTATTAAGGGGGTGGAACGATGAGACGAAATCCGGTTGTCGCTGGACAGTTCTATCCAGCAGAAGCTCGCGAGTTGCGAAGTGATGTTGAGAGGTACATTGAGGAAGGGCGTCTGCTCGTTAGCGAGGCTGGAGCCACGTGCAGGGCACTGATTGTTCCGCATGCCGGATATATTTACTCAGGCCCAGTGGCAGGGTCCGGGTATGCGTGTCTTGAAAGCCTGGACAGGTCGGTGGAATGGACCGTTGCTATCTTGGCCCCCAGCCATCATGTCTGGTTCAAAGGTGCAGCACTCCCTGAGGCAGACGAATTTCGAACTCCGCTCGGTGACGTCAAGGTAGCCGAGGCGGCGGAGATGTTGGCGAGGGGTCAGCTGGCGTTCAGGTCGACCCAGGCTCATGCGCTGGAGCACGCCGTCGAGGTGCAGGTGCCATTCCTGCAAGTCGCGCTGGAGAGGTTCACTATCATCCCGCTGGTTCTGGGGGATGTCGACGCCGAAGCATTGGCGCGGGAGCTGCTGGGATTGGGGCTTTCGCATTTACTGGTCGTCGCCTCGAGCGACCTCAGTCACTACAGCCCCTACAGCGAGGCAGTCGATCATGATCATGCGACAATAGACCACATCCTGAAGGACGAGGGCGATGAGCTTGGGGGTGAGGATGCCTGCGGGTTCATACCCATCAGGACCGTTCTTGCCCTTGCTCGCGCTTCAGGCTGGAAACCGCAGTTGCTTGACTACAGGAATTCGGGCGACACCGCAGGCGACAGGTCCGCTGTTGTCGGCTATGCCGCCATTGCATTCTGGGAGGAGAAACATGGAGATGAATGAGGAAGAACGCCGCGAGCTGCTTCGGTTGGCTCGCGAATCTATCCGCATGCGGCTGTTGGATGCCCATGAATTGAAGCCAACGCGTGCAGAATTCCCAGAGGACAAGTTCTGGCAGGATCGAGGGGTGTTCGTTACACTGACAGAGCATGGAGAACTGAGAGGTTGTATTGGAACCATCATGCCTGTTTCCCCGTTGGTACAGGCGGTTGTCTCCAATGCACTCGCGGCAGCTTTTGCTGACCCCCGCTTCGAGCCCGTCGAGGAAGCCGAGTTTGATGACCTGTGCATTGAGATATCGCTGCTTTCTGTTCCGGTCGAGCTTGCCTTCACGTCGCTGGGGGACCTTGAATCGAAACTCGCAGCCACTCATCCTGGTGTCATTCTGGTGCGCGGACGCAACCAGGCTACATTCCTTCCACAAGTCTGGAAGCAACTACCCGATGTTCAGCAGTTCCTTGAGGCACTCTGTCAGAAGGCCGGACTTCCGGCGGCCAGTCTTTCTCAACCGGGTCTCTCTGTCTTCACGTACACGGTGGAGGCATTTTCCGAGGAGTGCGAGTAGAGGGAGTCAGTCCAACAGACGTGATTGTTCGATGAGAGCGGCGGCTGTTCATGGGTGCTGCCGCTCCTTCTGGGACCCCATGTATGCCGCGTGAAACGTGGGGAAAGTCGAAGTCTTGCCAGCTTGCTCATTACAATGTCTCGTTGCGCATCCAGCGGTCGAGGTGCTGGAGAAGGCTCTCTTGGCTCTCCATGGGCAAAAACAGGGAAGGTGTCGGAAGCACAGCCCGGATCCTGTCGGCATACGCTGCACTGAAGCTGCGGCTGTCAAGCATGAAGGCGCTGCGCAACGTCGCTCGGTTCATCTGGTGGAATGTGTACTGGAGCAGCGTCAATGCGTAGGGTAGGTCAAACTGCCGGAACGGATCGCCCCGCCTCTCTTTCACTGCCTGCCTGAGACGCGTTACCGTTGGCAGGAATGAGTTTGGAAACTGCAGTTTGGTAACAAACAGGAAGTCTGCAGGGACAATATCTCCAAAGCTTAGGTAGTCGAAGGGAATCAGCAGGACTGCCCGCGACTGGCCCGCAAATTGCTCCAGGAGTTCAGTGCGCGTGTGCCCATTCTTGGGCAGCAACAATGCATATTCTGTCAAGCCTGACTCGCGAGCCAGAAATGATTGGATGCGTCGCAGCGTCTCGAGTGAGTTTGAGGTAACCGTGGCCTTGCCTGGGAAGCGCCTCATCGTTTCAGCAATGAGGCGGGCGGCGCTCTTCTCGAAGCCAGACTCGTTCGGCTTCGGTAGATGCAGTGTCACGAAGGTGGGAACGCGAGGGGTGGTCAGCGCAGGGCATACCATGACCGAGGCCGGATGTTCGCCGACGAGGCCAAACGTCTCGGGAAGAAAATGCTGATCCCCAGCAGGAAAGATGCTTGTACCTGCAAAGAAGAATTGTATGTGGTTGTTGAATCCTCGCAAGCGCGTCGCGAGGGTTATCCTGGTGCAGGCGATGGAGATGTCCCGCCCCTGATGTTCCATCCAGACAGCATATGCGGGATCGTCCGCGTTTTCGAGAATCAAGGAAAAATCCCGACATTGGCTCAGGTACGTGGTCCGCATAATGGCTGGCAGCGTCTGTTCTATCCGGTTGAAAGCATCGACCAGGCTCTTGGCAGTGGCCGAGAGTTCCACCAATTCAGGCGCAGACCACAGGGTCTCGCCAATTGCCAAACGACCGCGAAGGCCCACGTTCTCCTGATGACTGAGATGGCCGTACAGTTCACTGAGGAGTCGCACGGACTTCTCAGCAAGCTCAGCCACGGTTGCGAAGACGGGCGTCGCACTGCGCTCGGCTGCCGTGCCGGCAATGATGCGCAGCGTGGTGGACGTGATCTGCAGCTCGGGGACTTCGAGAGCATCCGTCATGAGCTTCTCTGTTTCCGGAGACGAAACCAGTATCGGCATGCTGCCACCCAGTTCACTCAGAACATGCGGGATCTCGCTCAGATCGGTTACATGCAGCTGAGCACCTCGGGCTCGGGCTAGCAACTCGTGAACAAGGCATATATCACGGAATGGACAATCAGGCTCACGCCCGCAGTGAGCTGCGGAAATGTGATTCATGAGACGCGATTTTTTCAGGAACAGGGGCATGCCAGGGATGAACACCGATCGTGTTTCCCATACATAGACAAGCAGGGCAGACAGTTCGAATCCGAACTCACGCCGCATAACTGGGCTGCAGGTTGCGGTATCGAGCAGTACGAGGCAGACAAGATTGTTGGGACTTTCCTGCGAAATCCACAGTGGCCTCTTGTCTCCCTCAGGGGCATCTTCGAGGAATGGTTCGATGGCTGCTGGGGTTCTCAGAAGGACTGCGCCATGCAGCTTGCCTGTCTGGACGTCGTGGAGAAACTGCGACCGCAGAGAGGTGGCTTCGCATTGCAGGAGAAGATCGTTGCCCGAGTCCAGCAGTTGCATCTCAGGGGATTCCTCGACATCAGCAGTACCCGGTTTCAACACTTTCAGGCGCGGCATACGCGAAGTGTCCAGATCGGTCAGTACTGTCTCAAGGCCTGCCAAGTCAGTGGATTGGCCGTCGGCTCTGGCGATGTCTGCCGGTTCCAGCAGGCCCAAGTCGGCCAGAGCTGGGTACAGCAGTTGGAGACGCCGGATGATTGCACTCGGAAAGGCAGCCTGACTGATCTTGTCTTTCAGCTTCCGGTAAAAGCGAAACAGAGAGAGACTGTCTCCCAGCGCTCTATGCGCTTCTTCCTTCTTTATCTCCAGCGAGTCAACCAGTGCCACGAGACTGTGGCTTTGCAGATCCGGGAAGAAGATGCGAGCAAGCTCAAGTGTGTCGAAAACAGGGTTGGCGAGCGAACCATGTAGGGCCTTCCGCAAGAAGCCCTCATCAAAATTGGAATTATGCGCTAGCAATAGACTGTCGCCTGCAAAGGCCAGAAAGCGCGCGACAACTTGGTCGACGGGTTCTGCTGGCTCAAGGTCGAGCGCGCTGATGCCTGTCAGTGCTGAGATGAACTCGGGAAGATGGGCATCGTCCTTCAATCTGCAGAATTGCTCAAAGCGCCCAACCTCCTTGCCGGCCCGCACCTTAACGGCGCCAATCTCAATGATCTGGTCGGAAGCTTGATCGAGGCCTGTCGTTTCAAGATCGAAGAACACTAGTTCCTGTTCGTTTTTCAAGCATTTCCTTTCTATTTGAAATAGGCGATCGTTACGCCATCTCCACCCTCTTCAGGGCTTGAGAAGCTGAAGTGATCGATGCTTGGCAGGGTCTTGAGAAATTCGTGGATCTGTTTTCGGAGAATGCCTGTTCCCTTCCCGTGAACGATGTACACAAATGAAAGTCCCGAAAGATAGGCGACATCTATGTATTTGTCAAGCTTCTCAAGTGCTTCATCAACACGACTGCCGTGCAGGTCGATCTTCATTGGGACAAATGGCAAGGTCGGTTCGCGTGCCCCACTGTATTGCATGGCCCGATTCTCGTAGGAGTTGAGTTCGGCGTCGGTCAATTTGCGCACTAGTGCCTCAGGTACAGTCGTTCGCATGGAGCCGGACTGCAGAATGAGCTTGCGCTTGTCCTTTAGCACGTCGATAACGATCGCCTGTTTGTTGACAGACGTGATAATCACCAGATCGCCAGGATGGATCTCTTCGATGGGGGTAAATGCGGGCTTGTCGTCATAGGGCTCGGCCTGCTGGACCAGCTCCTCACGCGTCGCCTCAACTGCCTGCTTGACATCATGTGCAGCTTGCGGCTGGTTCTTGAGTGCTTCCTGATATTGCTTCATCAGATCATCCATGCGCCTGCTGACATCGTCAACGATCCGCTGCGCCTCCGCGTGTGCCATCTTGAGCTCCTGCTTCTCATTTGCCTCGAGCAGAGCGAGTTTCTGTTCATAGTCTTCGCGCAGCTTATCGAGTTCCTGCTGGTTGACGGTGAGAGCCTCCTTCGTGTGACTGATCTCCTGAGAATCTGTGACGATACGGCTCATCAGCTCAGTTGTAGCTTTGTGCTCATTGCTCAGCTCATCGTGGGCGAGAGCTAGGATAGCATCAGGTAGTCCAAGCCGTTCACAGATGGTGAATGCATGGCTTTCGCCGGGCGAGCCAAGGATGAGCTCATAGGTGGGGCGAAGAGTCTCGACGTCAAATCCAACCGAAGCGTTGCGCACCTGTTCATAGCGGTAGGCAAGCAGCTTGAGGCTGCTGTAGTGGGTCGTAATGACGGTTGTGATGCGTTTCTGGTACAGAAAATCAACAATGCCGGTTGCGATGGCCGAGCCTTCCTCCGGATCCGTACCGACGCCGAGTTCGTCCAACAGGACAAGGGAGTAGCGGGTGGCCCGATCCAAGATGTGGACAATATTGGACATGTGAGCCGAGAACGTCGACAGGCTCTGTTCGATGCTCTGCTCATCCCCGATGTCCACATAAACGTCATCATACAGGCCGACCGTGCTTCCCTCCGAAGCCGGAATGAACAGGCCTGCCTTGCTGAGTAGAACGGTCAGCCCAAGCGTCTTGAGCGTAACCGTCTTGCCACCGGTGTTTGGGCCGGTAATGATGACCATGAAATAGTCCTTGCCGATCGTAAACGAAATGGGGACACAGTCTTCAACGAAGGGGTTGCGGACGTTGCGCAGGTTAGTCTCCAGATTGGGGCTGATCAACGGTCTGGTTCCGTGCCACAGCCGGGCTAGGCGCCCCTTGGCAAGGGTGAAGTCAAGGTGTCCAGCCACGCCCAGTGACTTCTCGATGTCTGGTGCAGCCTTTGCAATGAGATCCGTCAGGTAGAGGAGGATGCGTGCGATCTCCTTTTTCTCGTCCGATTGCAGAATCTGCAGGCGGTTATTGAGATCGATCACGCGTGTAGGCTCCACAAACAGCGTCATTCCACTGTCAGACTGGTCATGAACTACTGACTGGATAGTATCTTTGAACTCCCGCTTCACTGGAATAACATATCGATCGTTTCGCGTTGTGATAATGTGATCCTGCAGGGCGCGGCTGTACGTTTCGTTGCCCAGAATGTCCTGCAGGACCTTGTTGATTGTTTTCTGCAGCTCAATCTTTTCTCGTCGGATGGCTGCAATATTGATGGATGCATCGTCAAGGATGTCTCCATCCTGATTCACGCACCGCTCTATCTCCTGCGCAAGGGAGGAAAACGGCTTGACGTCTTGCGAAATGCTGAAGAGTGAGGGATAGAGATCCTTGATCGTGACGAATGTCCTGCGAACGCGCGACAGTTCATTGAGCACGACCGATATCTTCCAGGTCTCCTGTCCGGAAAGCTGCAGGCGAACCTTGGCCTTGTCCAATTCTGGACGGATGTCCAGAAGGCTGCTGAGCGTCAGGTCGCCAAAGCGTTCCAGGTATGAAGACGCTTCGTCCGTCTCGGTTTGGGCTGCTCTGATGGTATCCATGCCGTCGAGCGGAAGAAGCGCACGACACTCCTCAGCTCCGATCGTGGACTCAGCCTGAGATGCAAGTTCCTCGCGGATGCGGTCGAAGCCGACCTTGCCGAATGTATAGTCCTGAACGCCTGTTTGAGTCAGAGCGTCTAAGTCCTTCGTAGTATGCCCCCAACACGCATTTTCAGGGCAGACTCCACCGAACTGACGAGCGTGTCGACTTCCTCACCCACCAGCGTTCGATCGGGCGAAGCAAACTCCATCGAAAAGCCCACGCTCTTCTTGCCCGTCGGCAGACTGCCTCCCTGGAACGTATCGAACACGAGTATCGATTTGAGTAGTGGACCTGCATTTTCGGTAATAATAGCTTGAAGCTGACCGGCCGGCACGGTGGTGTCCACCACGACTGCAATGTCACGACGAATGGAAGGAAATCTTGAGAATTCTCTGAACCTGATGGTTGGCACGATTTCGAGCAGGGCGTCAAGCGACAGTTCGGCGTAAAACGCTTCTCGTTCAAGTCCCAGCACAGCGCCAACGTGTTGCCTCAGGATACCCAACATTCCAAGCATGGTCGAGCCAGAGGAAACGACGATGCCTGCGCCGGGTTCTAGGAGGGCATGGTCCGCGGCAGTCATATCGAAGGGCGCGTGAAGTTCGCACAAGACTGACTCGACGATCCCCTTGAGGAGGAAGACGCTCGCCGTCCTGGAAGGGGTCGTCCAGTTTGAGTCCTGCCACTGGCCGACGAGAAAGATACCGAGCGCCGTTGCTTCGCCAAATGAATTGCCTTGCGTGCTGAACGTCTTGCCAATCTCAAACGAGGCGAATCCATCGCGGCCGTGTGAAAGATTGTGCACCCCAGCTTGAGCAAGACCAACGAGCATTGTTGGTCGAAGCCCATTCCACTCCGCGGACAGCGGATTCAGCAAGCTCGGTGCGGGTGGCAACCCCAGTGCAGATATTGTCTCCTGGCGTACAAAGCTGACAGTGCGGGACTCAAAGAGACCGATGCCGGCAAGCTGTTGGCGCAGTCGTTTAGATAGCTTCTTGAGAGGGGATTCTGACCCTCGTCGGAGAGCAAGCATCGGGACGTGTGATGGGAACTCATCGTAGCCTTGCATTCTGACGACCTCTTCGACGTACTCAGGCCAGGATGTCAGATCGCAGCGG
>JAJFTL010000005.1 GCA_021373025.1 bacterium
AGGATCTTTGCCATGGTGCACATCAGGTCCTTGCGGAGCAACGGTTCTCCCCCACAGAAACAGAAGTTGTACAAGTGGAATGTTGCTACATCACGGGCAAGATTGATCAGCTCTTCATCACTCAATTCATCCGTGACGATAGGATTTTCACCACTTCTGTCGTAGCGATGAAGACACCTGAAATTGCAGCGGTTCGTAATATCCAGAGACATCTGGAATAGTCCCCTCAGGACCTTCGCGTGTTTCAGCGGTATTGCCGAATCACTTGGAAGACCAAGCCCTGTAAGTTCCATACATACCTCCTTCTTGCTGATTCCACCCTCTACAGTACCATCATCCCTGTTATACATTTGTTGGTTTTTATATCAAGAACACCATGACATTCGATTTGGCCGAACAATGTGTTGGCGGCAATAGGGTAATAGTTGTGGCAACAAGCTGTGCTTGGTATACAGAAAGCCCTGCGGCGGTATAATGAATACCCGCGTGGCACAAGACCGCGATGACAGGAGCCCCATGAACGAAGAACTGGCAGTCCATATCGCGGCGTTTGCCGCGGCAATCGACGAGGAGATCACCGCTGAGAAGGCCTCCGAGCGGACGCATCGTCACGCTCTCGTCGAGGGAACGCTCGTATCGGACACCGGCGACGGGAACTTCCTCTACTTCTTCAGTACCCCGTATGAAGTCAACCTGCCCGAGGAGTCCATGATCCAGCTGGAGGTGGACGGTCGGGTAGTGCAGGGAGTCTACGCTGGCGGGGACCGGGACCTGGTGTCGATCGCCTCCAGCGAGTTCCTGGGGGCCCAGGTGCGTGCGGCTACTATGATTGCGACGCCCTGGGACCTGCTACTGAAGCTGGAGGAACGGCTGAATGCGCTCGGCAAGGCGGACGACGCGGGCAGGGCCATGGATCTTCTGAGCCCATCCGCCGCCGGGACGAGCCTACCCGAGCTGAACGGCGCCTTTGTGGACAACCGGTGGCTGGATCCGTCGCAGCGTGATGCACTGCAGAAGGTCGCTGAATGCGATGTCAGCTTCATCTGGGGTCCACCGGGCACCGGCAAGACGCGGACTGTCGCATACCTCGTGCGCGAACTCATCGAGCGCCACAAGAGTGTCCTGCTGCTGGCGCACAGCAACGCGGCAGTCGATGTCGCAACGTTGGCTGTGGTGAACGCCTGCCGGGGGACACCGTATCTTTCCTATGGTGCCATGGTCCGGTACGGCATCATCACAAAGCCTGATCTGCTCGTTGAGTCCGACATCAACCCGCTCAATATCCTTGCCAGACGCAATGTCGACGCTGAGCGTTTTGTTGGCCTCCAGTCCAGGCGCCGTGACCTGCTGGAACATGCGAAGCGGGAGGAGTTGTTTGACACCACCGAGTTCGAAACAGTCAGGGGTGACATGGGCAGACTGCGCCACCGTGTCGACAAGGAACTGAAGAAGCTGGTTGCTGAGACACAGGTTGTCGCGACGACGCTGACGAAGCTGGCCCTGTCGGATGAACTCATGGAACGCTCGTTTGACATCGTCATCATCGACGAGGCGAGTATGTCGCTGGTGCCGTATGACGTGCTGGCCGCCTCGAGGGCCCATGGCAAGATCGTCTTTGCAGGAGACTTCATGCAGCTGCCACCGATTGCCTCCGGCACGACGCCTGCCGTGCGCGAATGGCTCCAGCGGGACATTTACCAGGTGAGGGGCATCACAAAGGCGGTGCGCGCCGGTCAGGACGTCCCCGACATGGCAATGCTGCGCACGCAATACCGCATGCACCCGTCCATCCGTTCGGCCGTGAGCAGACTGTTCTATCAGGACCTTCTGGACGACGCTGAGCGCATCATCGTGCGTACCAGTTCGATTGCACGCCTTGCTCCATTCGAGGGACACGCCATGGCGGCCGTAGACACGTCGCTGCTGCAGACACGGTGTTACCGTGAGGTCAAAGGGTACTCTCGCCTCAATCTGGTAGAGGCGGTCACGGTGATAACGATCGCCACGGGTATGCTTTCTCGTTACCCGGACATCAGCATCGGGATCGTGACGCCCTATGCGGTCCAGGCCCGTCTCCTGGGGACCATGGCACGTGAGCTTTCCCTTGACCGGGAACGGCTGACGATCTCGACCGTCCACCGCTACCAGGGGTCCGAGGTGGACGTCGTCATCTTCTCGCTGACCGACGGAGAACCACAGTGGTCCATGTCGACACTGACACGGGGAAACCTGGAGGACTGGGACGTCGACCCGGCGCCTCGCCTGCTCAACGTCGCGCTCAGCCGCGCGCGCGGCAAGTTCATCCTGGTTGGCGACCTTGATTTCGTGCACGACCGTGGAGCACAGGATTCGGTCCTGAGGCATATCGTTGGCACCATCGAGCAGGAGGGGGCTGTGCGGCGCATCGACCCAAGGGCTCTCAGCGAACTCCGGGAATGGCTGCCCAATCACGTCGTGGATGGTCAGCGGATCGTCGTGGGCGAGCGAGTCCGTCATCAAGGCTGGCTGCTGGAACAGGCGCGTAGCGCGCGCCACACGGTGACCGCTGGCGTTCCGCAGGGTGCCCACGTTTCGCCGCTCATGGCACGTCTGCTGGCGTCGGTCTCGCCGGACTGCCGCCTGCACTACGCTGACCATGACGGCCTGCGAGCAGTCGCAGGGCACTTCGGCGCGTCCGAGTCATATCCCGGTGACGGCGTCCTGGAAAGCTTCATCCAGATCGGCTCCCATCCGCTGCTGCTGGAGGGGACGCTGGAACGTGGCGCGCGCTCGGCATACCTGGCGCTCGACCTGCCTGCGACCAACTGGTTCTTTCTTAAGAACGCGGGGTTTGTCCCTGAGTCCCTGCTTGGGCGCAACCCCGAGGCTGCGAAGAACAAGGGGCGCAGACGCCGCGGACTCGGCGACGACGTGACCGCGCAGGACACTGCGTCCGCTTCTGAAGCCCATCGTAGTACAGCTCCCATTCAGCCCGAGGAGACGCCGTTGCCGCTGGACTGAGGCGCGGGGGCAAGCATCCCCATTTGCTCCATGCCGGATTTCTTGGTGCAGGAGTCAGATGCCTGCAATGTTGCCCTCCTCTGAGGCGTGCATTCTCTCATCGACACTCTGAAATCATCGTTTGTTCGACGTCTTCGTCAAGGCTCTTTTCCAGTCACGATTCGAAAAGATGTTTCCTACTTTTGACGAGATCTGTGTACATATAGTGGGAGGAGCAACAGGAGCGTCACCAATTTCTCCCCCTTGCTCTTATACTTAGCAAAGAGGCGCAGATCAGGAAGGGAAAGAAAGGATGGACGTTCTGCTGTCAGGAGGGTGGCAGGAAACGGACACTCAAGTCAGGCAACAAAAACTGTGCCTGGTGCAGAGTATTCACAAGGAGGCAATCCATGGAAGCAGGGTTCCACATTTATGCCATTGCACTTGTTGTGATTGCAGTGATGACTGGACAATACCAGTTTATGCGGGAGGCACCTACCACAATACGGTGTATCTTGGCACCTATCTTACCTATTACAGCGGGTAGAGTCTAAATGCATCTGGTTGCGAAGCGTCGCAGGACCCGTGTCATCACCATTTTCCTCCTGGTCGTGGTGGCGATCAGTCTCCTGTGGTTGGGGGGTAACATTCATCTCCTCGGCATCAATGGCCTGGGTGCTGCTCATCCGGCATTTCTCTGGCTGGTGCACACACCGATCTCCCGGACAGAAGCCATCACAATGGCGAAGAACTGCCTTTCCAACCCAAGGCAGTCTGTGTTTTGGGAGCCCTTCAGCAAGGGATACATCCATGTGACGGCAGATCCTCCCATGGTAAGGCTCTACAGACTGAATCCCCCAGTTGAAATGTCAGAGACAGATCGTTATCAGTGGCGTGTCGAATTGCCTGCAGAAGTGGTGACACCCCCGGGTTTTCCCATGACCTACAAGGGGTATGTCATCGTCCTTATTGGTGCCGATTCCGGACAGACTATTGCCGGTTCGTATAACGGCATGCTTGGCCAATGGAGGCTTGTCTATGACTATCCGCCGACGTCTCAAGACTCCCCGTTCTAGGCTGGACGGAAGCTGAGCGGGGTCAGGTCAGCGCATTCCCCGGAACCGTTTGTATCGAATACAAGACCCTGGGACGCATGGCCCAGGGTCTTGTCCATGGCGCGGCAGTTGACAGCGGACAGTCCTCCGCCAAACTGATAGCGAAGATGCATGGTTTCCGGAGGTGCCGATGTTTCTGCTGGTTGCTGTTCTGAACAGTGATGCGCATGTGCGTAAGGTGCTGGAGGGCTTCACTGCCATCGACGTCGGTGGCGCAACTGTCATCGACAGTCGGGGCATGGGTCAGATGCTTGCGGCCGACATCCCCATCGTGGCAAATATTGCCCGCCTGCTGGGCGGTTCGCCGGTGCAGGAGAGCAGCAAGATGATCTTCTCGGTCATCAGCAGTGTCGATACGTTGGAGCGCGCCAAGAAGATCGTGCTGGGCGCTGTTGGCGACATGACCCAAAAGGGTGTGGGGATCATGTTCGTCGTTCCGGTCACCGAGGCCTGGGGACTGATCAAGCCGGAAACTCCGCCTCCAGTGGGCGCATAGCCGAACGCCAGGCAGTGCTGGAACGGTCTGTCAGGTTGGAGGGAGAATGCCGATAGCCTGTCGCAGCGGCTCGAACTGAGGCTGCTCCATAAAGTTGCGGGTGGCTTGCCCGAGCGACGGTGCTTCTTCGAAGTCTGCCCGTGTCTGGAGGACGACGTCGAGGATGCGGGACCGCAAGAGGTGACATGCCTCCTCGATACGCTTTCGATCTGCTCCTCCACCTTCAGCGCAGAACACCTCGACATCAAGCTGCTCCACAAATTCCACGACGGGATCTTCTGCCAGCACAGCCTGGTCGGCGGCGCGAATCAGCGCAGTAATGGGGATGGTATGGTCGACGAGGACGTAGTAGCCAAGCTGAAGTAGCCCTGCAGCCGTTAGTCTGGGCCGCATATCCAGGAAACGGTCGCCGTAGCTGGTGGCAAGTTCTCGCTCATAGCGGGTGATGCTGGCCGCCATCAGGTCGACTGCCTGCTGGGCGGTCAGTGCCTGTTCATTGGTTGCAGTAGCTGTGCCCTCTTCTTGGAGGTCAGCATCAGGAGCCATGCTCTCTAGTGCCAGTCCTGTCTGTTCGCGGTAGAGGTCGATCATCGTTCGCAGGACAGCGTGTGCAAAGAAACCATGCTCGTCCACCAGGCGACTCACGGGGGAACCCTCGGCTGTCGACCTTCTGGTTACTTCGGCGTCCAAGGTCGTCCGATCTGGTCCTTCCTGTGAGGAGAACCAGAGTGCTACGTCCGGATAGGCTGCAAGAAACCAGACGGGGAATCCCTGTGGGCGTTCAGGGGACTGGGACATCTTTGCCGCAGACGCCACCGGCTCAATGTCGCCTTCTTCGTTCGGCTGCTGAATGAGCGCAGCCACATTGGCAAGATACTTGGCCGGCGCAATACTGTCAGGAATGAAGAACTCGCGAGCATAGTGCTCAAACTGCTCAGCCTGCTGGTCTCCCTTTGGCAGATCCGCAATACTATTTTCCCAGATGCGTGTGTTGATGTTCATATCAGGCCTCCCAAGGGGTCTTGTGCCGAGTGGGTGTATGGTCATGGTACCGCCTCACTGCAGCTTTGTCAATCATGCCTCGATGCACATTTTGTCTGGAGATGCCAATGAAAGCATTTCATGACACAGGATTGCGACCTGCTGCTATACTACAAGTGTAAGCGTGCATAGGAACCAGCTAGCATGGAGGTAGCAATGGATGATCTCAACAGGGCGCCCGCAGAAATACGGGGTCTGGATGATATTCTGAAGATTGTTGTGGATCGCGGAGCATCAGACCTGCATCTACAGGCTGGCACGCCGCCGATGTTGCGATTGCACAAGCATTTGTTGCCGGTTGGGACAGAGATCATGTCGGGAAGTGGCATAGAGGCACTCGTCTACCCCATCATGAACGACGATCAGAAGGCGGTGTTTAAGCAGCATCTCGACTTTGACTTCTCGTACTCGGTGAAGGGACTTGCGCGGTTTCGTGTGAACGTGTTCCGGCAGAGAGGTTCGATGGCCGTGACGATGCGGCGCATTCCGTTCGTCATTCCCGACCTTGATTCGCTCGGCTTGCCGGATGCCGTGAAAGATCTCACCAAACTGGAGAAGGGTTTTGTCCTTGTGACAGGACCTACGGGGCACGGCAAGTCGACGACCCTGGCTGCGATGATCGACAAGATCAACCAGGAACGTGACGTCCATACGGTTACTGTCGAGGATCCTGTCGAGTTTCTGTTTCAGCACCGCAAGGGCATCGTGGTCCAGCGCGAGCTGGGCGAGGACACTGAGTCATTCGCACATGCGCTTCGAGCGGTACTACGGGAGGACCCCGACATCATCCTCGTTGGAGAGCTGCGCGATCTTGAGACCATCGCTGCAGCTCTCACGGCAGCTGAGACGGGCCATCTGGTGTTTGGCACCCTGCACACCAATTCGGCCCCGCAGTCGATTGACCGTATTATCGATGTCTTTCCCGCCGCTCAGCAGGGACAGATTCGCGTCCAGCTGGCAAACGTTCTGTCCGCCATTGTGACGCAGCAGCTGCTGCCGCGCAAAGACGGCAATGGACTGGTGGTGGCCACCGAGGTGCTGATAGCAACGCCAGCAGTTCGAAACCTCATCCGCGAGAACAAGTCGTATCAGATTGCCTCGATGATGCAAACTGGTGGAGCACTGGGCATGACGACGATGGAGCGGTCCGTGAAGGACCTCGTCAGCAGGGGGGTCGTTGCGGCTGACGTGGCTCTGCGGGCCGGGGTCAACGTCAAGGAGTAGGCGTGCAGGAGGAAGTGATTCAGTTCGCAAATAAAAAGGGGCGCAGCCGCGGCTGCGCCCCTTCTGAACTATGCTGACAACGTTGTGATTGCTACGAGATGACGTCTGTTACCAGCCGGGAGACGATATCGGCACCCTCGATGCTTGTGATGAGTCCATTCGTTCCGCTGACCAGGTGGGCGTCGATGAAGCTCTGCATCACCGGACGAATCTGTGCATCAGTCAGATCAGGGCGTGGGCTGTTGAATTCCATCGTGGTAGTCTTGCCGGGAATCTCCGTGCCAAAGACAAGGCGAAGAACGGTAGTCTGTGTAGTAGCCATGGATTACCTCCTTACTCCGCGAAGCTGGAGCGCCTGTTGCGAACGATAGTAGAGGTCTGCTCGGTGAGCAGCGTCATGAGTGCGCCGGCGCATGCATATGCATCGGCGTCTGTGGCTGCCGGATTGATGTTGGCGATGGTCTCGCCCTTCTTGCTGACGAATGTGATGCGAATGGTTCCGGGCTGTTCCTGAACGGTCATGTGTGCCTCCTGCTTTCTGGATTCTGGGTACCCGCACTTCTTATGGCGCATCCATCGGCAAGAGAACTGAAAACGAGCAATTGGTGCGTCTTCTGGACGGTTCTTGTCAAAGGAGTTGCAGATTCAGTCAGTTATTTCGCGCAGCCCGGCGATCACCTCGTTGGCCCTGTCGGTTCCCACGAGACCCTGAAAGGCAGATCGAAAATCTGGCAAGGCTCTTTTCCACTCGGAAACTGGTGCTCCCGGTCGGAAGAATTGGTTGAAGATGTCGACGCCCGCTTTTCCCCCGACATACTCGGCCAGCGAGAGTGCTCCCTCGTATGTTATCTGGTCAACGATGGGGACACCTGCACCAGCGGCAAGCAGCCCGCGATCCAGGAGTTGGTGAATGATGCGCATCGAATCAACCGTGGAGAGGGGAGCCGCAGCGACAAGTTCAGTGACAGTCATATTGTCATGCATAACGGCCAGCAGGCTGAATTGCTCAGCCGTAATAGAAATGGTTTCATCGGCCGGAACAGCGTGACTCAATCTCGTGCCAGCCGAGAGTGTCATGCCCGCCGATGCCAGGACGTTGCGTGCCTCGGCAATGGTCGCCAGGACCACATCCGCGGTCATCGGCACAGTGGTCTCGACAGACGAGGACAGCATGCTGTCGACACTGAAGTCGAATGATCCCTGAGTGCAGATCGCTGCTTCACGAATGGCGCCGAGCCCGCCAATGGACCCGCACCGGGCAGACGCGATCTCGCCGCTTTGGAAGAATATGTCGACTTGTCGCGCCATACCGAGGGGTGTCACAACGGCCAGATGCAGTGTTCCAGTCTTATGTCCGCTCTGAATGAGGCCAAGGATGGCTTCCAGTGAGAAATCGCTCAGCGTTCCACGTAGTTCCATGTCAGGCTCCCCTCATAGCCATCAGTATTCACTTCATGTCCAGGGACCAGGCAGCAACATCAATTCAGCATAGGCGGCTCTGTCGGTTTTGCAACAGTTTGGCACGTCGGAGACTGGCTGTCAAACATGACATCGGTCGGACATCAGGCTGGTCGAGACAAATTGTGAATGTTCCTTTACTCTACTGGACTTGTGCGTTGCAATGAAGTTAGTAGAATAACAGCCGCGTTAGACGAGAAGGTTCCGACTTTCTTTCTCCAACCGAGGCAGTGCATAGGCGAGAGGCAGAATCCTTTCGCCTTTTTCATTTCCCGGCATCCTATCTCACCCCACCGTGCAGTGCCCTGTTTTACTTGACATTGAAACGCGCTAGACTAACTTTCAGCTATGTGGCACATGATAGCAGGGAGGCGCGTATGGCTCTTGATAAAGGTGACTTGATGCGTTTGGCAGTTGATCAGTTGCCGGACGGCATTATGGTGGTCGATGCTTCAGACCATGTCGTTGGGCACAACGTTCAAGCGCGACTGATCAGTGGCATACGGGCAGACGGGACTCCTCAGGTTCTCCAGCTCTTCCATGGGCAGGCCATCGAAGACGTCGAGCGTGGCCTCAAAGCCCTGCATGCCGGGACCATACCCGAGTTTTCCGTTATCGAAGGCGACCCATCCACCGGCAGGCTCTATGAATACCAGTTCATACCCATGAGATCCTCTGGCAGTGGCTATGTGGCGACAGTTGTGAGGTCGCGCGATGTGACAGAGAGCAAGCTTCAGGTTGCTCGTGACGGGGCACATATTTCAGGACTCCAACAGCAGGTGGCGGACCTTCAGAGTGCTCTACAGGAGCGCTTTGTGGATGGCATGATGACACTGGTGGATGTGTTGGAAGCGAGGGACCGGTACACTTGCGGCCATTCAGTGCGAGTGGCCATGCTGGCAGGCAAGGTTGCTGCCCGCGTCGTGCCCCGTGCAGTCGACGTGGCCGAAATTCAACTGGCGGCTCGCCTGCACGACATTGGCAAGGTTGCGGTTCCTGATCGCCTGGTGGACAAGCCGTCCAGACTGACACCAGAGGAGGTCATGCTCATGGATACACATCCCCTGGTGGGTGAGAGTATCCTGCGCCCCATTGGACAGCTGAGCAATGTTGCCACCATCATCAGGGGCCACCATGAGCGATGGGATGGAACAGGGTATCCCGATGGCCTGGCGGGTGAGGAAATTCCGATCGGGTCGCGTATCCTGGCGCTGGCCGATACCTTTGACGCCATGACATCCCAGCGTCCCTACCGCAAGCCTCTCACGATCGCAGCGACTCGACAAGAAATTGCAGCGCTTCTGGGCAAGCAGTTCGATCCCGTCATTGGAAGGACGGTCCTCGAAATGATCGATGCGGGTGAGACCCGTTGTGACGAAGAGCCACGTGGTGGGGTCGAATGATTCGCCGCATCGCATCGCAAAAGAGGTATCTTGCCGCATCACAGCGGCGTGAGAGCTATCTGCTGTTTTCCTATGGTGATTACTTTGAGCCCGACAACGTGCGCTGGGGTGGTCTCCGCTTCTTCAATGATGACCTCCTATATCCGGGGGGCGGCTTCTCCCTCCATTACCACGATGAGATCGAGGTTGTCACGATTGTCATGGTCGGAGAGATACGGCAGCGACCGGAACGGCAGCCTTCAATACGGCTTCGTCCTGGTACCGTGCAGGTCCTTTCTGCAGGAACCGGCGTTCGCCATGAGGAGGTCAATGAGTTTGCGGGACAGGCGCACCTGGTTCAGATAGGGATCTTTCCACGAGAGCGGGGGCGAATGCCATCTCACGCTGAGGCCGTCATACAGAGACAGCCCTTGAATGAGCTGGTTCCCCTAGCTTCGGGCCAGAACAGGGTGGAAGCGATCCCGATGAATGCGGACGCAACGGTGTACCTCGGGTCACTGGAACCATATCAGATGATGGACTATCAGATGACGCCGAACCGATGCGTGTTTGTCTATCTCACGCGCGGAGCGCTGACAATCAACGGTGTCAGCTGTGAAACCGGAGATCAGGCGCGCATAGCGAACGAGTCTGAGTTTATGCTCGGTGCAATCAACAACTCGGAGTTTGTTCTCGTGGATGTACCGACAATGGGGCAGACGATTCCCGGGTAAGGAAACGCAGCTCTTGCACCCAGCTCATAAAAAGCGAGGGGCCCCAGACGGGGCCCCTGCGAAGGAGGGCATGTGATAGCGTTTGGCGCCATCACGTTTGTATTATATCACTCTTTCGGTGACCCCGTCAAGACGTCCGGATATTTGCCGGTCTTCTTGTCGCCAAGCGACGATTCGAGCTCTTTGGAGGGTTCACGCTGTTTTCATGATGTCGTGGCGCCGAACCAGGCTGCACGTCATGTGCGCTTGAGCGCTGAGGGTGGCTGGATTCGGTACTGGGCCGATGGTCCCATGCAAACTCCGTCTCGCGTTTCGGTGCCGGTGCCTTGTAGTCGAAGCCGGTGAGGGTGCGCCGTTCGATGGGTGTTCCCAACACTTTCTCGATATCGCGGACAAGCATGGCGTCCTCTTCCGTCACCAGGGTGAAAGCGTCTCCAGAATGCAGAGCACGGCCTGTGCGCCCGATGCGGTGTGTATAGGCATCCGTCGTATCGGGGATGTCATAGTTGATGACATGGGAGATCTGGGTCACGTCGATGCCACGGGCTGCGATATCTGTTGCAACCAGCACCTTGTACCGGCCATCGCGAAATCCGCCCAGCGCTGCTTCACGGGCACGCTGCGAGAGGTTGCCCTGCAACGATGTAGCGCGGTAGCCTTCATTGGCCAGCTTTTCGCCAAGCTTCTTGGCACGGTGTTTGGTGCGGGTGAAGATCAGGACCGATTCCGTATCCGTGCGCTTGAGCAGTTCAATGAGGAGCGGCGTCTTGAGGTGCTGAGGCACCGGGTAGAGGGCGTGAGAAACGGTTTCCACTGGAGCGGAATGGCCGATCTGGACTGTCACAGGGTCGTGCAGGATCGCATCAGCCAGATGGCGGATATCCTCCGGCATGGTAGCACTGAAGAGCAGATTCTGGCGCTGTGCAGGGAGGCTCTTGATGATGCGGCGGACATCGGGCAGAAAGCCCATGTCTAGCATCATGTCGGCTTCGTCCAGCACAAGGACCTGGATGCTGGTGAGGTCGATCGTACCCTGATTGATGTGGTCGAGAAGGCGGCCTGGGCAGGCGATGACGACATCCACCCCGCGCCTGAGGGTATCGATCTGGGGATTGATGCCGACACCGCCGTAGACAGTGAGGACGGTGAGGCGAGCCTTGCGGCCCAGGGTGCGGAAGTCGTCGGCGATCTGCTCGGCCAGTTCCCGCGTTGGTGCCAGGATGAGGGCACGCAGTGAACCGCGTGGACCACTCAGCAGGCGTTCCATGATTGGGAGGGCGTAGGCGGCGGTCTTGCCGGTGCCAGTTTGGGCAAGACCCATGACGTCACGACCTTCCATCACAGGGGGGATAGCTTGTTCCTGGATAGGTGTGGGTGTGGTGTAGCCACATGAAACGATACTCGCGGCGAGGCGGGGGTCAAGATGGAATGAATCAAATGTCACGTGAGCTCCTTGTGCCGGCGCTCGACAGGATGACGCTCTCAGACAGTCAGCAGGCGGCTCTTTTGTATGTCGGATGTCGCCGCACGGGTGTGGCGAGTGCTAGTGGACCCATGCTGTGAGACATCGACAGTGAGCGTTCGATCGATTCAGTCCCGATCGTCTGTTTCCCTGTGCACGGACC
>JAJFTL010000025.1 GCA_021373025.1 bacterium
GATCCGAAGTCCGCAGCTCTATCCAGTTGAGCTATGGGCGCTCGCCTGATATATCGATGCTATTGGTGCGCTTAGCAGGACTCGAACCTGCGGCCTACGGATTAGGAATCCATCGCTCTATCCGCCTGAGCTATAAGCGCAGTCATGCAAAGCGTACCAAGACAACACCTGCAGGTAAGGAAATGGGGTGGGTAAGGAGACTCGAACTCCCAACATCTGGATCCACAGTCCAGTACTCTAACCAATTGAGCTATACCCACCATATAATTACACCCAAGACACGTTAGTCACGTGCAAGGAACGTACCTGGCGAGCCCAGCAGGATTTGAACCTGCGACCGACGGATTAGAAATCCGTTGCTCTATCCAGCTGAGCTATGGGCCCATGGTCGGGGCGAGTGGATTTGAACCACCGATCTCATGGTCCCAAACCATGCGCGTTACCAAGCTACGCTACACCCCGAGCAAAAAGAGAATACACGCGATCAGCCAAAAATCAAGGTCTGAGCCCAAGCCCTTCCCGCGCAAAGCTCCAGAGTTTCGCCGCAGCGACGGCGCGATGACTGATACGGTCCTTCAGGCCAGTGTCCATCTCTGCATAGGTGACCGAATACCCCTCTGGCACGAATAGCGGATCATACCCAAAACCTGCAGACCCACGCGGCTCAGGAGTGACAAACCCGGAGACGATTCCCTCACACGAAAAGCATGGCTCCGACCAGGGAACAAAAACAACCATCTGGCAGACGAAGCGAGCCGGTGTACAGGAAACCTGTTGATCCCGAAGAAATGCTGTCATTGCTTCGCGTTCACGAAGATGCGCGTATTCGAAGCGTGCTGAGTAGATTCCGGGAATGGAGCCAAATGCAGGCAGCTCCAATCCGGAATCATCGGCCATGACAATGCACCGTTCCCTCGCGGTGGCCTTGATAGCAAGAAGTCCAGCCCGGGCTTTCCTGTATGCGTTCTGGTAGTATGTCGATCCCCTCTCAGTGACACTCGATACATTCAGCACCTCCACTGGAAACGGACATCCCAGCCCTGCCAGGATTCTGGAGAATTCTTCGCGCTTGTGAACATTGCCAGTGACCAGCTCCAGCCTCAAACTGCTGCCACCTCTACCGTGCTCACGTAGTCTCCGAGGAAGAGCTGGGCCTTGTCAAGGAAATCACCCGGATCGCCCGTTGTAAAGAACTTGTCTGGCTGGCCAGTCGCGGTCGCCAATCCACACTTCTCAAGTACCAGTGCCACCTCGTAGGCCAGTTCCTTGCTCGGATCGACGATTTTCACGGACGGTCCCAGAATACCCTCCAGAAGGCTCGTAAGAAACGGAAAATGTGTACAGCCCAGGACAAGCGTATCCGCCTGGAAGACTCTTGCTGGGGCCAATACCTCGCGTGCGTAGTCAGTCACTGCCTGGCCTTGTATCGTTCCATTTTCGACGAGATTGACCAACTCCTGCGATTGAAGTTCTATCATTTCGATCGTAGGATCCATGAGTGCCATTGCTCTCAGATAGCCATGGCTTTTCGCCGTACCTGGTGTCGACAACACTGCGACACGACCATTCCGGGTCGCCAGTTGAGCACTCTTGACACCAGCCGAAATCATCCCGAGAACTGGAACGTCTACCTGGTGCTGGATGTCGGGGAAAATGGCACTCGAAGCAGTATTACACGCCACCACGACCATTTTTGCCCCGTTCCCACGCAGGAACTGGATCAGAGTCGCAGCTCTGTCGATGACTTGCTCCCGTGGTTTGGTTCCATACGGAAAAAAGCGAGAATCCGCTATGTATATGATGGCTTCGCGTGGCAAGCGGTTCTTCAACTCCCGCACGACTGCCAGTCCACCGACACCAGAATCGAAAACCCCTATGAAGGATTCCACAGGGCTCTCCTAGTTGGCAAAGTATTCGACAATGGCACCTTCTATTGCGTTTGCAGTTTTCTGTTGAAAGGATTCCTCACGCAAGAGACGTTCTTCTTCAGGATTGCTGATGAATGCACACTCAATGAGAACAGCTGGCATGGTATCAATATGAGAAACTAGATAAAGAGACGTCTTGGTACCTCCACGGTCCTTCCTCTGTAGTGCTTCTACAAGACGCTTCTGAACCAATTGAGCAAACGGCTTTGACCGGTCAAACCAATAATGGGTTTCGGTGCCGCCCGCGGTCGTGTCTGCATCCGTGGCATTCTCGTGAAGAGATACAAACAGGTCGGCCCCTGAACTGTTTGCTATCTGAACTCGCGCGGACAGATCAGGATTGTCTGTTGACGTATCATCGAATCGGGTGAGAATCACTGTAGCGCCATCAGCCTCGAGCAAAACTTTTACTTTCATCGCAATCGCTAGGTTGATTGACGATTCCTTTGTTCCGGCGGGACCCGTCGCTCCGGCATCGACCGTACCATCTGACATCACGTATCCATGGCCAGGATCCAGCACAACTGTTCTTCCCTTGAGTGTCCCTGCAGACGCATTCTGAACGGCTATGACATAGACCCCCGTGGTCGGATTCTGAATCTTAACCATTGCAGCCGACGTGTGAATCTGAAGTTTGACGCACGGTGGCGTGTCATTTTGGCGCTTCGTACTGCTGACAGAGACCCACGATGCCAGTGATCGTGTCCCTGCTGCCATAGACATCACCCCATCAAGCTGAAGAATCGCTTCGTCACCATCAGCTGTTTTTGTCAACTTGAGATCGTTTTCTGAGATGACTGTAATGCTATCTGGAACGGACGCCGAGCCACCCGTCAGCGAAATGGACGAGATGACGGGGTCAAGATACACTCTCAGTGCGTCTCCACTTGCTTCGAGAGAAAAAATGTGCGCTATGGTCGCAACGGGAACGTAGAGCAGGCCCCTCACCAGTCTCGGCGCCACAGTCATTTCCTCGTTCCAATGGCTGTCTCCCTGTGCGATTTTCAGCGTACGAAGCCCATCCTTCAACACGAACTGTCGATCCCCAAACGTCAGGCTGGTCTGCTGATTCGTCGCATCCCATGACAGCAGAATGCCATATGAGTTCGCAATGTCTGCCAGTGGCATGAACGTGGCATTGTCTGCAAACAAAGTCTCTTCACTACCACACAGAAGCTCGTTTTGCAAGAATACCGCCTTCGATGGAGCAATCGAACCGAGGGCACTGAAGGCCAACTGTATAGTCGACCCGGTAACAGACTGCTTCATGGTGACTCCAACCCCTGTAAGGTAGATCACGATCTTGGAGACAAAGCCACCTGGACTCGTCCACACCTTTATGGCAGAAACCTGACCCGTTGGCACACCTGCAATACCGGCCTGTCCCGCCTGGACCAAGCTTGGCAGTGAGACTTCGATGCGTTCAGGATTATGTGCTCGCGCGACCAGCAGCCCTGTCTTGTCTCCATCAATGTGGATTGTGACCCCTGTCCAGCCATTTGATGCAACAACCTCAATAAGCGTCAAACTGCAAGTGTTGGAACCAAGCCCAGCTCCACCAGTCAGCGTTCCATCGGCCATTTGGACCCAGCGCCCTGGCCCCGTCCCAGTAGAGAGCTCTAGGTATACCTGCTTTCCATCCGTGGCAACCCCGGTAATGCCCGTACCCTTGGCGGGGAGCTGATTCAACAATCCTGGTCCAAATGGGACGTCTGTTAGCAGAGCTGATGCGGAAACGGAGACGAGACTTCTACCCACTGTCGCTTCGACAACGCTCCCAGGAACCTTCGCCCACACACTGAGCAAAGGGGCATACATCCACCCTGTCACATTCCCTGAGGTAACGCGGCACCATGTTTCCTTCTGATCGTTCAGCGCATAGCCTGAAATAACAACGTTTGAACCAGAGGCCAACGTACCTGCACGATCCGACAGCACGGATGGACCTTTGCGAAGATTGACTGCATCAACTGTCCTGGAGACCGATTCGAGCTTCACCGGCCATAGTGCCAGAATTGACGCCGCTGTAAATGTTGATGGAGTGGTCGACGACGTATCCACGGTCTTGACCTTGACCACCCATGAAGCCACATAGCCACTGCTCTGCTTGAGTTTCAGAGAGGAGCAATCCACGTTGAACCATATCTGGCCGTCGCTCGTCTTGGCCTGAGCCAGAATGGGCAGTGACGTGCCTGACTTCATGGTCGTCAGACGCGCAAACGTTGTCCCCGCTCCGGTTCGCAGAGCCGTTCCATCCTCAATGACAACAGCATAGCGCTTTGATGAAACCGGTGTGACAGTCACTGCAGGCGTAGAAGACGGCTTCTTTGGCGTAACAGTGGCAGGTGTATACGTGACGAGCCATCCAGCGACGAAACCTGCAGAGGAGCCGATCTTTATTTTGTACCATGTACGGTTTGAGGTATCCTTGGCCGACCCCAGCACTTCAAATTGCTCGCCCTTGCGCCCGACCCGCACTACACTGAACGCCGTCCCAGCACCCGACCTTATGTTTGCCTCATCCTTAATCGTGATTGAAGCTGCTGTGTCTCCATGAGCCACACTCACCACACTGCCAACAAGAAAGATAGCGATTATGGCCATCGCGATGATTTTTTTGCTCAACGCATGTACCCCCTGATTTCGCGCTCCACGCGCCGTCTCTCTGATGTTTCGCGAGATCCCTTGGTCGTCAGAAATTTCCCAATGGCCAGCTCGACCTTGATGAACCCGCCCTCCGCGAATGAGATGGACGCAGGCACAACGGTCAACCTCTGCTGACTGACTAACGAAGCAACTCTGACGAGTTCGCGCCGATGAAGCAACAACTTTCTGCGCCGCTTCAATTCCCCGTCACTCGTGTGTGCAAAGGCATATGGTCCGATAGACATCTGCACGAGATACAGTTCTCGGCCGTAAAATCTGCAATAGGAGTCACCAAAAGCGAAGGTACGAGATCGCACGGCCTTCACCTCCCATCCTCGCAGTTCGATTCCGGCCTCCAGACGTTCAAACGTCTTGAAGTTATGCTGGATACGCCTATTCGCGACGACTATTCTGCCATTGTCTTCCATGTCTATCTTCGAAGTGCCCTCAACACAGCACGAAAGTCCTCGGGCAGTGGAGCCATAATCCGTACCTGCAATCCCGAAGAGGGGACCATAAAAGACAGTGCAAATGCATGAAGCATCTGCCTCGTTACCACGACGCCACGTTGTTCTCTGTAGCCGTACATGTAGTCCCCCAGCAAAGGATGTCCAATATATGAGAAATGAACCCGTATTTGGTGCGTCCGTCCAGTTTCAATACGTATTCGGACGAGAGATGCCAGCTCTCCATAATGCTGGATCACTCCAAAGGACGTCCTGGAATCTCGGCCCGAACTGTCAGCCTGTCGAAGTAGAAGGCCTCGTGCATGCACGGCACCAATGGGAATATCAATTTGGCCACTCTTTTCACCGAAGACCCCCCGCACAATGGCCAGATATTCTTTCCGAGCCTCGTGCTCATTCAACTGCCGTTTGAAGCTGTTCCAGCCAGCTTCGGTTCGGGCAAGGAGCATCACCCCACTCGTGTCCTTGTCGAGACGATGTACAACCCCCGCCAGCTCAACACCGTGTCCTTCATAAAGTGTCACTCCGCCTGCTAAAACCACTTCGCTGAGAGTGCCTTCCATCTTCCCCGACACTGTCAACACCGGCAGGCCAGCTGGCTTATTCACTGCTACAATGTCATTATCCAAGTATAGAATCGGGACAGTGACCCGCCCCAGACTCACCTCAGCCATGAAAGCCCCATCGCTTCGGAAAGACGAGCGCAAGCCCGCAGAGGATAGCTCCTGCCGTGACAAAGCAGTCAGCCAGGTTGAACACGGACCAGCCCCGAATCCAGATAAAATCTGTCACTTTTCCCATCACGACTCTATCGATAAAGTTGCCTGCGAAACCTGCAAAGATAAGAAAGAAACCACTCGCAACGCCACCCTCTCCATGGCGAAATGCCACAAGGCCAGCAATGAAGACTGCACAGCCCAATAACGCGTTCAGGGGGACCACCCATGCTCTTCCACCAAAAAGACCGAATGCCACGCCACTATTCATAGTAAGGATAAGTCCCATGAGGTTCGATGTCAGGGGATTTCCGGCTAGGAATCGCCTCGCCCCCCATTTGGTCAATTGGTCTGCGGCGATCATGACTGCAAGAAGGGAGAACCACCGAAGAAGAGAAGCTCTCTCGTTCATGAGTTCCTCGGTATCGACGGCGTGGTTGCCAGGTTCACATCTACGGTCTTGTTTCTGGAGGTGCGCCCATTCTTGATGCGGATTGCAGAGCAGTTGACCCCAAAATAGCGACCAAGCAACTCCACAAGCTCTTCGTTTGCCTTACCATCTACAGGCTTGGCATGGAGGTGCACACGCAAGGGATCCCCAGGTTCAACGCTGGATTTGTTGCTTCCCGGAATGACATGGACATCGATTCGCACAGGTTCTTCTCCTCGATTTGCGGCACCGTCGATCACTACATTCAAGTCTTCAGAGTACCTCGATCATCATGGCAGCCCTATCCTCTGACTATGCCTGCTGGGGAAGACGCGGTCCAAAAATGGCGGTGCCTACACGTATCATGTTCGAACCATGCTCAATCGCCACCTCGAAGTCATCCGAAGTGCCCATGGACAACGTCGTAACGCGCGATGGACCAAGTTCCTCCGCCAGGTCCTCAAACAGCACGTGAACGTTCTCATACATCCTCGAGCGCATTTCTGTCGACGCCTGAAGCGGGACGACTGCCATCAATCCAGCAATCTCTTGCAGCCAAGGACTATGCCCTGTTGCAAGCTCACGTATCTGAGCAATGGTCAGACCACCCTTCTGAACTTCCTCTCCTGTATTCACTTCCAAGAGGAACGTCCGCGCCTGATCGGTACGCACTCCGCCAACGGCATGTATATGCTCCAGGAACTTCTGATCCCCGGAATCAACAGCGTCAAAATTGCGCAGGATGGCATTGTATTTGTTAGATTGCAGACGGCCGATATATCGAATTGTCACTCGATGGCTCTGTCGCAGTGCAAACACACCCTTGCGTACCGCTTCCTGCAGATAATTCTCACCGATCTCGGCAGCACCTGCATTGATCGCTTCAAGAATGTTTGGAAGTGACTGCATCTTTGTTACACAAACAATGCGGGGCTCCCCGCCGCCTCTCGAAGCGCTGCGATATGCAAACTCGGCTCGCTCGCGCACCTGTGCGAAGCGGTCGGCTATTGCCCCCATGTGTCGAGCTAGAACCCGCGAGGTGGACCCTTGCGCAAGATTGCCGGGAGTTCGACCTCCTCTACCTTGAACTCCTTCAAGATCTTCTTCTCCTGCTCCACCTCAGCCTTCTGAGGCTGCATTCCAGAGGCAACTACCGTTATGCGAATCTCATCATTGGCCTCTCCGGCCTCTCCAAGGAATTCGTCAAATGGATCCGCCAGCCCAAAGATGATCTTTGCATCCTTTGATGCATACGACTGTATGGCCGTCGAAATAATGTCCATCTCTTCCATGGATATCTCATGGCCAATAACATTGTAGATAAGCCCAGATGCTCCCTGCATGGAGTATTCGAGAAGCTCGTAACTGGTGGCCGCCTTGATGGCTTTTGCAGCCCGCTCGTCACCCTTGCCCGTTCCCATGCCTATCCAGATGCTGCCGTCAGCTCCATCAGGAAGTTCCCCAGAGGTCGTTGAAGTCAAGACGTTCTTGAGATCGGCAAAATCAAGGTTGATGATGCCTGGCGTCCGAATGAGCTCAGTAATGCCCTGGACCGCCTTCTTCAAGACCTCGTCCGCTTTCCGGAACGCATTACTGATGGTGATCTTTCCCTCTTCGAGCTTGAACAATCGTTGGTTCGGGATGACCACTAGCCCATCAACACTGTCTCGCAGTTCCTTGATGCCGTCGGATGCGACCTTGGCTCGCTGTGGACCCTCGAAGTTGAACGGCTTCGTGACAATCGCAATCGTAAGGATACCCAACTCTCGAGCAATCTTTGCCACGACAGGAGAACCACCAGTGCCGGTTCCCCCTCCCATGCCAGCCGTTATGAACAAGAGAGACGAGCCCGTGATTGCCTCTTTGAGTAGTTCCCTGCTTTCTTCTGCCGCTTTTCTGCCGATTTCGGGATCAGCTCCTGCCCCCATGCCACGCGCCACCTTGGCTCCAATCTGAATCTTGCTTTCTGCTCGGCTATACCGCAATACCTGAGTGTCTGTGTTGACAGTCACAAAATCAACCCCTGAGGGAAAATCCCCTACCATGCGATTGACAGCATTGCCACCGCCACCACCAATACCAATGACCTTAATGTTGACGTTCGAGCTTCCCCAGGGATCCAATCCATTATCCATAGTGGCTTCTCCTCCCCGTCAATGTGTCTTAGTCGAACAGATCAAGGCCCTTGAACAGACCACTCAGGCCCTTGAAGGAACGCTTCTTCTTCTGCACCGTGGCACCATCACCACGGATACCGAGCTCGAGCAACCCGATCGCGGTCGAAAAACCTGGATTCTTGAATGAACTGAACACAACATCATCCACGGTCGGCTGACCCACTCTGGCTCGCAGTCCCGTAATCTCAGAAAACTTCTCAGTGATGTGAGGCACCATTGCTGTCCCTCCTGTTAGCACAAGTCCAGCAGGAAGCATGTTGTTATAGCTAGAATGAACCAGTTCAAGCTTAACAGCCTCTGCTATCTCCTCGATACGGGACGTTACAACATCACTGATGTAGGATTTCGTCGTTGCAAGAACTCCGTCCCCTGATGCAGTAGAGTAGCTGACCTGCGTATCCTGAAAATCTTTCGCTCTGCTCGCATCAACCGAGCCATAGGCAATCTTGAGTTCCTCGGCCACGTTCAGACTGGTTTTGAGCATCATTGCGAGGTCCATCGTTACGTGGCGCCCACCTATGGGCAGGACAGCAATATAGCTCAGACTGCCTCCAGTGAAAACCGCTAGATCCGTGGTGTCTCCTCCGATATCTACGCATGCGACCCCGATTTCCTTCTCCTCTGATGAGAGGACGGCATCGGCCGACGCCAACCCCTCCACCACGAGCTTTTCCACCTTGAGACCCGATTCTGTCACACAACGGCGAAGGTTGTCGAGAATAGTCGATTGCCCTGTGACAATAAACGCTTCGAACTCCAGTCGGATGCCAGACATTCTGAGGGGATCCTTGATTCCTTCCTGTCCGTCAACAAGGTATTGTCGCGGAATCACGTGGATGATCTCTTGATTGGGCCCCAGCAGAACGGCTCTCGCCGATTCCCATACACGGTCCACGTCATCCTTCTGGATCTCACGTCCCGGCCGAGATATGGCTACAAGCCCACGATTCACCAGTCCAGTAATATGGGTACCACCCACGTTAACAATAACTGACGAAACAGTGTAGCTGCTCATACGTTCCGCTTCATCCCGCGCAGCCTGAATAGCCTGAGTAACTCCTTCCATGTCGACCACCACTCCGCGCTTCAGACTGTTGCATGGAGCTGTACCAACCCCCAGAATGGAATCCAGACCATCCCCGACTGCAGAGGCGATCAACATCTTTACCCGAGTGCTGCCAATATCCAGTACGCTGACGATTCTTTCCTGACCCGCCATTATGCCTCCTTCTTCAACAGAACCCGTCGGATGATTGCAATATTCTGATACATTCTGCTGCCAAACACGACGACTGCGGCAAGATAGAGGTCAATTCCCAGCTGGTCACCGAGATATCCTAGCAAAGCAGCAACAAGGCTGTTGATGAGAAAACCGGAAAAGAAAACAGTCGCATCGAACGTGTCTTTCAGGTAGCCCTTGATACCACCAAGTATGGAGTCCATCCCGGCCAGCAGAGCCAACCCCACGTACTTGGAATAGATGGCAGGGATGTGCACGGGGCGAAGGATCCCGATCACAATGCCAAGTACAAGTCCACAAACGGTAACAAAACCGACCATATCTGTTCGGATTCCTCCTCTACGTGCTGATGCCGATCTTGATCTTGCTGACTTTTTGAACTATAGCACTGATGCGCCTGAGGTTCAACAAATCGAGGACACCTCCTGGGATCTGGAGTCCCTTGGACATGTTCTCTGTATCTCCGATCGCATCGATTACCAGAGGCATTGTCGTTGTCTTCGCGCCCACATGGACATTCAGGCCTGCACGGTACACTGAGGTGGAATCCATGAGGCGTATGCCATTTACAGATATCACCTCTGCTCCAGAAGCCCAGAGGTCATTGAGCAGAAGAAGCAGGTCATCATCAGCAATCATGGAGGGCGAAGCACCTGAAGACTCCTCCTTGATCGTCACACGAACGCCCGGCCCGGAAAGCGCGACTTCACCTGTTCTTTCCTTCAAGACCTCTATTTCATGCTGGAGTTGAGCTACCTGAGCTGCTGTGTCGTTCGATGCCCGCGTGTACTGGCTGACCTTCTGAGACAACCTTGACTCCTCCGTGAGAAGGTCCTGTTTTCGCTGTTGCAGGTCCTTGATCACTCGGATAAGGTCCTTAGGATCTTCATTCTGATACGTCTGCTTCATCTCCCGAACCACGCGTGCCTGTCCTGGCAACAGGGACCCAACAACTAAGCTGATCACAAACAAGATCAGAAGGCTCGACCTCCAGGCGGAAACCTTTGACATTCTCACTGAGCCCCCTTGGCATAACGCCATTCCGAAGTCTTGAGGGATGCAGGGACTGAAAGAGATGCCTTCTTCTCAAGAGAGCAGACGATACCGAATTGATCCCGGTACATTTCCAGAACGCGGAAGAAAACATCCTGAGAGATACTGTCGCCAAGCATATCTTGGTCTCCTAGTGCTGTAATCACATACGGAGGGGACATTCGGGTGGAGTTTACGAGGATGATGGGGCCAGCGCAGACGATTGGACTGTCTGCAAGGATACGCTGGTCATTGATTGAGATCGCCATAGCACCATACCTGCGCATGAGGTTCACAATGCTGCGAAGATATCCATCGTGAATGACAAAGTAGTTGGGGTCATCAGAAAGCGTAGGAGTGCGAAGGCTGTCACTCAGAGTTACAACGACTCCTGCTCCCATCATGTCGGTCTGCCCGGCCTTCGCTCGTAATTCCTGTACCCGCTGTGTAAGAGCGGCTACTTCGCCACTCGTGGCAGCATTCCTTGCTTCGAAGTCCACTACTTGATTCCGCAGGTCGAGAATTCGTTGAACTGAGGCAACATTTTCGGCCTCAAGGCCCTGCATGATATCGACAAGCTCCACATTTTGAGCGGGAACAACGTATGCCTTGTTCACTGTCGGCTCGAACTGAACCGCCAAAAGGTAGCCAAATCCTGTTGCCGTGACAAACAACACGACGAGGAAGATGACGCTATTTCTTCGGTTGCCGTTCATTTTCCACCTGGAATGACAGCCTGGCCATCAAACCGCAAATCGATGGTTACGTTTTTGTCCTTGAACGCAGGCATGGCAAGAACTGCGACTCCTCTATCGATCTTCGAAATGCTATTTTTCCCGTCACCAAAGACCAGTGTCTGTCCAGTTTTCAAACGGGCAGAAAGTCCAGTCGAAGACGAGAGCGATAGTCGGGAGACGACCAGTTGGTCGTTGCGCCGCAGCAATTCGCAGCATAACTGAGCATATTCTAGCGAGGTAGACAAGAAGGCTGGCAGTGCACGTGGAAACCCGTTTACATTGATCACCTTCCAAGATGCGCCAACCGAGGGCACTGCATAGGCAATCCCCTGATCCAGGAACACTGCAGCCATGATGTCTCCCTGCCTGATGACAAGATCAGGATCAGCGAGGCTTACCACAAGCGTCGCATTCCACGGACGCTCTCGCTGAATTGCAACGCCAGTAACTGGCAGCTCACGCAGGTACTCTGTGATCGAGGACTCGTTGAGAAGGAGGAGATGTGATGGAGAACGACTGGGCCAAACCTGGTCGAGAACCGGCCTTTCCCAGGAGTTCGCCAGGATAGTAACGCGATCAGCCGGCACAGTGAACCACCAGACGCCGACAAGTACCAACAGGACCAACGCCACCCGCCAGACAGATTTCATGTGCACCCCGACCCGGCTGCCATAGGCACGCGTTGCCTCCTATGAGAAGTCCCCGAGCAAGCGTATCTCGGGCGACAGCCGAATATTGAAACGAGCATAGACCCTGTGCACAACAACATCCATGAGCTGAACAACGTCCTGGGCTGTCGCTCCGCCCAGATTCACGATAAAGTTGGCATGTTTCATGGACACCTGCGCCTGCCCCACTTGAAGCCCCTTGCATCCAGCTTCCTCAATCAGCTTTCCAGCAAACGTGGTCGGAGGGTTGCTGAAGATGCTACCCGCATTTGGGTGTTCCCATGACTGCTTGGCCCTCTTCTCTGATCGAATACGTTCGGCAGTCGACCGAATTGTCGCACCATCTCCGTGTTCCAGCTCAAATGCGGCGCCCAATATGACGGCTCCATCTTCCTGAAATTCGCTGTATCGGTAGTCAAAATCGATATCTTCATGCCTTCTTGTGGCGTACGTCAGATCACGCTCAAGCACTTCCACGTAAGCAAGATGCGTGCTTATCGCCTGCGAGAATGAGCCGGCGTTCATGTAGATAGCTCCGCCAACCGTACCGGGAATACTCACGAGATACTCGAGTCCGGCCAGGTCACGCTCCATTGCAAAGTTCAGCAGGACAGACAATGGGATCGGGGCACGCACCAACACCAGGCCATTTTCTAGCACGGGACTGAGTGAGGTCTCAACCAGCCGGACCACCAAGCCCTGAATACCCCGGTCGGAGATAAGGACATTTGTACCATTGCCTAGAATTGTCGCAGGCATCCCGAGAGACTTTGCGGCTCGCAGAGCACAGATCAGGTCCTCTTCTCCGCGTGGCATATAGAAATACTCGGCTGGGCCCCCAATGTGAAAAGACGTATATGGCGCAAGCGGCTCCTTGACCAGAACTCGCTGGGCAACGCGCCCCCGGAATCTATCTAGAACCGAACTCGTCATTCCTGATTCTCCTGTCCTCTCGTCTCTCCATGAGGTGAAACCAATTCAGATTCTACCGCATTGTCACTTTTGAGCAAGGCGCAGAAACGCGAAGCAAGCCTGTTGACGTCGCCTGGACCCATAAACAAGAATACATCGTCGTTCGAAATGGATGTTCGCAAGTTTTCAAGCAATTTCTCGGGAGCCAACCTTGGTGAGAGTGCTCTGCCCACATTGTTCTGCAGGCATTCGCGAAGTCTTGCATTCCATTCCTCAGGATGTTCGATCGTCTCTCCTGCCGGAAAGATGTCCAGGAGAATAACCCTCGAAGCACCTCTTACGGCCGCGCCATAATCCTCAAGGCACGTCCTGACACGAGAATAGCGATGGGGCTGAAGGATGAGTGTTACCGGCCTTCCAGGATACCGAACGGAAACAGCTTGCATCGTCGCTCTGATTTCCGTCGGATGGTCAGCGTGGTCGGTCAGGACAGTGGCGCCGTGGTATGTGGCCAGAACCTGCATCCTTCGCTCCATCCCAGGGAACGTCTCAAGCTCGTGCAATCCCTCTATAACAGGGACGCCTGCTCTTTCGCAGGCGAGAGCTGCCGCTACAGCATTCAGATAGCTCTTCTCATCTCCATGCGTCATGTGAAACGCAACATTCACATTGGGCGCGAGGACTCTCGCTGAATTGCTCATTGAATCATAGATAAGTTGTACGTCGTCTGACGTCTTCTCTCCATAGACGATGTGTCGAGGTGCCTGCCGTGTGATGCGCGCTGAAGCCTCCTCATCACCGAAGCCTATGACGAGTCCTTCTCGTTCAGAACACTGCCGCGCAAATTGCCCGAAGGCATTGACAAGGTTGTCCATGCTGTCCCCATATGCGCCAAGGTGGTCCCTGTCAATATTCGTGAGAACGGCAACGTCCGGATGAAACCGCAAAAACGATCCATCAGACTCGTCGGTCTCCATCACCATGATTGGGCGTCCATCAATGGAGCGCCGCTGATTTCGCTGCACAGGAAACTCAATATCACCTCCCAGGATATGGCCACCCACATACATGGTTGGCGAAAAGCCCTGCTTCGCCAGCACATAGCCAATCATCCCTGATGTCGTCGTCTTGCCATGTGTTCCGGCCACCGCCATCAGAAAGTAGTCTGCTGCAATTTCAGCCAGCAATTCAGCACGGTGGAGAACGTCTGCTCCTCTGCTCAGAGCGGCCATCATCACGACGTTGTCTCTGCGAATTGCTGACGAATATACAACGATCTCATCCCTCGACAGCTCACCGGCCGCTGCCTCTTCAGACATCACGGGAATTCCACGCAACAGAAGGCGGTCGGCTACGGGGCCGTCGCGAACAGCGTCCGATCCACGCACCTTCATTCCCATGTCCTGCAGCAGTGTCGCCAGAGAGCTCATGCCGGCACCGCAGATGCCGACCAGAAAGAAACAAGTTCCTTCACGCAGAGATCTATCCATGAAGGCACTCCTGTTGGATGGTCTTTGCTATGGAATCGCCTGCATCAGTTGCAAAGATACTCTCTGGGGGAAGCTGCCCGCTTCTCTCTTCAGCAAGCGCCTTCTCAAGGATCGAGAGGTATGCATTGAAATCGAGCACGTCCTGCTCTATCTCTACGCCGAGATGCTGGCTCTGAAGATATGCTGCATTCGTTGACTGGTGATGTCCTACGGCGAACGGGTACGGAATGATCACAGCGTAGATTCCACCAACGGCAAGTTCCGTGAGAGCCAAGGCCCCCCCTCTGGTTACTGCTACCCGGGCATTGCAGTAAATGTCCTCCATTTGTTCGCTGTATGGGACAATAGAAGGAACAATGTGTCGCAGCTTCATGCCAGAGACTTCATCGCGAATCCGAGCGTAATCATCTGTTCCAGTCACAGCTGTCACATGAAGAGACCGGCCCCGTTCATCCAGCTCATGAACGGTTCGTAGAAACAGGTTATTAATGAAGAGTGCCCCACCACTGCCACCGAGGAAGAGCAGCCCCGTTCGTTGTGAACTGTTTGTCCGACAGGCGGTAAGCGCCGCATAAAGCCGACGCCTTAGGGGATTGCCTGTCAAGATGTAGCGGGCTCCAGACCGGTTTTCGACGGGAAAGCCAAGAAATATTCGCTTTGCGGCATGAGCGAAGAGTCTGTTTGCCCTCCCCATGACTGTGTTTTGCTCAAGAAGGTAGATTGGGACTCCGGTCATCAAGGCAGCCAGAATGCCAGGCACTGACACGTATCCTCCCGTGCCGATAAAAGCATCAACGTGACTGGTAGACATAATTCGATGGGCAGCTCGTACACCGCTTGCAGTTGACCGTGTCAGACGCCATATCGAGCGCGGAGAGTAGAGAAAGGGCGCGGATGAGACCGTCGAAACCGCTAGGCCATATGCCAGGAATACACGTTCTTCCATACTTTCGGATCGCGCCAGCATGGTCACACTTCCGCTGGTCAGCAAACGCTCCGCGATTGCCACTGCAGGATAGATGTGTCCCCCCGTTCCTCCCCCGGCAATCACATACTTCATGTCGAGGCCTCGGGGCTGCGAGCGATGGCTCCGACAATACCCAATGCTGCCATCTCAAATACAATGTGATTTCCTCCTTGGCTGAAGAACGGCAGCGGAACGCCTGTGGTTGGCAGAACTCCTGCAACAACGCCAATGTTGACAAGCGCCTGGACAGTCAGAAATACGCCCAGGCTCATTGTATATATGCGAGCGAAGGGTTCTGTCGACCGAGAAGCGATTCGGAACAGCTCAACCATGATCCAAAGGTAGATAGCGAGAATTGCGGTCACGCCAATCAGTCCAAATTCTTCAGCGAATATCGCGAACACGAAGTCATTCTCCTGAGCTGGAAAGTGAATGAATTTCTGAACACTGCGCATGAAACCACGACCAAACACCCCTCCCCTCGCAACTGCAAACATTGAATTGACAAGCTGATATGCCACGCCTTTTGCCTTATCTGCTGCGAGTGGATTGATGAACGACGTCATTCTGACTTTCCATGACGACTTTAAGCTCACGGCAACAGCAGCAAGTGCGCCAGCTGCCATCACGCGGCTCAGCCAGTACGAGAATGGGGCACCGACCACGAGAAGGATACCGAACGAGGATCCAGCAATCACGAAGGCTGTCCCAAAATCCGGTTCGATTGCGACCAGCCCGACGAATCCAAGTACAAAGACAAGAAAAGTCGTGTAGTAGCGATGATCGTACCTGTTGAGGTACTTTCCACTGAACAGCTTGGCTGCAAGAAGTGGTATAGCCATAACAGCTGCCTGAGAGGGCTGGACGCCGATCGAAGCTGTTCCCAGCCAACGACTCGAACCGTTGACACTTCTCCCCACTCCGGGAATGAGAACGACGACGAGCAGTAACCCGAGCCCATAGGTGAGCAATTCTGCAATATCGGCCCACCGCATATACTTGAACCGCGAGCAGACCCAGTACGCCGCAACCCCAACAACCACAATCAGCGCCTGCTTCACAACACTCCACGTGACAGTCACGAACTGGCCGCGCGCAGCACTCAGACTGGCCGTAATGCTGTAGTTCTGTAAGATGCCGAGACAGAGCAGTATGGCGACAAGGGCTAGTATGCGCCTCACGGTATGGTAGCGCCTAGACTGTGCACGATCGCCCTGAAGCGGTCTCCACGCTCCTCAAAGTCCCTGAACATGTCGAAGCTGGCACATGCAGGTGACAGGAGCAGGGTGCCACCCCCCTTTAAGAGCGAAATCCCCTGGCTTACCCCCTCCTCAAGGGATTCTGCGTGCACAATTCTCGTCATGCCGGCCTGCAGGAGCGACGCAGCAATGGCTGGACCAGTAGTACCCATAACAATGGCACTCTTCAAGTTTGTGTCCCCAGCCAGATATTCTGCCATCCCATCGAACGACACACCTTTGGAACTGCCGCCCAGGATCACGACGTATGGTCCAGACATTGCGCGGGAGGCCGTTATTACGGACTCTGGAGTAGTGGCTTTTGAATCATTGACGCATGCAACTCCAGCCACCGTACCAACATATTCCAACCGGTGAGGAAGCCCATTGAACCGCTTGATGCCAGCCTGAATAGCCTCTGGTGCAACACCATACACAAATGCTGCCAGCGCCGCACTCATGGCGTTTGCAATGTTATGGCGTCCGGGAATACGTACGTCCTCCTCCCTGAAGAGTTCCACAAGATGCTCTCCGTCGTGAAACAGGATAACGCCACCATTGACAGATACGCCAGAGTAGGTCCCATCCTCTAACCCGAAATAGAAGGCACGCGGAACCAGCGCCGAACCAAGTTCCCTCAATGTGTGATCGTCCCAGTTGAGAACAACGGCATCTTTCTCGTCCATATTTGCAAAGATGCGCTGTTTCGTTTCAAAATAGCGTTTCATGGTTCCATACCGGTCAAGATGATTTGGCACGAGGTTTGAAAAAACAGCGACACGCGGATGAAACGTGTGAATCGTCTCCAGCTGAAAACAGCTGACCTCAAGCACGGCGAGGCTAGCAGCAGGATGTTCGACGAGAAGCTGAGACACGGGCGTCCCGAGGTTCCCGCCGATTACCACATCAGGATACTGCTGCGCGACCATCTCGCCCAACAAGGCTGTTGTTGTACTCTTCCCATTGCTTCCGGTCACCGCCAGAACCGCGAGATCGGCATAGGCAGCAATCTCCATCTCACCGACGACAAACTTTCCCAACCGACCAGCGGCAACAAGAATAGCGGCATCCAGCGGTACGCCAGGCGAGACGACGACGGCATCATAACCAGTCATGATACCGACTGTATTGCCGCCAAACTCGTAAGGAATACCGGCCTGTTCGAGCAACTGAACGGACGATACAAATCGCTGATCGTCGCCGCTGTTACGGTGCTCGGACACAAAAACCCGTACACCATGCCTTTGCAGGTAAAGAGCGGCGAACAGCCCACTTGGCAGAGCTCCGACAATGAACGCCGATTCAAAGGGGATCACTGATTACCTCCACGTCATCGTCAGCGCACCCGCAATGACGAATAGAATACTTACAACGAAGAATCGGTCAACGATTTTCGGTTCTTCCCATCCGAGCTTCTCGAAGTGATGATGAATAGGTGCCATCAGAAATACCCTCTTGGTGCGGCCCGACGCCCTGAACACGAGTACTTGAATCATGACACTCAGGGCCTCCACCAGAAACAGACCGCCCAGAAGCATCGACGAAAGAAGATTCCCTGAGGCAAACACCCATGCAATAAAGATGGAACCAAGTGCCAGAGATCCCGTATCTCCCATGAAGACAGATGCTCTTGTTCCATTGAACCAAAGAAACGACGTAGCAAACGCGGCTGCTGCCACTGGCAGGATCCCGGCCAACCCCGAGGGATGAACCACTGATGCGGCAGCGGCCACAGCAAAAACGGGAAGGCTTGCCTTGGCCAGCAAGCCATCGAGGCCATCGGTCAAGTTGAAAGCGTTGACCATACCCACCGCATAGATCAAAGAGATGCTATAGAATGCCCACCCACCAAGCAGAACAACTCCGCTCGCCAGTCGAATGTTCCAGGCAGGGCCGGGCCGCGCCAAACCAAAGAACAGACCCGCTGCGATCGTCTGGATGAGCAGTTTCTGGTAGCCGAGAAGGCCATCATTTCTCTGCTTGATTTCCTTCATCCAGTCATCCAGCAAGCCAGAAAGAAGGTTCACTCCTACGAAAACAAGAGCCGCCGTGTCCACCGTGGTCCAACCCTGTCCTTTCCTCACAACCAGATAGGCCGCCACAGCCACTCCTATGTCCAATACCAGCATCAACCCGCCACCCGTCGGCGTCCCTGCCTTGGACTTATGCGAGGCTGGACCCTCGTCACGAATCAACTGAGTAAAGTGCTTTCTCCGCAGCCATGAAATAAGTGCTGGAAACAGGATCAGATCGAGAAGAGTTAGAGCAAGAGCAAACAGCAGACTGGCTTGAATGCTCATCTCGGTGACGCCTCGCCGGTCTTGAGGCCTGCGCACTCAGTATAGCCTAAGAGGCGCAGCGCGAGTCGCACTTCCTCACGATCGTCAAAGGGGACATCCTCATGTTCGTAATACATGACTCCTTCGTGCCCACGCCCGAGAACAAGCACCATATCTCCCGGCTTGGCCGCACCTATTGCACTGCGAATCGCCTGTCTCCTGTCCTCGATGACAGTGAAACGATCGGTCAGAAACCCGGCTTCTATGTCTCGCACCGCAATCGACGCCTCTTCACGACGAGGATCTTCGACCGTTACATACGACCATCGGCAAGCTTCCTCAGCAAGACGTGCCATAATTGGACGCTTCCTTCGATCATCAGCCCCAACTGCCCCAAAAACGGTAAGCAGATCCCCCGCCACATAAGGTCGAACTGCATTGAACAAAGCCGTGAACTCTTCCGGCGTATGAGCATAATCTACAACCACTTCAAATGGCTGCCCGCAGTCGATGCGCTCATACCGCCCCGGGATATACAAAGGGAGGGCGAGCGAATGAATGGCCTCCTCCAAACTTCTTGCCGGCTCAATCGCCTGAAAGGCACCGACTGCCGCCAGGCAATTGGATGCCTGAAACGCCGGCCCGACCGACAGCTCCACGTCGAAAGGGTCCCCGTTGTCAACCGACATTCGAAAGGTCGTCTTGCCCATGGTTGATACAACATGTTCTCCTCGGAGGCTCGCCGGTCGGCTGAGGGAAAACGTCCGTACCAGCGAACCCTTGGCTGCTTCCTCGAACTGATGGAACGCAGGGTCGTCGGCATTGAGCACGGCGATTGAGCCCTGCTCTAACGAAGCAAACAGGCTCAGCTTGGCTGCCAGGTACGCATCCATGGTGTGATGGTATCCGAGGTGGTCTTCAGAGAAATTCGTGAAAACCGCACAATCGAAGTGCATGCCATGAACTCTGCCGAATGCCAGTGCAAATGAAGAGACCTCGATTACCGCGATCTTTGCCCTCGCCTTCAAAGCCCGATCCAGATACCAGTTGAGAGCAAAAGCCTCGGGGGTAGTGGCAGGCAGAGCATCTGGAGCAAAGACTTCTCCATCGGGCATGAAATAGCCTGTCGTCCCAATCATGACAGAAGGAATGTTCAGCGCCTGTAACATATGCCGGAGCATGTATGCTGTGCTGGTCTTGCCACTTGTCCCGGTAATACCGACCATCTTGAGATGACGTGCAGGGAAGTTGAAGAAGGCCTGCGATGCAAGACTGAGAAATTGGCGTGCGTTTGGAACAACGATTACTGGCACGCTCTGCACTTCTGGATGTTCACGTTCGGCTACAATGCAGGACGCCCCGGCACGAATGGCGTTCGGGATGAATGAAGCCCCGTCCACGCTCGTTCCCGGGATGGCCACGAACATCGTGTCAGGACCACACTGGCGAGAATCCGGCGTAATCAGCTCAATCAACACTTGTGGAAATATACGAGGAGACGATGCTGTGGAATTCCAGGACTCTGGAGGTAGCATATGGAGAAGCTCTAAGAGCTCGCGTTTTTCAACAGTGAATTTCATGGTTTTAACCTCAGATACTGTATCAGGTTGAGCGCAATCTTCTTGAAGGTTGGTCCTGCCACCTGAAAGGAGGTCCGCGCACCTTTGGTGGTTTCATGAATACTGAGGAACACAACCACCCTGGGGTCGTTCGCCGTCAGAATACCAGCGAAGCTGTACACATACGTTCCATTAGACAAATAACCGCCCCCAGGAGCGGCAACCTGGGCCGTTCCTGTTTTCCCTGCTACCTGATATCCGGGAATATATGCGCTGAAAACCCCGATGTCTTTTTGGACCACTCCATGCAGGCCTTCGAGAACCTGCTTGGCTGTCTCGGGCTTGAACACCTGACCGATGACCCCCGGCGTGTCTGTCTTCTGACTTGTACCAGAAGCATCGACAATGCGGTCAACAATGTAGGGCCTCTGCATGAGGCCTCCATTAGCGATCGTAGCGTAAAAGTTTGCCATCTGGATCGCCGTCACTGCTACTCCCTGGCCAAACCCCATCGTCGGCAGAGTTGTCTTTGACCAAAGAGACGGTGGAAGGAGAATTCCAGACTCTTCTCCGGGGAGGTCGATACCCGTCCGCTTCCCAAAACCATACCGAGTAAGGCAATCATAAAAAGGCTTGGCCCCGATCTTCATGCTCAGCTGCGCAAATCCCACGTTGGACGAGTGCTGGAGCATAGCATACAGGTTCATGTTTCCATAGGCATAGTCATTTACTTCGTGAATAACTGTTCCATAGACCTTCAGCGTACCGCCGCTGTAGAACGTACTTTGAAGATCGATCGTACCCGTTTCAAGGCCCGCAACAGATGTTGCAGCCTTGAAGACTGAACCTGGCTCATAGTTGGCGCTGACCACCTTCTCCGAGAGTGAACTCATGCCAGCGTCCTGCCAGTGCGCTGGGTCCACACTTGGAACATCAACCATTGCCAGAACGGCGTCGGTCTTCGGGTCAAGGATGGTGCATGTGGCACGCTTGCCAGCATAGGTTTTCAATGTCTCCATCAGTGCCTGCTGCGCGAAATACTGAATGTTTGAGTCAATCGTAAGAACAAGATTCTTTCCCGGAATAGGATCCTCCACATCCTCCATTATCGGTGGCTCGCCAGGGTTGGATCCTGAAACGCGATAGGTCTGCTTTCCATCCGTGCCCCGAAGTTCCTTGTCGTATTGAAACTCAATGCCTGAGAGCCCCTGATTGTCGGACCCCGTCACGCCAACCACCGATGAGGTCAACGAGCCCAGTGGATATACGCGGCGGTACCCCTTATCCAAGACAATCCCTGGTACATTAAGCCGGGACAACTGGCTATATTCCGTTTCCCCTACCTGCTTTTTAAGATAAATGAACGTTGACGAAGCACTACGTATCTGCTTCTCCAGCTGAGCAGCTGAAACATTGATGATGGGGGCAACGCTTGTGGCGGTCAGGTGAGCATCCTTGACCTCTTTCATATACAGACCCAGAGACCACGTTGCTATATCCTCTGCCAGCACACGCCCTGTAGAATCGAGAATCATTCCTCGCTTTGCCTTAATAGGAATGGAATCAGTGTCCAGCTGCTGATTAGCCAAATCAACCAGATCGGCTCTGGCAATAACCTGCAGATAGACAAACCTGGATTCGATTCCTAACACTGCAACCAGGAATGCTACAAAAACAACAACAAGACGCCGCCTGAACATATCGTTAAAGGATGCGACGCCTTTCTTCATTGACTCTACGAAGCCTTAAGGCAAGGCTTCCCGCTAATGGAGACTACCCAGTGTGCCAATCACCACCGCATTATTGGATCTCATGCCAATCGCACCTGCCGATGATCTGATTCGATCGGGTGAAGTAAGCTTGATATCGCGTTCAAGAAGCGACTCCTGAAGCTGAAGCTGAGCTTGAATGGCCGTTCGGTTCAGTTCCACCTGATGTTGGAGAAACAGCGTCGTGTTATATACATAGCCATACGCACAAAGCAGACCCACGATAGTAACGCTCAGCACGGCATACCGACGGGCGGTCTTTCTCGACGCCGCCGAAACACGAACGGTAGCTGCAGGATGTCGAACTGTTGTATAATTGCCCCGAACGGCAATGCTCATGGCTATACCCTTTCAAGGACCCGCAATTTGGCACTGCGAGAACGTCTATTCTCTGCAATCTCAGAATCGCTAGGACGAATGACTTTCTTGTTTACCAGACGAAATCCTGGCTCTCCCGAGGCCGGTTTCTCGCAGAGAGCCAGGTAGCTCCTCTTAACAATTCTATCTTCGAGCGAATGATAACTGATGACCAAGAGTCTTCCTTTGGGATTCAAGAACGATGCTGCGGACTTGAGACCACGCTCGAGGGCATTGAGTTCATCGTTAACATAGATACGTAGCGCCTGGAACGACTTGGTAGCAGGATGTATGCGGGCGTGCCTGGTTGGGAAGACAGCGGCTACTGTCTCCGCCAATTCGCTCGTCGTTTCGATCTGTGATCGTTGCCGGCGACGCACAATCGCCCGAGCGACCTGGCGCGACCTCCCCTCTTCGCCGTACTTCCACAGGATGTCGGCGATGTCTTCTTCTGGAAACGAGTTCACGATATCCCTGGCAGAGACCTTAAGATTATCGTCCAACCTCATGTCCAACGGTTGGTCATGACTGAACGAAAACCCCTTTCCTGTGCCCGTGAGTTGCTCTGAAGAAAAACCCAGGTCCATGAGGATCCCGTCGAACCCTATGTCTGGATAATCCTTCAACAACCGCGTCATGTCCCGAAAGTTTCCGCGGATAATAACCTTGCGGGCGGCAGTTTCCTTTAGCCGCTCGCGGGCAACGGCAAGAACGTCTGAATCCACATCCAGCATGAAAAGCGTCCCTTCGCTTGAAAGTTGGCGCCCAACTTCGTACGCGTGTCCACCTTCCCCTGTCGTGCAATCCAGATAGGTTCCGTCTGGTTTGATCTGCAGGTATGTCGTGACCTCGTCCAGGAGGACGGGGGTGTGTACAAACTCACTCATCTGGCTTGTAAAGCTCCGATATTCTGCTCAAACACTTTCTCCGCTTTAGCCCGATAACTATCCCAGATATGAACGTCCCAGATCTCCAGGTGTGTCAATGCACCAGCAAATACGACCTCTTTGTCAAGTGAAGCATACTCGCGCAAATGCTGAGGTATCGAAATACGACCAATCTTGTCGAGTTCGACCGTTGCAGCTCCGCTGAAAAGAATGCGGACAAAAGCTCGATTGTCGGATGAGACAGGTATGAGGTCACCATAGAACCGTTCAATGATCGAGGTCCACACTCTGTCATCGAACAGGTAAAGGCATCGATCCATGCCCTTGGTGAGAACGTAAGGAGAACCAGTGTCACAGCGGTAACGGGCGGGGAACATTGTTCGTCCCTTGTCGTCCATCGAATAACGGTATTCACCGATGAAACTATTCTCCTTGTTCATGGCGTTAGTATACCACAATTTCCCATTTTTTACCACAATTCATACACAAACGCCACAAGCAAGTCCTAGACTATTGTTCCTCCTCCAAGAATGCACTGGTCATGGTAGAAGACCACGGCTTGACCCGGGGTAACGGCAAATATCGCTTCCTCGAGAGAGATACAGACCTTGTCCTCTGCAATTCGATGAATAGTGGCTCGCACGGGTTTCGAACGGTATCGGGCCACAACATCCGCGGAAAACGATGACATTGCACTGGTGGGAATATGCTGCCATTTCAGATCGGTAGCTTCGAAAAAAGTCCTCAGACAGTCGCTGCGCTGTCCGAGGACCAGCTCGTTTGTTTCCTGCCGTTTCATCACCACATACAGCCGTGATGAAGCACTGACGCCAAGACCAGACCGTTGACCGATCGTGTATGAAGCAAGGCCATGATGCCTCCCGACTTTGGTGCCGTCGAGGAGAACAATGTCACCGGGCAGATCAGACAGATGACGGCTAACCTCGTCATGAATGGAACCCTCTACAAAACACAAGTCTTGACTCTCGTGCCGTGCCAGCAGGTCTGCACTGAACCACTTCGGGGCCAGAGCCACCACTTCGCTCTTCAGGCGGCCGGCAAGAGGAAACAGGATCCGGTTTCGCTCTTCGGCCGAAAGCCTGTAGAGGAAGTACGACTGGTCTTTTGTCCTGTCGACGCCGCGACAGATCTGGACTCCATCGGCGCTGCGGACAATACCTGCGTAATGGCCACTTGCAATGAGATCCACGTGAAGTTCTTCTGCCACATTGAGCAGACCCCGCCACTTCACGCTCTCGTTGCAGAAAATGCAGGGGTTTGGCGTTGTTCCGCGCTTCATCGCCTCCCAGAACGGCTCGATGACCTGACAACGAAAGACATCTTGCATGTCGACTTCATGCCAGGCAATCCCGAGCTGCTCACACTGAGCCTTCGCCCGTCGCACCGATCCCACGTCGCAGCAGGAACTGGTCTGGGAAAAATGGAGCGTCACACCAATGACTTGTTCCCCCAGCTCTTTAAGCAAAGCCGCAGAAACTGCAGAATCGACACCCCCGCTCATCCCGACGATAATGCTCATGGTGCAGGTTGATTCGCTGTCGACACTACGTCAGAGATACGATTCGCTCACGAGACAGAAACAAGCAGACCTGGTATCCCCGCGTTGGAAAGGTCCTCATTATTGCGACGAGTCCCCATTGACCGATTTCTTCTTGGCTTCGAGACCGGTATCATCGCCGTATTCATATGTCTCGTACCTGAGACAGCACATCAGCTTTCCACAAACGCCTGTTATCTTGCTGGGGTTCAAACTCAGATTCTGCACCCGCGCACACTTCAGACTGACTGGCTTGATTTCCTTGAGGAACGTGTTACAGCAGAGTTCCCTCCCGCACATCCCGACAGTCGGAAAAAAGCGCGTCTCGTCACGCGAGCCAATCTGCCACATCTGAACCTTAGCCCGGAGCGCTCGTGACAACATGGAAACTAGCGATCGAAAGTCGACCCGGCTTTCGGCGGTAAAATAGAAAACATATTGCTTGCCCGAAAATGAGAGCTCACAGTTGACGAGATGAATAGGAAGCTGACTCAGTCGCACCTGTTCCTTACAGAGAATCATCGCAGCATCCTGCTTCTGCTGGTTCTCGCTTAGGCGCTCCAAATCCGTAGATGCAAGCTTGCGAACATACTCCAGGTTGGCTGTAGCCCGCTTCTTGGCGGATGTATCGCGTCTGGGATAGCCAATAACAACGTGTAGGAGTTCTTTGTCGGCGCCTGCTGCCAGAACCTCGTCACCAGGCAGCAACACGACGTTCTCGGCGACCTCCAGTATATACGTCTGATAGGACTTCGCCGAGCGGGCACTGAGATATCTGACTGACGAGCAACGTTCACTGAGCATATGCGTCGTATCATTCACGAGCGATCATCCTCCTTAGCTGTAACAGCGTATTAGTCAGGACGAGTTCAGGATTCACATTCTGCTCGACGTGGCTGAAGCGTTCTCCCAAACGGTCCAGAAAAGAGCCGACCCTTGATTCGTCCAGGACAAAATTCACACGAGCCAAATCAGGCTCAATGGCAAGAGGTACTTCGGCCAGAGGCGGAATCTTTCCTCTCGCTCGAAGAATGCTGTCCACAAAAACCGAAATTGCTTGCAAGCCCGCCATGGCATTTTCACGAGGACCAGGTTGACCCTTCATCCTGAGGAGTCGAGTTACCGTGTCAGAAAGACTCAGATTCGCCCTGGCAAATTCAAGCAGGATACCGAGTCGAGGATCGTCAGCGAAAGCAAGAGACGCCCCGTTGCTGCTCGCACTCTGTCCATAGCCCTGCTCGACCTTTATAATCTGAACACGAGATCGAATCGTTGGAAGCACTCGCCTGCTATTCTGTGAAAGCAACAGGAACACGTTCCCGGGAACTGGCTCCTCAATCGTCTTTAGAATCCGGTCTGCAGCAACATCCGTGAAAAAATCCACACCACGAAAAACACTGACCTTGAGGTTTCCAGATGCTGTTTTCAGCGACGCATAGGCGATGAACTGGTCGATGGTCTCCACATTCAGTACACCTGGCTCTCCAAACGTCCGCATGTTTGGCGAACTCCCTGCATCGATCTGGCGGCACGATGGACACACGCCACAAAATGTTCCCGACACATGAGCACCCTGGCAGTTCGCTGCCTTTGCGAGACCAGAAGCGAGAGCCAGCTTTGCATGTTCGTCCTTTCCGACAAGCAGGTACGCATGAGCAAGTCGATGCTCCGCAAGCGCAGCCCGAAAGAAACGAGCAGCCTGGCACTCACTGGTGGGCCCATTGAGATGTTCCGAGGACATTGCCTATCCCTTCTCCCCAGCTGTTGTGGCTTCTTGCATGATGTTCTCCGCTGTTCGGCTCTGACTATATTTATCCATCTCGTGTAAGTATACACACCACCCACTCCTGCTGCAATACAGAAATCGACGTTGGACAGCAAAAAGCGGGCCAGCAACCTGCTGACCCGCTTTTTGGTCGCTCGGACCCTGCTATTTCTCGGTGTCAGCGAGCTGCCTGTATAGTCTGCGCTGTTCAGCCGTGAGAGTTTTGGGAACAACAATCTCAATACGAACAATGTAATCTCCGCGGCGACGTTCCCCCACGGACTGAGCTCCCTTTCCACGAATGCGCAGTTCGGTGCCATGCTGACTTCCAGCAGGGATCGTCACCGTCTCTGTCCCACCCTCGACGAGTGGAACGGCAACTGTCGTTCCAAGCACCGCCTGGACAGGCGATATTCGAACCGTATGATAAAGGGAACTTCCCTGTCGCTCGAACCGTGAATCCCGCTCAACCGTCACAAAGAGGTACAGGTCCCCTGGTTGCCCGCCATGCTTGCCTGCGTCACCCTGTCCAGCAATGCGGACCTTCATTCCAGTATCGACGCCTGCAGGGATCGTAACCTCGATCGTCTTGTCCATTCTTACGACACCCGAACCCTTGCACGTCGAACATGGAGAGTCTATGACGTGACCCTCCCCTCGGCAGGTTGGACAGACCCCTGATGTAACCACACGCCCAAATATCGTATCTTGTACCTGTCGCACCTCACCTGTACCATTGCACGTAGGGCAGACTCTGGAAGACGTTCCAGGGGCGGCTCCGGACCCATGACAGGTGGGACAGACATCAAGCCGCCTCACTTTGATCTCTTTCTTCACCCCAAAGATCGCTTCTGCCAATGTTAGGGTCACGGAAACATTGATGTCCCGTCCGCGTGGAACCTCAGTCGTGGCTTGTTGACGACCAAATCCACCCATGAAGCTACCAAAGAGGTCTCCAATGTCAAAACCTCCAAAGGTCTCGCCAGAACCACCTCCCTGTGGAGCCCAACCCTGACCTCCACCAGGAAAACCCGACGGTCCTGCCTTGCCATACGCATCATACTGCTGACGTTTCACGGGATCACTCAGTGTATCATATGCCTCGTTTACGTCCGCCATATTCTTGGCTGCCTGGGGATCATCCTTGTGGAGGTCGGGGTGGTACTTCTTTACCAACTCACGATAAGCTTTCTTGATATCATCCGGGGAGGCTCCCCTGGGCACTCCCAACACCTCGTAGTAATCACGATCAGTCGCCACATCGACCTCCACCCATTAATTAACGCTTTCGTTGAGACATGTTTACTCTACTTGGCTGTTCCCTCTCCCTCCACTGTCGGCCCATCCTGACTGGGCTGCTGAGGCTCCGCCTGACTGCCCTGCGAGCCGGAGGGTCCTTGCTGTGCAGACTGGCGCTGCAAATCTTCCGTGACCTTGGAGAACGCCGTGTTGACTTCATCGATTTTCGCTTCGATTTCGGAGGTCTTGTTGTCGCGCACCAGATCCTCAAGCTCGGTGAGCTTCTTCTCGGCCTCTGCTTTGACCTCCGGAGAAATCTTCGCCTCATTCTCCGCTAGGGTCTTGCGTCCGCTGAACACGACCTGATCTGCGCGGTTCTTGAGCTCTACCTCTTCCTTCACTTTCTTGTCCTGCTCAGCAAATTGCTCTGCCTCACGCTTCATCCGCTCGATTTCTTCGTCCTTTAGCTTTGTCGCATTTTCAATGGTGATGTGCTGTTCTTTCCCCGTTGCCTTGTCCTTGGCAGTCACGTGGACAATGCCGTTTGCATCGATGTCGTAGCTTACATCGATTTGCGGTACACCGCGAGGCGCCGGAGCAATTCCGTCGAGGATGAAGCGTCCTAGAGACATGTTGTCTTTCGCCATCGGACGCTCGCCCTGCAGAACGTGAATCTCGACCTGAGTCTGATTGTCGCTTGCAGTTGTGAACGTCTGCGTCTTCGAAATGGGCACCGCAGTGTTCCGCTTGATCATCTCAGTGAAAACGCCGCCGAGTGTCTCAATGCCAAGCGTCAGGGGCGTGACATCAACAAGCACCATGCCACTCTTCACTTCGCCGCCCATGATGCCGCCTTGAATCGCCGCTCCCATAGCAACGCACTCCATCGGGTCGACGCCACGTTCAGGAGTCTTGCCAAAGTAGCTTTCGACGAATTTCTGAACGATGGGCATCCTAGTTGGACCACCAACGAGGATGATGTTGTCGATCTGTTGAGGCGTCAGACCCGCATCGGAGAGAGCGCGATTGACTGGCTCGCGGCACCTGTCGATGATCGGCTGTACCAGAGATTCAAGCTTGGCACGCGTGATAGGCATGACCAGATGCTTGGGACCACTTGCATCTGCAGTAATGAACGGAAGGTTTATCGTCGTTTCGAATGTCGTCGACAGCTCGACCTTGGCCTTCTCCACTCCTTCGCGAAGGCGCTGCATGGCCATCTTGTCGGCACGCAGGTCAATGCCATTCTGGTTGCGGAAATCATCAGCAACATAATCCAGAAGAGCGTTGTCCATGTCCGTTCCACCAAGCTGAGTGTCCCCTGAGGTCGAAACTACTGTGAAAACGTTGCCTCCGAAGTCCATGATCGTCACATCGAGTGTTCCACCACCAAAGTCAAACACGAGGATCTTGTGTTCGCCCTCGGTCTTGTCGAGTCCGTATGCAAAAGCAGCCGCGGTCGGCTCGTTGATCAAGCGTACGACGTCAAGTCCTGCAATCTCGCCAGCATCCTTGGTCGCCTGCCGCTGTGCATCATTGAAATATGCAGGGACGGTAATGACCGCTTTGGTAACTTTCTGCCCAAGGAAAGCTTCTGCATCGTTCTTGATCTTGCGAAGAATGAATCCACTAATCTGCTGCGGAGTATAGGTCTTTCCAAAAATCGTCACCGTGTAGTCGGTTCCCATTTTTCGCTTGATAGCCTGCACCGTCGTTTCGGGATTCAATGCCGCCTGACGGCGGGCGGGCTCACCAACGAGTACCTGCCCATCTTTCGTAAATGCAACATAGGACGGTACAGTCTTTCCTCCAATGCTTACACCTTCCGCCGCCGGGATAATGGTCGGCTTTCCACCAACCATGACGGCAGCGGCAGAATTCGATGTTCCCAGATCAATACCAATAATCTTCTCTTCCATATCCGATTAGCCTCCTTGTTTAGAACTGTGTCTGATTGCTATCAACACGTTGGTCCTCAGTACTGCTCTCAGTCTCGTTCTCTTGCTCAACTGCCCCAGAGACGTCCACCATGGCAGGTCGCAGCAGCATCTCGTTCAGTCTGTAGCCATCACGAAGAACCCGGATTACGGTGTTGGAGGGAGCGTCGGAGTCGGCGACGACATGCGCAATCTCCGAGGTCGAAGAATCGTATGGCTTGCCTTCCAATCCCTCAATCTTGTGAACACCATTCCTCGCGAGAAACTGGTTCAACTGCGCAAGAACTGCCTGTGAACCAATGGCAAGTCCGGAATTATCCTGAGTTCCTTCGCCATGCTTGACGAGCTGCTGGAAACTGTCAACGATCGCGAGCAGATCCAAAAAGAGAGACAGCTTCGTTCTTGCCTCAAACGAATTCTTGTCCCGCTGCAGCGTTGCCTGCTCGCGAATCCGCAGCATCTGCTCCTCGTGAACTGCACTCTTCAGACTCTCGTTCTCTCTGGCCAGGCGTTCAACCCTCTGCTCCAGTTCCTTTATTCTGGCTGCCAGCGTTCTCATCTCTTCCCCTCCGTCGCTGTTGCCCTGGTCAACACCCGGAAGGGCATCGGATGCCACTGGCGACTCTACCTGATCTGACCCTTCCTGTTCAGCAGCGCGTCCTTCAGTATCAATGAATGACTTGTCCTGATTCATCATTTGTTCGCTCTCCAGTCCCAGTAGTTATCACACTATTCTCAGCAACAACCGAGATTAGACTCCTATGTTAGCACTCAGGTCACTAGACTGCTAATAGCCATAGTATTGTAGTTCAAAGCGGTGCAGTGTCAAGCCGCCTCCTCACATGAGACCGTTGATTTCTCTCCCCATAGGATGATACTATGAAAGAATTAACATTCGGAGGCAACTCGTGTATACAGACCACATTACCAGGAAGGAACTTGCCGCTTTTATGGACCACACACTCCTCAGGCCTGAAGCAACATCCAGCGATATTGAGCAGCTGTGCCTGGAAGCCATCCGGCTCGACACATGTGCTGTGTGCGTTAATTCGTCAATGGTGGAGGTTGCTGCTGCTATCGTGAGCGGATCAGATGTTCGCGTAGCATCTGTCATCGGGTTTCCCCTCGGAGCTTGCATACCGGCTGCGAAAGCCCGCGAAACAGAGCTGGCAATCAGGCAGGGTGCTTCGGAAATTGACACCGTTATCCAGATTGGCTGGCTAAAGGAGAAAAACTACCGCGCCGTTGCAGGGGATATTGCCGTCGTCGTCGATGCTGCGGAAAGCGCACTTGTGAAAGTCATCATTGAGACCTGTCTGCTGTCGGATGAAGAGAAGAGAGTGGCGTGTGCCATTGCCGTCTCTGCCGGAGCGGGATATGTGAAGACAAGCACCGGCTTCAGCAAAGCGGGCGCTACTGAAGATGATGTCCGCCTGATGCGCGAAGTCGTTGGTCCTTCAGTCGGCGTCAAAGCTGCTGGAGGAATTCGTGATCTTCACACTGCTATTGCCATGCTCAATGCAGGCGCATCACGCCTTGGAGTCTCCGCATCTGCTGCAATTCTTGCCGAGGCACAAGAATAGCCATCAATGGCGTATCACTGGACGCTGGCTTCGATTCTGAGCGCATCGAGGGTAGGAGAGAAGGACAAGCGGCTGACACTCTTTTCGAGAGAACTGGGCAAGGTAACCGCTGTTGCCAGAGGAACGGCTGTTGCCAGCGCAAAATGGTCAACATCATTCGAGCCCTTCTCCCTGCTATACCTCCGCTTGTATGAACGTTCAGGTTTCTTTACCGTAGTCAGCTCGGAGGAACGAGTCGTTTATACCGGGATACTCTCATCATTATCAAAATCGCTGAAAGGCATGGCGATAAATCAGCTTGCCGGGTGTTTCCTCGAGCCATCGTCAGAGGAGCCAGGAATGTTCGCCTCATATGTCACTGCTCTTTCGAGCCTTAACATTGCTGCAAATGTAGGAGAGGAGGACAGAGTCTTCCTGAACTTTAGCCTGGACATACTCGACGCACTTGGCTTCGGCCTGAACTCTCTGCGCTGTGAACGATGCGGCGAGGCACTCGGTGATGATGTCTTTTTTTCGACGGCAGACAATGCTTTTCATTGCCTGCACTGCGCGTCCACAGGGCGGGATATTCTGATCTCGCCGGAACTCGCCACCTTCCTTCAGAACAGACAGGGAAGCATCGATGAACACCATGTGCTCATTGGCATTGCCCTTGCCCTCCGGCTGCTGAGGTCCGCCGCCAGCAAGCTGGCCACAATTCAGGCGTTTGAAGGCTTCGCTAAGAACGCTGCTACACTGTTTCGTACCAATATGATAGAGAACAATGAGGAGTCACAGCATGAACTTTGAACAAATGGTTACCAAATTGGAACAATTCTGGATAGACGAGGGATGTGTTCGCTTGTTTCCGTATGACCAAGAGGTAGGTGCTGGAACGCTGAGCCCCTATACATTCCTCCGAGTGCTTGGGCACAAACCATGGAATGTTGTCTATGTCCAGCCATCGCGAAGACCTGCAGATGGCCGATACGGTGAAAACCCCAATCGGCTGTATATGCACCATCAGCTGCAGGTCATCGTCAAGCCCCCTACCAAGAGTATTCAAGACACGTACTTGCGCAGCCTCTATCTGCTGGGCCTGAAACCAGCTGAACACGACATACGTTTTGTGGAAGACAATTGGGAAACGCCCGTGCTGGGTGCGGCCGGCGTCGGCTGGGAAGTATGGCTTGATGGTATGGAAATTACCCAATTTACCTACTTCCAGCAGGCAGGCGGTATTGAAGTGCCTGTCGTTGCAGTAGAGATCACATATGGTCTCGAACGGCTCGCAATGTTCGTTCAGCAGAAGACCAATGTCTACGAACTGGAGTGGCACAATGGCACAACGTATGGCGACCTGAGGCAGCAAGTAGAGAGGGAAAACAGTATTTATTCCTTTGAGCAGGCTGACATCGATGCGCTTGTGACGATGTTTGACTTGTATGAAAAAGAGGCCCAGCACATGATCGACGCAAAACTCATCACTCCCGCTTATGAGTACCTTCTGAAATGTTCTCACACCTTCAATGTCCTTGACGCACGTGGAACCGTAGGCGTTTCCCAGCGCATGGCCTACCTGGCTCGCGTTCGACGCCTCGCGTATGGCTGCGCAAATCTCTATCTGGAGCATGAGACCAATGAGTGACCTTTTGATTGAGATTCTGACGGAGGAACTGCCGGCGCGTTTCATCACCGAAGCCCAAACCCAGATGGCAGACCGCGTGGCGCTCCACCTGAACGAATTGTCGATTGAACACGGTGATGTCCATAGCTTCTCGACACCGCGTCGTCTTGTTGTCCTTATTCAAGCTGTCAAGGAACAGACCCAGAGTCGCATCATTGATGTAAAAGGACCCGCTGCATCTATCAGCTACGACTCTCAAGGGAATCCGACACCTGCTCTAGAGGGATTCTGCAGAGGGCAGGGCGTGAGTATTGCCGACATTCGCGTTGAGGGTCAAGAAGGTAAGCAGTACGTCTACGCTCGGAAGACAGTGCCAAGTCGACAGACGTCCGAGTTGATTGAGTCGTTCCTATCGCACTTGCCTCGCGAAATAACTTTTCCCAAGATGATGCGCTGGGAAGAGTCCGGATTTCAATTTGCTCGTCCTATTCGCGGGCTGACAGCACTGTTCGGGACCGAGGTGCTTCGCTGGGAAATCGCCGACGTTCAGAGTTCAAACACAACATTCGGCCTTCGCATTGGAAAGCCCAAGGCACTTGTTGTATCTTCTCCTCAAGACTACATGAAGAAACTTCGTGAGGCATTTGTGATCGTCGATCCCTCCGAACGTCGAAGGTCGATTGAAAAGCAGTCAGAAAAAGTACTGAAGCCCCTTGACGCCAAGTTGGCCAATGATTCAAGCGACCTGCTGGACGAAGTTGTAAATCTCATCGAATATCCCTCGGTGTTTCTCGGCAATCTCCCAGACATTGCCGTGGAACTTCCTGAGAGCGTAGTCCGCTCGGTCCTCCAACAACAAATGCACTCATTTCTCGTCTACGACCAGCATGAGAATGTCTTGCCATACTTTCTCGGTGTGCGCAATGGGTTGACAGATTTTATCGACACCGTGCGAAAGGGGAACGAGAGTGTGGCAAAAGCGCGCCTCATGGACGCGTCCTTCTTCATGCAAGAAGACATGCGTCTGCCTCTGGAGGCATACGTGAGTCGGTTGGACACACTCATCTTCATGGATGCGCTTGGCACGATGGCGGACAAAACACTGCGTCTCGAGCAATTGTCAGCTGCAGCCAATACATACACAGCCGTGACCCCCGAGGAACGTGCTATGCTCATGTCTGCTGCGCACTTGTCCAAGGCAGACCTCGCTACAAATATGGTGAAGGAGTATACCTCACTCCAGGGCGAAATCGGCAGTATGTATCTCCACCGAGCCAGCGCTCCAACTGACATAGTAACTGCGGTTCGAGAGCAATACGTACCGCGTTCTCCCACAGAAGACATCGCCCAAACAAAGATAGGTAGGCTGCTTGGAATCATCGACAAGGTGGATACGATTACCGGTATCCTTGGCATGGGCTTCAATCCTTCTGGGTCGGAAGACCCATATGGATTGCGGCGCGCAGGAAATGGAGTCATCCGTACGATTATCGAGTCGGGAGATACGATAGATCTCGAGATTTTGGTAACCAGGTCGATTGACATCTATCTGGCCCAAGGGATTTTGTCACACCCAGACGAGTTACTTCAGCGTGTGCTCGCTTACTTAAAGGGTCGCATTCTTCAGTACTTCAGGGACAAGCATCTGGCAAATGAATACGCGCCTTTCGAGAGTCTTCCGCTATCGGAGTTGGGATCTGTTCCTGAACGTATGAGTGCCCTTCGCGAGGTAAGAAGCGGTGCTTCACTTCTCGTGCTTGCAGACAGCCACCGTCGGATACAGAACATCACCAAGGACCTTCCAGACGTCGTCAGTCTTCCTTCAGACCTGTTGTTGACGGAGCCAGAGGAAATCGAATTGAGGCGGGCCTCTGAAGATGCTCTGCCACGCATCCTTCAATTCCTGACAGCCCGCCAATACAGGGATGCCATCAAGGTTTGTGAAAGCCTCACCGAGCCTATTACCCTCTTCTTCGACCGAGTCCTGGTCATGGCTCCTGATGAAAATGTGAGAAGAGCTCGATTATTGCTTTTGTGTTACGTGAAGTATATACTTGGGCGTGTTTGCGACTATTCCAAGTTAACCTAAGCTCGACAGGAGGAATCATGGATCAGCATAAGTATGTGTACGATTTCGAGGAAGGCAGCAAGGAGATGAGGAACATCCTGGGAGGCAAGGGTGCCGGTCTTGCCGAAATGACGAAGATCGGGTTGCCCGTACCTCCTGGTTTCACCATCTCAACTGAAATGTGTCCTGAATATCTCAAAGCTGGAGACATCCCAGAAGCCCTGAAGGTCGAGATTGGGGAGCACCTCACCAGACTTGAGGGTAAACTTGGAAAGAAGTTCGGGTCAGCTGCCAATCCTTTGCTTGTTTCAGTGCGTTCGGGAGCGGCCGTCTCTATGCCGGGCATGATGGACACGATCCTCAATCTTGGGCTCAACGTTGAAACCGTGGAGGGACTGGCGACACTGACCGACAACCCTCGGTTCGCCTGGGATTCATATAGACGGTTTACCCAGATGTATGGCAATGTGGTGCTGGGGATTGCGCATGACGACTTTGAGAAGATCCTTGGCGAGCAGAAGCAGCTCCAGGGCGTTACTCTCGACACCGACCTGTCAGTCGACAGCTTGAAAGCGCTCGTGCAGAAGTACTTCGCTCTCGTCCAGGAGAAAACCGGCAAGCCATTCCCTCAGGATCCAATGGAACAGTTGCTTGGTGCGGTGGGGGCAGTGTTCCGTTCGTGGAATACTGAGCGAGCCATCACCTATCGCAAGATAGAGAAGATCAATAATCTGATCGGTACTGCAGTCACTGTTCAGTCAATGGTCTTTGGAAATATGGGTAATGACTCCGCGACGGGCGTATGCTTTACGCGTGACAATTCCACTGGAGCAAAGCAGTTTTCAGGCGAATACCTGGTCAATGCCCAGGGCGAGGATGTTGTCGCCGGCATTCGTACTCCGAAGAACATCAATGAGATGGCATCGGAAATGCCCGATACCTACAAGCGTCTTGTAGAGGTCTCTGTTCTTCTTGAGCAACACTACCGCGACATGCAGGACATGGAGTTTACCGTCGAACGCGGCAAACTGTTCATGCTGCAGACCCGCAATGCGAAACGAAGCCCGGTTGCAGCTGTGAAGGTAGCAGTCGACATGGTTGGCGAAGGCCTCATCACAAAAGAGGAAGCAGTCATGCGTGTGACTCCTGATCAACTGGACACGCTTCTGCATCCACAAGTGGACCCCAAGGCCACTGTTGAAGTCATTGCAAGAGCGATTCCCGCTTCACCAGGTGCAGGGTATGGAAAGGTTATCTTTGAGTCAAAGAAAGCGGCAGAACTCGGAGAAGCCGGGGAAAAGGTCGTCCTTGTTCGTCAGGATACCTCCCCGGAGGACATCGACGGCATCTCAAAGGCTCAGGCAACGCTCACGACCCGCGGTGGTGCCTCAGCGCATGCCGCACTTGTGGCCCGTGGCCTTGGCAAACCCTGTGTCGTCGGTGCCGACCAGATCAAGCTCAATAGTACTGAGAAGACGTTCATGGTAAACGGCATAACCGTCCGCGAAGGCGATGTTATTACGGTGAACGGGACAACTGGTGAGGTCATCCTTGGCCAGGCGCCAATGGTAGATGCCGAGCAGACGCCTGAGCTGACGACGCTGCTGGCGTACGCTGACGAGATTCGGCGCCTGGGAGTGCGTGCAAATGCAGATACTCCCAGCAACGCTCGGAAGGCACGCGCATTTGGTGCAGAGGGCATTGGTCTCTGCCGTACAGAGCGGATGTTCAATGATCCTGACCGCCTCCCCTTGATGCAGGCAATGGTTATCGCAGATTCACTCGAAGAGCGTACTCCAGCCCTGGAGAAACTTCTTCCCATGCAGCAGGGAGACTTCGAGCAGATCCTCGAGGCAATGGACGGTTTCCCTGTCATCATCCGTCTGCTCGATCCGCCTCTCCACGAGTTTCTTCCGCAAATCGAGCGATTGACCAAGGAAATGGCGGAGGCAGAGATGGCGCATGATGAAGTCCGGATTGCCTATCTCAAAAAGGTCATCAAGCGGTACAACGAGCTGAAAGAGTTCAACCCTATGATTGGGTTCCGTGGATGCCGTGTCGGCATCGTATACCCGGACATCTACGAGCTCCAGGTCCGAGCCATTGCTGAAGCAACTGCTACCCTTGTCAAACGCGGATTACATCCAATGCCTGAAATCATGCTTCCTCTCGTTGGCCACGTCAATGAGATCAAGGTGCTCAAGCCGCTAGTCCAGGCTGAACTCGACAAGGTGTTCCAGCGGGAGGGTCTCACGGTTGCCGTGAAGATCGGCACAATGATTGAGGTGCCGCGCGCATGCCTGACGGCGGACGAGATCGCTGAGTATGCGGACTTCTTCAGTTTTGGCACCAACGACCTGACCCAGACGACGTATGCCTACAGCCGTGACGATGCTGCCGGAACATTCCTGCCGCACTATCTTGAAGAAAAGATTTTGAATGTTGATCCGTTCCAGAGCATCGATCAGAAGGGAGTCGGAAAGCTGTTGCGGATTGGTGTCGTCCTTGGCCGACAGACCAACCCCAAGATTGAGATCGGCATCTGCGGAGAGCACGGCGGCGATCCAGATTCCATTGAATTCTGCCACCTTTCAGGACTCGATTACGTCTCTTGCTCCGCCCCGCGTGTTCCCATTGCGCGCCTTGCCGCTGCGCAGGCTGTCATCAAGAACAGGCCGGCTGCCGTCAGTTAAGCCATATTCACATATATGCTACCTATCACGAACTACAGGGATAGGGAAAGAAGGCTGCTCTCCAGGGGAGCAGCCTTCGGCATTGCCAGCAAAGGACGAATGCTGCCCGAAGCCGATGACGGCATCCGATCTCCATTTCAGAAAGACCGAGACCGGATCATTCACTCCAGAGCGTTTCGAAGGCTCCAGTACAAAACACAGGTATTCATAGCGCCGAAAGGCGATGAAATCAGAACACGGCTTACGCATACGCTCGAGGTTGCCCAATTGTCCCGCTCAGTGGCCGATGCACTCGGACTCAACGAAGACCTGGTCGAAGCCATCGCACTGGCGCACGATCTCGGCCATGCGCCGTTCGGACATACCGGAGAAGCTGTCCTGGACATGAAGATGAAGGAAATCGATCCGGGTCTGGGCTTCGAACACGCTCTCCAAAGTCTCCGCGTTGTCGATATGCTGGAGCGTCGTGAGCGCGGTCACGGTGAAGTACTCTTCGGGCTTAATCTCACCTATGAGACACGCAATGGTATTGCTTCTCACAGCAAGGGCCTCGAAGAATTGAGCAGGCTCGCCGACATGCAGAGTCCTCAGACTCTCGAAGGACAGATTGTGCGCCTCTGTGATCGCGTTGCCTATGTCAACCATGATCTTGATGATGCAATACATGCAGGAATCATCGATGCTTCAGATGTGCCATCAGAAGTCACAGAAACGTTGGGCATCTTTTACTCGCAGCGCCTCGACACGATGGTGCTGGACATCATCCATTCGAGTTCACCCTCGGGCCGTATCGTCATGAGCCCTCCTGTACAGGATGCAATGGATGGGCTCATGCTGTTCCTGAAAGACAAGGTCTACATGCATTCGGAACCCAAGCGCGAAGAAGGAAAGGCACGTGACCTCCTGTCGCGGATCTTCGACTACTGCATGCTGGATACAAAGCACATGGAACCGTATCTCAGGGAACACCCGATGACGTGTGAAGCTGATGATCCAGTCTCGTTGCTCAGGGGAGACAGCCTTGCGACGGTGCGCGTCGTAGCAGACTACATTGCCTCAATGACTGACCGCATGGCTCTCAACATCGCTGCGGATCTGGTGATTCCACACATTTACGTCTAGCGAAAAGCCCTGCTTGTGGAATCAATGTGAGGAGAGCTGGAACGATTCCAGCCTCCTCTTTCGTATACCTAGGTGGTGCAACCTCCCAGATGGACTACAAAGACTATATCGCTGAAGTAAGCTCCAAAATCGGCATTCTTGACGTGATAGGCCATTATGTCAAGCTGCACAAGCAGGGGCGTAACTATGTCGGCCTTTGCCCGTTCCACCACGAGAAGACGCCCTCTTTCACGGTCAGCCCAGACAAGAATATGTTTTACTGCTTCGGTTGCAAAGCAACCGGTGACATGCTGACGTTCGTGCGAAAGATTCACAACGTTTCACTAGCGGAGGCAGTCGAGATTGTCTCCAAGGAATTTGATGTTGACCTGCCACCGTGGCATATGTCCACAGCCGCTTCAAAAGAGCGCCAGGAACTCCTGCGGACTCTAAAGGTGGTCGCTGAGGCTTTTTCTGCTGCATTGCAAACCCCTCAAGCCCAGCAGTGCCAAGAATACGTCCGACGACGCGAACTAAGCCCTGATACTATCCAGCGTTTCTCCCTGGGCTACTGCCCCCGCAATATAGACGATCTCATCGCGTGGTGCTCTGACCACGGAGTCGATGAGAAGTCCCTTGCACGTGCCGGTATCGTTCAGCGCCACGATGGACGAGTCTCGTCACCGTTTGCACACCGGTTGATGTTTCCCATTTGGGATAGTGTCGGTAATGTCATCGCTTTTGGCGGCAGAGCCATCGACGGCTCGATGCCGAAGTACACAAACAGCCCCGAGAGCCCACTGTTCTCTAAGAGGAGAACGCTGTATGCGCTGCCCCTGGCTGAGCCGTCCATACGAAAAGAGGGCATCGCAATCATTGTGGAAGGATACATGGATGCCATTGCCCTCCACGCCGCCGGCTTTCACCATACGGTGGCCTCACTAGGAACGGCATTCACGGAGGAACAGGCTACCCTTCTTAAGCGAAGCGCATCGCGCGTCCTTCTCAACTTCGACAGCGATGAAGCTGGACAGCGGGCCGCCCGGCTCGCTCTCTCCATCGCTGATCGGACTGGACTGGACGTTGCCATAGTACGAGTGGCGGGGGCCAAGGATCCGGACGAGTTACTGCATGAACCCGGAGGAAGCGATCTGTACCAATTGGCTCTGGACCAGGCGATTCCAGCAGGAGACTTCCTGATTGCAGCCGCTGCCGCGGGCAAGGACATGAATTCAGTGACTGGCCGCAGGAGCTTTGTCCAGGAGATGATGGAGTCAGTGGATGCCATGCAGGACTCGCTTCTCAGGACTCAGGTGCTTACTCAGATTGCAAGAAGGGTGGGTGTCCGCGAAGAAGAGGTGCTAGGCATGTACCACAAGGGGCGAACGCGCATTGAGCAGCCTGTAGCTGTCGATCCCTGGAGGATTCCCCGAAAGAGTCTTGGACACTCCAGAATTCCGACAGGTGCCTCTTTGCAGAGTACACGCTCAATTCTCGAGCGGAACGTGGCACATGGCTTGATACATAACCTTGACCGGCTTCCGGAACTCCTTCCACAACTGGATGAGCTCACATTCCAGGACGAAGTGTGCCAGGAGATTATCGGCGTCGTACGTCGCGAAGCATCGGGTGGAACTGCTCTCCTCGCTGCGCTTGTTGCACAACTGAGCCCGGATGCTGCGGCACTCGTTGGCAGCTGGAGCCTCGAAGACCACAAATTGAGCTATCAGGGGCTGAGAGATACAATTGTCAGGTTGCAGCTACTGCCCTTAGTCATGGCACACGGAGACAGCGCGACGTGAATCGCGAAAGGAGCGGACAATGGTAGAAAAGAAAAGCACAAAAAGCAAGAAGGTGACACAAGAGGTTCTTCGGACAGGAGCTGACCGGACGTCTCCTGAAAGAGCTCTTGCGACACCAGAGGACGTTCCTGGACAGAAGACTAGAAAAGCGCGCCTGAAAACTCCCTCAAAGAAGCCGGCTATCCCTCTAGAGGAACCCTCCGAAACCGCCGCGTCGGTGTATGCTAACGTCGCATCTGACCTCAAAGCCTCGACAAGAACGGGGAGTCACGATGACGACGAAGAGCTGGAGACCGACCTGGACGTCGAAGAAGAACAGGATGCCCAGCATGATGAACTTATCCCTGGTCCACCACTTCCTAGAAGGCGCGAACTGATGAAACTCCTCCAGAGCGCCCGCCAAGCGGGTTCGCTGGACTATGACGCGGTCATGGACGCGCTCGAGAAACACGACATTCCATTGGAAGACCTCGACGCCTTCTATGACCGAATGGATTTCGAAGGCATCATTTTTGGAACGTCTCGCTACATTAAGTCCGCAACCAAGAAAACTACGGCAGCTCCTTCGCTCCCCTCCATCATTCGCGTTACGACCCAGGAAGAGCAAAACCCGATCCAGTCATACCTTAGCGATATTGGTCGAGTGCCACTTCTTACCCCCGACCAGGAAAAGTCTCTGGGAAAAAGCGTCATGGAAGGCGACATGGAAGCGCGGCGTCAACTTATTGAAGCGAACCTTCGCCTCGTTGTCAGCATCGCCAAAAAATACACGGGACGCGGCCTTTCGTTTCTCGATCTCGTTGAAGAAGGAAATCTTGGACTGATCCGAGCAGTCGAGAAATTCGACTACAAGCGTGGCTTTCGGTTCTCGACGTACGCCACTTGGTGGATTCGACAGTCAATGACACGAGCACTGGCTGATCAGTCTCGCCTGATCAGAGTTCCAGTACATATGGTCGAAAACCTCAACAAGATCGACAAGATCAAGAAGTCCTTCCTCCAGGAACACGGTCGGGAGCCAACCAAGGAAGAGCTAGCCACAGCTATGGGTATCCCTGTCAAGAAGATCGTACGTTATCTGCGTCTTGGACAGCAGCCGCTTTCTCTTGAGAACACGGTAGGCGACGAGGAGGAGAGTCGGCTGGAGAACTTTATCGAGGATGAGAAGAGCCCGTCCCCCGAGAAAGAGACCTTCAACAAATACTACAAAGAACAGTTGGAGCGCATCCTCGAGACGCTGCCTGAACGTGAGAAGAAGATCCTGATCTACAGAGAAGGCCTTCAGGGAGAATATGAACACACGCTTGAAGAGGTCGGCACGATGTTCCAGGTGACGCGCGAACGCATTCGTCAGATTGAGGCCAAGGCCAAGCGAAAACTCAAGGAGATTATCGCCAAGGAAAATGGCATGAACGAGGAGGATATGCACAATGATGGTAATGTCATCCGTCATCGCACATCTTCGAATCGGAGACGTTCTTCGTCCTAGGAACCCGGAAGGGGCGGCATCTTGACATAGAAATCGCCAACATTATAATAGCAGTGGTATTCCCCGATAGCTCAACGGTGGTAGCACTGGACTGTTAATCCGGGGGTTGTAGGTTCGAATCCTACTCGGGGAGCCAGAATTGGATCGCTGGGGATTGCTATTGCCTGTATAAGAGAGCTGAGGCATTGATGAGAGATTATCCCCATCAGTGCCTCAGCTCATTCAGTTTATCATCACACGGCGTTGAACGCCGCTCACGGAATGTCCGTCCATAAATCACCTTGAGGGAACTCACTCAGCACTTTCACTCGTTAGCTTCGCCTCTCGCGAGTAGCAATTGGTCGTACTCAACTAACAGGCTTGCTTCTTGATTTCGTCCTCCACTTCCTTCGCACCCTGAGCATAGAACTTCTCCTCGTCAGGAGCAAGCTGATGGAGCAGTCTCAGGAATTCGCCTGCATGCACAAGTTCCTCGCCTGCAATATCCTTCAGCACTTCAATGGCGAGCTTGTTGTCTGTAGACTCCGCAAGTTGCGTATACAACTGAACCGCTTCGTACTCGGCAGCCACCATGAAGCGAATTTCTCTTATGAGTTCTTCGTGCGTCAACTTCCGCCCATTCGCCAAACCTGAAAAAGGCGATCCAAACTCCGGCATTCCAAACCTCCTCGTGTTGTGGCAACCCCACCCCTGGCCCTCACTCGAGCACTCTGGCCACCGGTATCAGGCTACCGACGACGACCATGCCAAGAAACAGTCATCCCCAGTACTCGGCAGGTCTCCCAATGGAATCGCTTCTCCCGAGAGCTATCGCCTTTTCCCCCCTCCCAGGGCTCGTACCACTACGATCAGCAATACAGCTCCGACCACCGCTGTGATCAGACTCCCCCACAAACCGGTGCTCTTGATCCCCAGGAGCCCGAACACCCAGCCACCGAGCAGGCCGCCGACGGCACCAATAACCAGATCGCCAATCAAGCCGTAACCACTGCCCTTCATAAGCTGTCCTGCAATCCATCCTCCAGCGATACCAATAACAATCCACCAGAACCAACCGGGCATACTTCCACCTCCACATCTCATGATCTCTGTCAAAAACTGACAGCAGTACGGTGCATCGACCTTCCTTCGATAGCTCCCAACAGTCTGGCAACCCATGATATGCTACGGGACCAGCTTGTCCGGCCATCGACCAGTTTCCACAAACTTACCAAAATAATGATAGTATACGCAATTCCCCTGTCAACCCCACCTTTCTCTTTTCAGTGTTCGCCGATCACGTTTGGAAGCAACATCCATACACATCTTCTCCTCCGACCCGTATCGCACCTGTCTCTCACGTTCACGTGATATGTTCCGCCCGATTCGCCGCTATACTGAACGCATAAGCGATGAGGGGAACAGCGCATGAGCCGTGACAAACAACAGTTGTCCATAACAACGACCACCAAGATTAATGCTTGGCTTCGAATTCTGCCCAGGCAGAACGAAACACATCTGCACGAACTCGAGTCTCTGTTCCTCCCTGTGGCATATGGAGATCACTTCTTGATAGAGGCTTGTCCATCCGAGGAGCCGGAGCTGTTGCTTTCGTCGAACAGGAAGGATCTTCTTGCAGAGAATACAGTCCAGACTGCATGGAAAGCCTTTGTTAGCACTTTGTCTCCAGGACAGGTGCAACCATCCTACAGGATTATAGTTCATTTGGAGAAGCGCGTTCCTGAAAAGACGGGACTGGGTGGAGGTAGTGGCGATGCAGGCGCCATGCTTCTTACACTCAATCAACTGCACGGATCTCCCCTCAGTGAGCACGAACTGCTATCGATAGCCATGAGACTGGGTTCTGACGTTCCGTTCTTCGTCCAGAACAGCGTGTCGATTGTCCGCGGAACGGGACAGATCGTCGATAGGATTCCTCCACTCCCTCCCCTGTGGTGTTGCATTGCTCTTCCCACTTTCCGCGTCAACACGAGCCAGGCGTATGCAGTTCTCGACGAAGTCATGGCCACACAAGGAGTTTCGGCGGTCGATCCCACGGTCGACCTGGACTCTATTGTTAACGTACTTCGCGCGGGCACTGCCCTCCCCGATCATGGCAAACAGCGCTTGAATTCCTTTGAAGCAGCCCTTGGTGATAATTTGGCTGCTTTTCTGGACATTCGTACCGTGCTTCTCACCAGCGGCGCTATCCTCAGCGGTCTAAGCGGCTCAGGAAGTGCTGTCTTTGGCATATATACAGAAAGGGCGACCGCCGAAGCAGCCGCCCTTGCCGTTCAGGAACGCCGGAGCGTCGACCGAACGTTCGTCGCTGAAGTTCTCTAGATGCTACCTCTAGAAGCTACTTGATCTCCACGGTAGCGCCAGCAGCCTCGAGCTTGGCCTTAATCTCATTCGCTTCCTTCTCAGGAATGTGCTCCTTGACAGGCTTTGGAGCACCATCAACAAGGTCCTTGGACTCCTTGAGGCCAAGACCGGTAATCTCGCGAACGACCTTGATTACCTCGATCTTCTTTTCCCCAACGGTCTTCAGAATAACATCAAACTCCGTCTTGGCTTCGGCGGCCGCTACTGGTGCAGCTGCAACAGCTGCCACTGGCGCAGCCGCTGAAACGCCAAACTTCTCCTCGATCATCTTCACCAGATCGGCAAGCTCCAGAACAGTCATGTTCTCGATAGCTGAAAGAATTTCCTCTTTAGTCATATCATTCCTCCTGATAGATGGTGGTATTAAGCTTGTGGAGCAACTTCGCTCTTCTGTTGGCGTACTTTGTCAAGCGCGTACACAATGCTGCTCACGGTTTGCTTCAGTGCCATGGCAAGGCCAGTGACTGGTCCGTTCATGCTCCGACATACCTGGGCAATCAGCTCATCTCTGGTTGGCAAGAGTGCAAGTCGTTCGACCATTGATTTGTCAAAAAAACTCCCGTTGACAATAGCTCCTTTGACGACAAAACGCTGCTCATCCGGCTTGTTGGTGGGCTGTTTATAGAGGGCTTTTGCCAGAACTGATGGGTCTGTCTTGCCCAGTCCTATAGCGGTCATCTGGGTAAACAGAGATTCCGGCAAGGCAAGGCCAAGTTCCTTCATGGCGCGTTCAAGCAGTGTGTTCTTGACAACCACGTACTCAATGCCCTGCTGCGTCAGCTTCTTGCGCTCATTTGCGATAAATGAGGCCTTCAATCCTTCGTAATCGACAAATACCACGGACTCTGACTCTTTCAACTGCTTGACCAGATTCTCGACCAGCTGTTTCTTCTCATCCTTGGTTAACACGGTTCACCTCCTCTTTCTATGAAACAAGCTCTCTGTCAGAGACAGAGAGCCGTATTGCACACACAAAAAGCGCAAAACGCCTCGGCGGGCAAGATTGAGGGGATGAACCCCGCTCGCTGTCTCGGGCTAGTAGTAACTAGTATACGCTAAAGCTTGCTGATGTCCAGGCGAACGGCCGGACTCATTGTAAGTGACAGGTAAGCCTTACCAAGGTACGTTCCCTTGACCGACGATGGCCGTGCCCTCTGAATTGCCTCAAAAAGAGACATGAAGTTCTCCTTGATAGCAGCAGGAGCAAAACTGGACTTGCCAATCGGACAGTGCACCGTGCCCACCTTGTCAACGCGGAACTCGATCTTACCCGCCTTGAATTCGCGAACGGCTTTGCCTATGTCCAGCGTCACCGTACCCGCTTTTGGATTGGGCATCAGTCCACGCGGACCTAGAACACGGGCTACTTTGCCGAGTGTCGCCATCATGTCTGGAGTTGCAATGGCAACATCAAAGTCCAGCCATCCCCCTCTGATCTTCTCGACGAGCTCTTCACCGCCAATAACGTCCGCGCCCGCCTCCTGAGCCTCTGCGGTCTTATCTCCCTTTGTGAATACCGCAACCCTCACGGTCTTGCCGGTTCCGGCTGGAAGCGTCACGACGCCACGAACATTCTGATCGGCCTGCTTCGGATCCACATTTAGTTTTATGCAGGCTTCAATTGTTTCGTCAAACTTGGCCGTCCTCAGTCTTGGCAGCAGTTCGACAACTTCATCGAGCGAGTAAATCTTCGTCCGATCGACGAGCTTTGACACTTCCTGGTACTTCTTTCCTTTCTTGCTCATACGTTATTACCTCCGTGGTTACGTGGAGAAACTCCTCCCACGTGTACTGTGAAGCTCTCACTCAACGACAGTGACTCCCATGCTTTTTGCAGAGCCAGCAATGATGCTGATAGCTTTCTCCAGGTCTGCAGTGTTGAGATCCTCCAGCTTGATATTGGCTATCTCGGCCAACTGAGCTTTTGTGATGCGACCGACCTTCTTCTTGTTGGGTTCACCCGAACCAGCTTCAATCTTGATAGCTCTCCTAATCAGAGACGACGCTGGCGGAGTCTTTGTAATGAACGTGAACGACTTGTCTTCAAATACAGTTATAACGGCAGGAATAACCAAACCAGCCTTGTCCTTGGTCCGCTCATTGAACTGCTTGCAAAACTCCATGATATTGACGCCCTTCTGACCAAGTGCAGGACCAACTGGCGGAGCTGGCGTCGCCTTTCCTCCCTCGATCTGTACGCGCGCGTACCCTACAATCTTCTTCGCCATAGTGGATACTACCCCCTGAATTTAACTTTCTCAGATCTTCTTGATAAAGCCAAAATCAATCTCGACAGGCATTTCGCGCCCAAACATAACCAACTTTATGCGCGCCTTTTCCTTCTCAGCCGAAATGCTCTCAACCTTACCCTCCATCCCATCAAACGGGCCACCAATAATCTGCACAGTGTCCCCTACCTCGAAGTGCAGCCTTGCAACCGCCTCTTCCTCTGACACTCTGTTCTTTATGATGCGGTCGACCTCTTCGTCCGAAAGAGGTATGGGCTTGCCATAATTGCCGACAAAACCCAGAATGCCGGGAGTGTGTGTAACCACATTCCACGTCTCATCATCCATAATCATCTCGACAACAAGATATCCTGGATAAACCTTCTCCTGTTTGACCTTTCGCTCCCCGTTCTTGATGATGACCTTGTTGTCCACAGGCAGAACCACCGAAAAGATGCGGTCGCTCAGCGCCAGCGTCTTGACTTTCTGCTCCAGATTGTTCTTCGCTTTCTCCTCGGCACCCGAATAGGTGTGTAGAAGGTACCAGTTGCGTTCGGCCATTCAGACCTACTGAATCAGCCACTTCAAAGCGGCTGCAAACAAATAGTCCCAGGCCCCAACGTACAAAGCCCAAAATGCGACAAACACAAGGATGGTCACGCCAGACTTCATCAGTTCACGAGGCCGGGGCCATGTCACCCTGTGTCTGATCTCGGTCCACATGGACCGGATCCACTTGCTCAGGCGCACACCAAGGGGTTTTGCTGTCTTTCTATTGTTCATGCGTTCCTCCTCAAAGGAAGGTGGCAGGCCCGGAGGGGCTCGAACCCCCAACACTCGGTTTTGGAGACCGATGCTCTACCAGTTGAACTACGGGCCTACCTGCGGACGTACAACTGCTACTTTGTCTCCCTGTGTTCCGTATGCTTTCTGCAATGTGGACAATACTTGTTCACATGCACTTTGTCCGGATCATTCTTCTTGTTCTTGACACTGGTGTAGTTGTGGTTCTTGCACACTGTACACTCGAGCGTAATGATATCTCTCATGGCAGCCGCTTACTCCAGAATCTTGGTGACGACACCAGCGCCAACCGTACGGCCACCCTCACGGATGGCAAAGCGGAGGCCTTCCTCCATGGCAATGTGTGTCATGAGGGTGACGGTCATCACAACGTTGTCACCGGGCATGGCCA
>JAJFTL010000016.1 GCA_021373025.1 bacterium
GGAAGGGGTCTCTTCATTTACCACGGTTCTCTCCCGTTTCGGGTGCAGGTCCTACACCTGCTCGGCTATGGCAATGAGTTCGGCAAACGCGTCAGGCTTCAGGCTCGCTCCTCCGATAAGTCCTCCATCGACGGAAGGGAGGCCCACGATCGCGGCAAAGTTGGCCGGTTTTACGCTTCCACCGTATAGGATTGGAATCGAACTACCCACAGGGTTGCCTAACAGTTGTGAAAGATGATCGCGAATCAGGCGATGGGCATCCTCGATCTGCTCATTCGCAGCGTTGACCCCTGTCCCGATGGCCCATACCGGCTCATAGGCTACAGTCAGCTGAGCGCCATTCTGCAGGGCGACGCCCGCGAGGCCCGTGTCCAACTGGCCAAAGATGACTTCCTGCATCCTGCCGGCATCACGCTCATCGAGCGTTTCCCCAACACACAGGACGGGAATGAGTCCCGCCTGCAGCGCGTTGGACAGCTTGCGATGCAGCAGGTCTGCCGACTCGCCCATGATATGCCTACGTTCCGAATGCCCGATAAGGACGTGCGTAGCTCCAGCTGACTGGATCATCTGAGGCGAAACCTCTCCCGTGAACGCACCTTCAGCCTCGGCAGCGACATCCTGCGCGCCAAGGTGGATCCAGTCGGGTACGACACCCGAAACTGCAACGGCGCCCATGGCAACATAGTTTGGAAAAATCAGCACGTTGACCTTGTCTGTCCGCGGTGCGGCCATACCGCTCATCTGTGAGAAGAACTCGGTGGCTTGCTCTATGGTCTTATACATTTTCCAGTTTCCAGCAACAGTTTTCATGTCTCGCTCCTCATGATTGAAGTATGGGGGCCCCCCACACCATCACTCTTCATCCCCTGGCGTCCTAGGCGCTCGCTGGGCACGCACTCTGGCAATGCGCTTTCCGACCACGTTGACTACGGTGAAAATGATCCCGGCTCGCTCGACACGGTCACCAACGCGGGGAAGGCGCCCAATTTCCGAAAGCATGAGACCTGCCACCGTGTCGTAGTCCTCCCCCGACAGTTCTACTCCGAACAGCTCCGATACCTTGTCGGTGGACACCGATCCTTTGATCAAGAAAGCGTCATCGCCTGCATGTTCGATTTCTGCGGCTTCCTTGTCGTACTCATCCTGAATCTCACCAAAGACTTCTTCGAGGATGTCTTCCACTGTAATGAGCCCGGATACGACGCCATATTCGTCAAAGAGAACTGCGGTCTGAATGCGTTGACGCTGCATTTCCTGCAGGAGTGTGCTGATTTTCTTTGTGTCGGGCGCGAAGAAAGGCTGCCGGAGGATGGCACTGGCCTTGACGTCGGGGCTGGCACCACTCGCGATCGCTCTCAGAGTGTCCTTGGCATACACAAGACCCACAACGTTGTCATCATCCATGACTGGCAAGCGAGAGTGCCCACTCTCGTTGATCGCCTTGATCACGTCGGCAATGCGAGCATCCTTCTCTACAGTTGCCACATCGACGAATGGCGTCATGATCTCATATGCCAGTGTACTGGTGTAGTCGAAAATGTTGTAGATTAAGCGTTCTTCCTCCTTGTTGATCACGCCGTCCTGCTGGCCCATTTTGAGAAGGTATCGCAAGTCGTCAGAGTCCGTCACATATCCAGCATGTGTTCCATGACGCAGCAGCGGCTTCGTGAATCGATCGGATATGGCCATGAGCAGCCACGCTCCTGGATACAGGACCAGGTACAGCGGATACATGACCATGGCTGTATATCGGGTGACCTCCTCGGGAAATGCTTTTCCGATCGATTTCGGAATAGTCTCAGCGAACACGACGACCACGGCTGTCAACGCGACCGTAGAGACCAACGTAAGCAGGTCTGGATTCATTCCTGTGAACGTCGTAAGGACGATCCTGGCAAAAACAAACGATGCTCCCAAGTTCGCAATGTTGTTTCCAAGAACGACTACAGCCATAATCATCGCATGCTTTTCTGCCATTCTCGCCCTTAGTCGGTTCGCCAGTCCAGGCGATCCTTCCGTCTTTTCGAGTGCCATTGGCGTCATGGTGACGTATCCGTATTCGACCATCGAAAAGAGAGCCGAAAGGCCAAGCAGGACGATCAGCCCTATGATCTGTCCGATCACGTCAACCTCACGGCCACTTCGGGAAGATTCCCACTGGCCAGCTCGCCAAAAAGCTCTTCCTCCCGACGTTCCATGATGAGCCGGTCCTTCTCGGCCAGGTGATCAAGCCCGACAAGATGCAGAAGAGAATGAACCAGGGAGAAAGCCAGCTGGTCTCTCATCTGGTTTCCGCTAGCAACAGCTTTTTCCTGCACTGCATCGAGACAGATGACGATGTCGCCCAGGATCCAGCCCGTACCTGGCATCGCATATCCCAGTGGAAATGAGAGCATGTCGGTCACTGCGTCGATGCCGCGAAGATCCCTGTTCAGGTCCCGTATCTCCGTCGAGGGAACGAAGTAGCACGACACACCAATAGCACGCCGCACACCTGGAATGGCAGCCATCTCAGGGCGCATCAGATTGAGTACCGAAGTGACAAGCCCTTTCAGGCGCAAGGTATCAACCTTCCAGCCGACATCAGAGACCTCTATCCGACAGTGCACTGATAGGTCAGATTCTTTCATTTGCCTCCTCAGACATTGGATACGCATCACGAACATGGTAAAACGAAATCAGCGACGTGAGAAAATACTCCTTGGCAATGCCGATTTCACCGAGAGTGAGCTGCGATTCTGCAAGCTGGCCATCGGCTATGCGTGCCGCAACAACGCTTTCGATAAGTCCTTCGAGAGCCGATCTGTCGACTTTGACAAGCGAACGCGCGGCCGCCTCAATGCCATCGGCAAGAAACACCAGCGATGACTCGCGCGTGTGTGGCTTCGGGCCCTGATAGCGGAACATGTCAGCTGATAGATTGATCTGCTCAGCAGCAGCCTTGTCATAGAAAAACTGCACAACCGTTGTTCCATGGTGTTCCGCAATGATGTCGACAACCTCTGATGGCAGATGATTGCTAGCGGCAATAGTAACGCCCGCTTGAACATGTTCGAGGATAACCTTGGTGCTCAGTTCCGGTGAAATATCCTCATGGATATTCGGTAGTTCGCCGCGGTTCTCACCGAAGAACTGTGGATGCAGGAGCTTCCCGATGTCATGGTAATACCCTCCCACACGTGCGAGAAGCCAGTTTGCCCCAATCCGCTGGGCTGCGCCGGATGCCAGATTGGCGACGTTCAGACTGTGATGGTACGTTCCTGGAGCACTCTCAAAGAGTTGCGTCAGGAGCCTGCTTCCAGTATCAAGCAGTTCACGCAGCCTGGTCACAGTCGCGACGTTGAACAGTCGCTCAAAAATGAATGTCAGCCCAAGAGCTAACAAGGCTGCCAGTACCCCGCCTGCCACAATGTATCCGGCACTGGCAGCAATGGCGGACGGCTGCTGGCCGCTGACTGTGGCAAGCGCACCATACACGGCAGCGCCAGCTGCTCCACCGACAGGACCAGCCACAAGCAGGGCAGTCATGCGATCTGCCTTCCACATGATGACAATAATGCAGATTGCGCCCGAGAGAACGCCAAGAAGAACATCGAGAGAAATGGGAACCATGATGCAGGTTATACCGAGGAGAGACAGACCAAAGACGACGGCCAAGCCATTGTCAAAGAAGATGAACCCAAGGAGGATCGCCAGCAGAAATGGCGTAATCAGCGGTGAAACACTGCTGGAAAGCCATCCCGTAATGATGCTCGTAACACCGATGACGCCAACTTCCATCAAGACGTGCTGACGACGCTCCTGGCCCCCATGCAGAAGAAGAACCGCTGCCATGATTGCCGCCCAAGCCAACAAAGCCAACAGAACCTGCAAAGCCATGTTCCATATGGCACGGGGACCCCAGACCAGGCCCGTGTTCATGAGGAGATCAACAGTATTTTGATCCAACACGGTTCCCTTTCTCACGACAGGCGTGCCTGCCGAAATGGTCGCCACAACCGGGGGTACCCCGGAAGCGGCCTCGTCGCGAGCGTCTTCTGTAGCCTGCTGGTCGTAGATCAGATTAGACGAGACCACATGGGCAGCCAAGAGGTATGCTGCCCGCACCTGGTTGTCAGAGATGCCGAAATTCCCAAGTTCTGTATTAATGCTTTCGCGGGCAGAAGCGATGCTTCCGTCTGGGACTCCACGGCTCATGACGGTGGATAGCGCGTGCCGGGCCGCCGTTTGCAGCGACTGGATCTCGGACTCCGAGCACGTAGCCAGGTATTTGGTCGTCGTACCGGCCGTCGTCATCAGCAATGCAGCAATCCGTTGCGACTGCTGATCAACTGGAAGGTCCTGCGCCCGTATCGCAAGGAGTTTTGACACAGTCTCGTCAAAGGCTGCCAGCGCAGCCGGAAGGCGAGCGCTGTCGAATTTGTAGATCGGCGCGACATCATCGCGTGCACGTTTTTGAAGTTCGGCAGTCTTGACGGTATCGACATAGCTGATGTCTCTTCGGGATACAATATCTGAGCTCAGCGTCTCGCCAGCAACAACACTCTCGCGTATAGGGATGAATGGAAGAGCGCACAGGGCGCCTGTCAGCAGCGCCGCCAGAACGACGGCAAGGGTGCCTGCACGCCGGAACCTCGTAATCCTGAACTGGCGGCCGTGAACCATCCGCCCCACCAGACGGGAGAAGCTAGACCGCTGTCTGGTCATGTGCACTTCCAGCATCACCCGAGGTGCGTGCCTTTACGCGGAAAAACGTCATGCTCACGTCCCCATACCTTCTTTCCCTGTAGCTCACCAGCGTCACGTGCAGTCCATCATACTTCTCATGCAGCGCTCGCCTCGAAGCATGTTCCATTATGATAATACAGCCATCTGCCACCTCGCGCAAATGTTGTGACAGCTCGACGAGAATGGCCTCTTGCAAGTTCGAATCGAAGGGCGGGTCACAAAACAGCACGTCGAACTCGCTTCCCTGCAATCCGCGCGCATACGCTGCTGCATCAACTTTCGCAATGGAGGCACGTTCTCCAAGTCCCAGAAGGCTGATATTTTCCCGCACAAGACGCACGGATCGAACATCTGTGTCGACAAAGGTCACATGCGCTGCACCGTTGCTTGCCGCTTCAATGCCAACCGCACCTGTGCCGCAGCACAGATCAATGAACCGTGCTCCCTCAAGGAACGGCCTCAGCATGTCCATGACGGCTTCTCGTACCTTGTCCGATGTCGGGCGCAGCCATGGCTCCCTGCCCAGTGTCTTCAGCGACCTCCCCTTCAATGTCCCCGAGCCGACGATCATCTCAGTTGTCTCCCTCGCCTGCTCTGTCGGCAGGGTACCGCAGTGAAAGCATGCGAGCAAGAGCTGCATGCTCTGCACGCTCAAGCGCTGGATCTTCCCCCAGGATCTCTGATACGAGATGCCGGATATTGGGGAGCAACGATAGGTCTCGATAGCTCAGAAGTGATGTCGATCCAAAGAGAGGAACGTCATATCCGTGCTGAGCAGTCCCAAGAATGTCCCCCGGTCCTCGCAGCTTGAGATCCTCTTCTGCTATCTCGAAACCATCATCAGAGTGTGTGAGCACCTGCAAGCGCTGGCTGCCTTCATCGTTGACTGTCCCTTGAATCAGCACGCAGTGTGAAACGGCCGATCCCCTGCCTACCCGACCCCGAAGCTGGTGCAGCGTGGCAAGACCGAACCTTTCCGCATCCTCGATCACCATGACTGTGGCATTTGGAATATCGACGCCAACCTCTACCACTGTCGTCGCGACAAGCACGTCGAGTTTTCCTGAACGAAATGCATCCATCGCTGCAGCCTTCTCCGCACTCTTCATCCGTCCGTGCAGTGACGCGATGCGCAAGCCTTTAAGACTACCTTCCGTCAGTTCCTTCAGCTTTTCCGCTATAGATGCAGTTCCTGTTCCCTCCTCGGAACTGGCATCGATGGCAGGCACCACGACAAACGCCTGCCTGCCCTGTGCCACCTGTTCACGCAGCAACGTATAGGCCTTGTCGCGCTCGCTGGCCGCCATGAGATGTGTACGTACAGTACCTCGTCCCGCAGGCTTCTCTACCAGCTCCGAAATGTCGAGGTCACCATAGATGGTCAAGGCTAGCGTTCGCGGAATCGGGGTTGCGCTCATAACCAGCGAGTGGGGCACCTTGCCCTTGGTTACAAGCGCAGAACGTTGCGCAACACCAAACCGATGCTGCTCATCGACGACAGTCAGGCCGAGGCGGGCAAATGCCACGCCTTCCTCAAGAATGGCGTGCGTTCCCACCAGACAGTCAAGATCCCCCACTGCCAGAGCGGTCAGGATTGGCTTTCGCTGTGACTTCGTCATGCCACCGGTAAGGATGCCCACGCGGACCCCAAAGGGGCTGAGCAGCTCCTGCAGAACATGGCCTGTCTGTTCTGCAAGAATCTCTGTGGGACTCAGAATCGTACTCTGGTAGCCTGCCATCGCAGCCGCGAATGCTGCATAGCCAGCCACCGCGGTCTTGCCGGATCCTACGTCTCCATGAAGCAGGCGGTGCATCTGTTGGGGCTTTTGTACGTCAGCCTCAATGTCCTGCATTGCTTTCACCTGGGAATGGGTAGGAACAAACGGGAGCATGCCAGCATATTTCTCAACAGTACCAGCGGGCAAGCTGAATGGATTTGCCAGAATGTCCTGCTCTGCACGCTTCCGCATGTGAACCTTGAGTTCGAACAGAAACAGACTGTCAAACGCAAAACGGCTGCGCGCACGCTCCGCCTGATTCTCGTCGTCTGGAAAGTGCAGCGATCGATAGCTCCATGTCATATCGGGCAGATGAAAGTGCGATATGACATTTGAAGGCAGATAATCCGCCGGAATGGGTGGAATCAGGTCGATAGCCCGCCATACGAACGTTCTCAGAGCTTTCTGAGACATGCCGGCAGTGAGATGGTAAACGGGGACAATCCGATTCATGTGCAACTGAGCGGCAGGCGTCCCGGACTCCTCAAACGACGGTTGTATTAATTGTGGTCCATCAAACGAGTTTTCGAGCCGCCCATAGAAATCGTAGTCATGTCCCACCTGCAGTCTGCTCTTCACAAACCGGTTATTGAACCAGACCAGGTGAAAAGTATGCCCAGCCGGGTCTCTGGCGCTCGCCTTGACCAGCAGGACCTTGCGGCGAATCTCTGTGACGGCAAGCAGGCGTGCCTTGACAAGGACCATCTGACCCAGCGCGTCACGCGACAGCAGCATGGGACGACGCAGGTCCAAATATCCCTTGGGGGCATGAAGGAGGAGATCTGCCATGTTGGCGATACCGAGCTTCACCATGACCCCGGCAACGCGCGGTCCTACCCCCCGCAGCTCGGATACGGGTTTCTCCAGCACCTTCAGCAATCCCCAGATGGCCTGCTGTCCGTCCCGGGCAGGTGCGGCTCCGCCTGGCGGAGCGGTGATGTCCCCGTTGCTCACTGCAACACTGCCATCGACGGCAGGGCGTTCCAGAAGTGCGAGCACCGACCTGCATCGGTCGCTACGCGATCGATTGGACAGGAATTGGTAATCGATCAGCAGCGAGCGCAGCTCATCCGCAAGGCCAGCTTCGCCCGACAATCGCAACTCCCGGCTCGCGCGCCCGAGTGTCGCCAGCGCCAGCTGCGCAAATCCTCCAACAGCAGCATCATTCTGACAGCCACGCTTCAGCTCCAGATGCACCAGGTCACGGAGAAGCTGCTTCCACGACCCGAGTACTTCCGGCCTGTCATCGCCGCTCACAGAATGCTCATCTCCGCGGCCTGTCCGGGCTGCTACGTCATGTCCCCAAGAAAGCTCGATCCGGCGACCGATGGTATACCAAGATATTCTGAAACAGTAGCGCCAAGATCGGCAAAAGTCTCGCGAACTCCCAGATATGTCCCGCCGTTCAGCGATGGCGAGTAGACGAGAATCGGTACATACTCCCGGGTGTGATCGGTGTGAGCCGTAAAGGTGGGGTCGCACCCGTGATCGGCAGTGATCATAAGAATGTCGTCGTGCTTCATCGATCTCAGCAGTTCCGGTACGGCCTCGTCAAAACGCTCCAGAGCAACCGCGTACCCAGCAACGTTCCGCCGATGACCGAACAGCATGTCGAAGTCGACCAGATTAGTAAACAACAATCCCTCCCAGTTGTTTGCCCGGAGCAGCTCGATGGTTTTCTGAATGCCTTCCTCGTTGTTTCCGGTGTGAAAGTGTTGGGTAAATCCCTCGCCCGCAAACAGGTCATAGGTCTTGCCAACACCGATAACATCCAGTCCGGCCTTGCCGACTTCGACAAGCGTCGTCGGCCCTGTAGGCTTGGCAGCATAATCCTGCCTGTCTTCCGTCCGCACAAAGTGGCCCGGTGTGCCGATGAATGGACGTGCTATCACCCGTCCCACGAGATTGTCCCCCTGAAGGATCTCGCGCCTGCTGATATCGCACATCTCGTACAGCTTGTTCAGGGGGATGATATCAGTGTGAGCCGCAATCTGAAAGACAGAATCGGCAGACGTGTAGACGATCGGATAGCCCGTACGCATGTGCTCCTCACCAAGCTCGGCGATAATGGTGGTACCGGATTCTGGCCGATTGCCTAGTACCTTCGTATTGAACCGTTTCTCAAAGGCGTCGATGACCTCGGGGGGGAAACCATTGGGATATGTCGGGAATGGCTTGTTCACGGCAAGACCCATCATCTCCCAATGGCCACTCACCGAGTCCTTGCCTTTCGCATGCTCCTCCATGATCCCAAACGAACCCGTGGGGTTGTCGAAATGCAGGTCGAGAAGGTACCCGAGCCCAAGCTCCTCAAGATGAGGAAGCCGAAAGCCAGGCACGCTTTTGTAAATGTGTCTCAGGGTGTCGGCACCAACATCTCCATAAACAAAGGCATCCTTTGCCGCGCCGATGCCAACGCTGTCCAAAACAATGACGATCGCTCTCTTCATGGTTTGCCTGTCCTTTCGTGTGTGCTTGCGTCGTTTTCCCTCTGCCGTCGCTCTCTGCGACGACGAGCCGGTCTCACTATGAACTCGCCCACTGCGGTAACGCCACCAGCGCCCATCTTGACATAATGGTCAAAGAAGCGCCAGATCAAAATAAAGGCGCCCAGGATCCCGTTGGGGACAAACGCGGCAAATAATGCTGCTGCGCCCAGCTCTGCTCCGACAGCAGCACCGGGCGTCGGAAAATAGGATATGGCAATGTAATAGATCAGGGTAGCAACGACAATCTGCATAATGGACGAGGTGATACCCAGACCGTACAGGAGCAGAATGGGGGTCAACACGAGAAGCCCCCATGAGATAAAGCTGAAGAAAAGTGCCCTCGACAGCAGTGGCCGATTCGCTTTGATGGCAGTCTCCCTGGCGCGCAACGCGTCCGACACGAATTTCTGAACGCGACGGGCCAGCCGCTGCCAGAATCTTCCACGCCGGTTGAGTTCTTTGGCCGGACGTTCCACCAGCCTTCCTATAAAGCCGTCAATCTGATCTAGCTTTACCAGGCCATAGACGAGTGCTGCAAATGTCAAGACATACGCCGCAACGCCAATATAGAGGATAATGCGAAACTGATTGCTGATTCCCAGATCATGGCCACCGAACACTAGCCAGATAGGGACCAGCACAAGGACCACCACCTGCGAAAGGCCCGAGAGAATCGCCTTGATCGCGAAGACCATGGTCGAATCCGCGACAGCAATGGAATCATCCCGATACAGCATGTACATCTGTGCAGGTTCTCCACCGCCCGCTTCGAACGGCGTAACCCTTGCGAAAAATTGGCCTACCAGAATGTTCCGCATCGCCGTCCCCAGTGAAATGTGCAGGCCAACCGCACTCACGATTGATTGAAGGCGGAGCGCCTCAGCCCCAACCTCGAGAAAGATGAGCACAAATGCGGCCAGAATGTACCGCGGGTTGAGAGATCGAACGACCTTCACGACGTTCATCTGGTGAGAAATCAGCGACAGCGCAAAGATCCCCAATATGCCGGAACCAAGAGCGATGAGGAGCTTCCATACCATGCTCCGGACGTTCGTTACGGGCAACTCAGCCGGTGCTGCAGCAGCCTTGGCGGTCGGAACCGAATTCACCTCGGGGCGGTCGGCACCGGCATTGTGCGCATCGTCCGGCATCTGGTTGTTCAACGAATCTGGTTCTTTGCGTTCTTCGCCCGCTGCCATAGGAGCTCCAGCTCGTCCTGAGAAGCCGTCGAGATGTCAATCTTTTGTTCCTGGGCATATGCCCGGACATGTGCGTATCGATCGCGGAACTTGTCAGACGCATGCTGCAATGCTTTCACGGGATTGATGCCTGCAAGCCGGGCCACATTGATAGCAGAGAACAGCACATCGCCGAGCTCCATCACAAGAGCGCCCTCTTTCCCTGGCTCGGCCGTCAGCTCATCGCCCAGCTCCCGCGATTCCTCCAGCAGCTTGCCATATGCTTGTTCAACACTATCGAAGTCAAAGCCGGCCGTACGTGCCGTCTCCTGCGCGAGCAAGCCGTTCTCGATGGTAGAAAGCAGTTTGGCGCTGTCGACGAAGCGCTTCTTGCGACCTTCGATGAGCTTGAGCTTCTGCCAGTTCTCCAGCACTTCTTCGCTGGACGCGGCAGCTACGTCTCCAAACACGTGAGGGTGCCTGAAGGTCAGCTTGTCATCGACCGTGTGAATGATATCGCATATATCGAACCCGTCCTGCTCACGGCTGACCTCGGCCTGAATGAACACCTGGAGCAGAAGATCGCCAAGTTCTTCCTCAAGGTTCGCTACGCTGCCCCTTTCGATAGCAAGAGCGACCTCGTATGACTCCTCAAGCAGTGAATCCAGGAGGGATGTGTGCGTCTGACTGTGGTCCCACGGGCATTTCTCCCGCAACTCTGCAATGAGCAGTCTGAATTCCTCGATTGCAGAGTACTGCGTCCCGACCAAGGGCCAGAGCACATCACCCAGGCGTTCCGCACCTGGATTCGCCTCGGCGGCATTCTGTTCCATGTGGACGACGGCGGGGCACTGCTTCAGGAGACCCCGCACGATCGCACTGGTCTCTGCCGGACCTGTTACAATCACCATGCCGTAGTGTCGGCCCGCAAAGCGCACCCACGTCATGAAACCCATTGCAACGGCAGGTTTCAGGAGGCTCGAGGCAGGCATTGGCATCTCCCAGATACTTGAAGCCGCTGCGCGTGCTTCAACATCAGATCCAGGCATAACAGCCAGAGCAAAGCGGGATCCACGACCGATCAGCGACCCAAGACCGGGATCCTCCTCCGCAAGGACGTATACGTCATAGGTGTCCATGCGTTTAGTGTACTGCTTCCGGACTCGAAAGCAAGGCCGACAGCAGTGAAAGCGACGTCCTGCCTGGCTGCATCGGCAGAAAAACTGAATTCCGCACGGTTCGAGCCCCGGCAACACTTGCCAGGCGTGGACGGAGGAATCGCGTTGCTGCGTCCTCACTGGCAAATTCGAGCACCAGTACACGTCCCGACTCCTTGACGGACGACACGCCCATCTCGACCAGAGACAGTTCAAGGCGCTTCAGCGCAAAGACTCCTGAGACCTCTGGAGGCAATGGGCCATATCGGTCAGATGTCCGCTCAAAGAGAGCAGCCAGCTCCTTTTCCCCGGCTCTGGCAATTGCATTATAGAGTGCCAGGCGTTCGCCCGAATCGCTCACATAAGATTCTGGAATGAATGCAGAGACGCCGAGCGTCATGGCTGGTCTTGGCACCGGCTCGGCATAATGGCCCTGCTCTTTCAGAATCTCGTCCTCGACCAGCGATAGGAACATATGGTAGCCGACATCTGAGAAGCGGCCGCTCTGCTTTACGCCCAGAACGTCCCCGGCACCCCTGAGCTCGAGGTCCTTGAGGGCGACCTGCAACCCTGCTCCGAAGTCCACGGCGGACGCGATCGCCTCCAGCCGCTTGAAGGCCACCGAGTCACGTGGCACACCACGGGAATAGAAGATGTAGGCATACGCGTGGCGCTGGGCACGGCCGACCCTGCCGCGCAGCTGATAAAGCTGGGCAAGCCCCAACCGTTCGCCTTCGTCGACAATGATCGTGTTCACGTTTGGAAAATCGAGTCCCGCTTCAATGATGGTTGTCGAAAGCAGGATGTCGTATCTGCCCTCATAAAAATCCAGCATGGTCTGCTCGAGCAGTTCACTTCTCACTTGCCCGTGTGCAACCGCGATACGTGCGCTGGGAAACAGCCGAGACAGCAGCGAAAACCGCGCATCAATGTCCATGATGCGGTTATGCACAACGTACACCTGCCCGTGGCGGTCCAGTTCAGCCTGGACTGCCCTGCTCAGCTGCTCCTCATCGAATGGCATGAGGAACGTGCGTATGGGGTACCTGCCGACAGGAGGCGTGTTGATCAGCGAAATGTCACGAATGCCAACGATCCCGGACTCCAGAGTCCGCGGAATGGGCGTGGCGCTCAGTGTCAGGACATCTACCTCGGCCTTCATCTTCTTGATCTTTTCCTTGTCGAGCACCCCGAACAGCTGCTCTTCGTCGACGATCAGCAAACCGATGTCCTTGAAGTCCCCCGCCATATTCAGCAGCTTGTGTGTGCCGATCGCGATGTCCACACCGCCTTCGCGAAGCAGTCTGCGGCTCGAGGCCAGCTCTCTGGACCCAACCATCCTCGAGAAGAGTGCTACCTTGTATCCAACGGGTTCAAATCTCTCCTCGAAGTTGCGAAAGTGCTGCATCGCGAGAATGGTAGTCGGAGCGACGACCGCAACCTGCTTGCCATTTGCCACCGCGCGTACTGCTGCGCGAATCGCGACTTCTGTCTTGCCAAAGCCAACATCTCCACACACCAGGCGGTCCATCGGCTTGCCTTCCTCCATGTCGCTGAGGACGTCCGCTATCGCCTTGGCCTGATCAGGCGTCAGATCATATGCAAACGCATCAACGACAGGTGACTCAAGCTCTGGATTGGGCTTGAACGCGTAGCCCTCGCGTGCATGCCGTTTGGCAGCAGTCTCCACCAGTTCATGAGCTATGCGTCGCGCGTCTGCAGCCGCTTCTGCCCGCGCGCGTTTCCACTTGCGTGAACCTGGTTCGTCAAGTGAGATCTCGGTACGGTCTCCGACGTATTTCTCGAGGTACCCGAGACGCTCAACCGGCACATGAAGCATGGACTTGTCACGATACTCAAGCGAAATGTAATCCCGCGTGACACCGTCCACGGTCATCGCTGTCATACCCCTAAACACGCCGATGCCATAATCCCGATGGACGACATAGTCTCCCTCATGCAGGTCATCAAGCCGCGATATCGTCTGTGAGAACCTGCTCGTCTTCTTTGGGCTGACGATGTTCCCCGGGAACAGTTCCTTGTCCGTTAGAACGACCAGGCCGCGTGTGGCAAACCCGGCCATCGACGCCCCTCGCATCACCGTAATCCTGCGCAGGATATCTGGGTCCTCAATACTGTCATTCACGACATGTTGTGCTTTTTCAGGGTTCCAGGATACGATGTCAATCGGCGTCTCGGCGGGAGCATGGAGGCCCAGGAACGCGCTGAGTGATCCCGAGAGAGTGATGGGTGGCAGCTCGCGCGAATAGGGGGTGAGAGCGCCACTCTCGGAAACAGCCGTCAACGTGACCGATCGGGTAAAGAGGCTGATGGCCCTCCTGGCCGCGACATCGACTTGGTCCAATGCGCTGGACGAAGGGACGATGCCCGCCTGCAGGGCCCGATCATACAGCTCTCGAGCGGAATCGATAATGCGTGAGATCTCGACTGCGGGATCGACATCCAGAACGAGTGCGACGGAGCCCGGTGCAAGGAATTTGGCTACGCTTCCGCATATGCGGTCCGCATCGGTATATTGATACAGCAGGTAATTGATGCCCTTGCCGTTGACTTCGGAAGTAAATGATTCCAGATCGTCGAGGAAGAGAGCGTCCCGGTTTTCGTACCCCTCACGCTTCTCGGCCTCGTGTTTCCAGTGCTGTTCCGCAAAAGCAGCAGCATGCTGTCGCACATCCTTGTCCATGACCGTCGGATAGGGTGGAACGATGCGCAGCGAGGACGCTGGTTCAACTGACTGCTGTGTCACGGGGTCGAACAGCTTGATGCGTGCAATGGTGTTGCCATCGAGTACAATGCGCGCCGGGTACTCACCCGTCTGAGAGTACAGGTCAAACACGTTGCCGCGCATGCTGAACTGACCCATCTCCGTGACGGAAGCTGTGCCTTCATATCCCATTTCCACGAGCCGGTGTGCAAGCGTCTGAGGCACGATGTGGTCTCCCACCGCCACGGTGGAAGCCAGCTGCATAAAGTCGCGGGCCGGGATGGATGGATCAATGAGCCCTTGGACGGTGGTAAGAACAACACTCTCCGGGTGCGCATACATCTGGTCGAGGGCCCGCGCGCGGCCAAACGCAAGAGGGCGGGAGTACTGCGTATATTCCATCGGCTCTACTCCAAGCTCAGGCAGGACGACCAGCGGTCGCATCCCGGGTCGCGAGTCGAGGAGCCCTCGAACCATGGCAGATAGTTCTTCGGCACGATCCATGCTCGAACAGATGACCACCACGGGGCGTGGCGAAGCAACAATGCAGGCTGCCAGCAGCAGTTGCCGGTAGCCCGGCGAAGCAGTGGACACCGTGACATGACCGTCGCTCTCAGACAGCAGATCAAGGGCTGCAAACAACTCAGGACTGCTGGCACGCAGCTGTTCCAGCAACAGGTCGAATGAGCCGGGCTGCATCAGTCTCTGGCTGTTCGCTGGTTGAACATGGACTGAGCAGCCATGATACCCTCACACATGATGGACTCCACGATGGCCGTTGCTTTCGCGATGACCCCCAGAATAGCGTCCTCCTCTGACCTCGAGAAGCGTGAAAGTACAAAGTCGATGGTCCCCGCTTTGCTGCGGGGCTTCTCGATGCCGATGCGGACCCGGATAAATGCCTTGCTCTGACAGCTTTCAATGATCGACCGAATCCCATTGTGTCCTGCCGCCGATGCGTTGAAGCTTATGCGGACAGTACCGACGGGAAGGTCCATCTCATCATGAATGACAATGAGATGCTCCAGAGGGATCCTATGTTCCTGTACCATCGCCGCGATGGCAATGCCAGAACTGTTCATGAAGGTTCGGGGCTTCACCAGCAGCACCTTCAGGGGTTCCGGTTCGCCACACAGGGGCAACTCTACGGCAGCCCAGTCGGCAAGTCGGTTGTGATTGAACCTTCGCACTTTGAAGGAGTGGCCTATGGCGTTTACGGCCATGAATCCGACGTTGTGGCGAGTTTCATCATACTCTGGGCCGGGGTTGCCCAGCCCTGCTATCATAAACGTTTTCACACATGGTATACTACTCGGGAGAAGGCCGATTTCAAGCTGTGAACAGTTGACATGAGCCCTGAACGCCGTATACTTTCTTCGCATTGGTCGGGTTCCAGAAGTGCCACAAGGCCGCCTCGACCGAGCAAATCTTCGTGGAGGTACTCTATGCACGCTGTCATTGAAGCAGCAGGAAGGCAATATCGGGTCGAAGTCGGTGAGACCGTCAAGATGGAAAAAATCGCCAGCGACCCTGGTACGCCGGTTGTGTTCGACAAGGTTCTACTTCTTGCCGACGACGCCGGAACTCGTATTGGCAAGCCATACGTTGCAGATGCCAAGGTCACCGGAACAATCGTCCGCACCGCACGCGACCGGAAAGTCCGCGTGTTCACGTACAAGAACAAGACAACACACAAGAAGCTCATCGGACACAGGCAGACATCGACCTACGTGAAGATCACGGAGATCGGGTAAGAGGGGTGGTGAATAATGGCACACAAGAAAGCTGGCGGTAAGTCACGGAACGGACGGGACAGCAACCCGCAATATCTCGGCGTCAAGCTGTATGATGGTCAGGTCGCCCGCTCGGGCAATATCATTGTCCGTCAGCGTGGTGAGCATTTCAAGCCAGGAACTGGCGTCATGATGGGTCGCGATTATACGTTGTTTGCCGTCACGGACGGCACGGTGAAGTTCGAGTCGCTCAAGACTGTGAAGCGCGTTCACGTGCTCCCTGTCACTGAAGGTCCCGTCTCAGACGTCACTGCTCCTGAACAGGCTGATTAGCGCGATCAAGGAGTAGTTCCATCAGAGACTCAGCTGATCGCATTCTTGACGAGGTCGTTATCCGGGTCACTTCAGGCCACGGCGGAAACGGTGCTATGAGTTTCCGCCGAGAGAAATATGTCGAGAAGGGCGGTCCAGACGGCGGGGACGGAGGCAGAGGCGGGGACGTCATCATTGCTGCCACCGACCGCTATTCGAGCCTCCAGTTCTTTGCCACCAAGCGAACCTTCAAGGCCCAGGCCGGCGAACCGGGAGCTGGCCGCAACAAGCATGGCAGCGACGGAGCAGATACGACGATCTACGTCCCTCTCGGTACAGTTGTCACGGACATCGTCTCGGGAGAAGTGCTGGCTGACCTGGTAAACGACGGAGAACAGGTCATTGTGGCACATGGTGGCAGCGGTGGAAGGGGCAATGCAGCATTTGCGACGTCTGTGGACCGTGCCCCTCGCTACTCCGAGGAGGGCATTCCAGCGGAGGAACGTCGCATTAGACTGCGCTTGAAGATTCTTGCAGACGTCGGCATCGTTGGCTTTCCCAACGCCGGCAAAAGCACGCTGCTCAGCAAGCTTTCCTCTGCTCACCCCAAGATTGCGGACTATCCCTTCACGACGCTGTCCCCAAATCTTGGCGTCGCCTTCTCGCCCGATGGCAGGCGGGTCACATTTGCCGACATTCCAGGACTGGTTGAAGGAGCGGCCGACGGCCGTGGACTCGGAAACAAGTTCCTGGCTCACATTGAACGCAGTCGTGTCCTCCTGTTTCTGGTCGATGGCAGTTCGGTGGACCCCGACCCCGTCCTCGCGTATCATCTGCTCATGCGCGAACTCGAGCAATACAGCGCCCAGCTTGCAGGCAAGCCCCACCTTGTCGTCGTCAACAAGATCGATGCCATTTCGCCACAGCGGCGCACGGGCATCCGTGTACGCTTTTCTCATCAGGGCATCGAACCGCTCATGATTTCAGCGCTACGGAACGAGGGTATCGACAGTGTTATCGAACGTGCACTGACACTCGTGCAGCAGACACCCATGCCTCCTCGTGAGCCGGTGACCCACGTGTATCATCTGAAGCCATCCGATGAGACGTTTGAGATCACCCGGCTTCCTGACGGCATGCTTTGCGCTTCCGGGAGGTATCTTGACCGTATTGTCCACACGACTGATTTCGAGAAACCCTTCCAAGTCAGTCTGCTGGACCAGAGAATGCGGAAGATCGGTGTCGAAAAGGCTCTCCGCAGGAAGGGAGCTCGTGATGGGCAGACCGTCATGATCGGCGGCCGCGTGTTCACCCTGGGGACAGAGATACCAAAGAAACGATGAGGACAGTGCTCTACGGGGGGGCTTTCGACCCTGTTCACGCTGGTCACGTCTTTATAGGCCACGAGGCTCTGCGTCTGCTGGCGCCTGCGAACCTTATCCTGATTCCCACCGGCGCACCCAATCCTGACTTCGACAAGGACCTCTCGGCTCCCGATGCAGACCGTGTGGCAATGCTGGAGCTGGCCTTCGGGCACCGGTCTGATATCGTTATCTCCGACATTGAACTCCGTCGTGAGCCACTCGTATCCTATTTCGTGGACACGCTCCAATACCTGGGGCCATTCCAGGGAACAGAGAAGCCTGCCCTGGTCCTTGGCGAGGATGAGTTGCAATCCTTTGCCCGTTGGCACAGATATCAGGACATTCTGGCCCAAGTTGAGTTGTGGTTCGTTCCGCGAGCAGGCTTGACGCACACCGGGAACGCGGACATTCCCGCACGACAGCTCGTTGACGTAAATCCATTCGACAGCCTGTCATCAACTATCATTCGCACCAGGGTACAACAGGGACTGTCCATCGAGGGTCTCGTCTCGCCAGGTGTGGCAGCCTATATTGCCGAGCACGGACTCTATCAGCACGTTTCTCCCCGGGCCCACGGGGACGCAACTCACCTGTGACACCCGACGAGAGGGGCGACCTCATCAGATCAGTCTCGTGTCATGTCAGCGCCAAGCGCATGGAGCATATCCTTCGAGTTGAAGCACTGGCAGTGAAGCTAGCCCAATCCTGGGGCATCTCTGTCGAAAAGGCCAGCACCGCAGCACTGCTGCACGATGTAGCACGGGAGGAGTCCCTCTCCACGATGACTGCCCTCGTACAGCGGTCGGATGATCCATGGATCCGAGACCTGGCACAGACACCCGCACCCCTGGTGCTCCACGCTCCCGCCGGTGCCGTGATAGCGAAGCAGCACTACGGTGTTTCAGATCCCGCGATCCTTCGTGCAATTGCCTGGCACACGACCGGAGCTCCTGGCATGGGTCATCTCGCCATGATCATCTTCCTCGCTGACTACTGTGAGCCGGGTCGGCACTTTCGTGGCGTAGGCAGGGTACGGACTCTCCTGTATACAAGTCTAGAAGCTTCCATGTTTCAAGCGCTCACGCAAACGCTGGCCTACCTTCGACACAACGGCCTGCCCGTGGACAAGCACACCGAAGCAGCAGCCGCGTACTTCTCGCGTCTCGTCGAACATGTCCCTCCGCCAGCCGCGCAGCCTTGACAGGAAGCTCTACGGCGTGTAGAATAGACGCGCAGATGATCAAGCGGGAGTAGCTCAGGGGTAGAGCATCGGCTTCCCAAGCCGAGTGTCGCGGGTTCAAATCCCGTCTTCCGCTCCAGAGGCGGCATAGCCAAGTGGTAAGGCAAGGGTCTGCAAAACCCTCATACCCCGGTTCGAATCCGG
>JAJFTL010000032.1 GCA_021373025.1 bacterium
GACAAGGCTGAACGTGGCGTCGGCGTATCCCTGTTTTGTGACCCTCCCAACATAGGTCCCTTCCGCCAACCCCTCCATGGTGAACGAGCCGTCCGCACCGGTTGTGACAGCAGTATTCCAGACGGTCACCGTGGCTCCGGCGACCGGCAGCCCGCCACACGTGACAGTCCCTGCGCCAAGAAATAGTGGCACTACCGAAATGGATGGAGGAAGCTCAGCCAGATCGGTCACCTGCAGGAATGCCTTCTGATATCCCGTTGCCTCCACGCTGAGCTGCAGGCGGTCTGCTTGAACCATTCCTGAGGCCATTCCCGTCCCGTCAGAAGTGAGGACCTGGGCATTTCCCGAACCGCCGAACGTCACGGTGGCACCTGGCACCCCTTTTCCAGAATACGAAGAAACGATCTGAAGGGAGACGGATACCCTGCGGGCGCAGCCGCTCAACCCCATCCCCACAACCAGCAAGGCAATGCCCAGCGCCAGCACCTGGCGCACCATGCTCCTCTTGATCATTGTTCAACCCCTCGCTATACGGTGTACGTGTCCGCCCATGGTCGTACGTGTGTCTAGTACGGACACAAAGGCGTCTGGCGCCAACTCCTGAAGTGTCACATTCAGAAGCGGGATATTCTTGCGCATGACGGTTGTCAGGATAATCGTCCTGGTCTTGTCCATACCCGATCCGGCAATCGTCGTAATGCCAAAGCCACGATCGCGCAGGTAATAGGCCAACCGGTATGGATCATCGTTTGGAATGATCAGCCAGGTCTGATTGCCGATAGCCAGCTTCTGTTCCAGCCACATCCCAAATATGGCCCCGCTGGAATATCCGAACGCGTAGCCCAACATCTTGTAGATCGTCATGTTGGTCAGGACTTGTGACAGGGCCAGCAGGAACGTACATACCTCGAGGAAGCCGAAGACAAATGTGTAGAACCGGTTTCCCTTGACCATGTAGTTCATGAAGAGCGTCTGGAGTGTCTGGTCCACAAACTTGATGCCAAACACGATTGCGAACGACTCGACAAACATCCAGAGCTGCGCCATCCAAACCTCCCGTTCCTGACCTGACGTGTTTCAGTATAGTGCTCACCTGCGGGCACACAAGCGAGTCTCCACGAAGGGCGGGTAGCCATGAAGTGGCTACTTGAAATATCGCGCCGCTGTGGATAACATGTGGGTAGTGTGGATTATTCCTTCATCCACACGACCGGCCAGAGGAGGGTTCATGCATCGACGGCTGCACATAGAGTTTCCGGGGGCCGTCTCCCTGGTCTCCTGTACAAGCCGGCCCGGCAGGGCCATTATCAGCGACGACGCTGACGTTCTCCAATTCCTGGACGACCTCGCAGTAGTCGTCGCAGCCCTGGAGTGGCGTATCTATGCCTGGTGCATTCTGCCAGACCGCTGCAGCTTTGTCGTGCAGACCCCGAATGGCGATCTCGGCAAAGGCATGCGACGCTTCAGCAGCACCTACACCCGACACGTCAACCGCCAGAGCAACCTCTCCGGAAAGATCTTCACGGGACCCCCGAACGTCATTGTGCTTGACCCAGACACATGGCTGCTGGGAGTCTGCCGACATGTCCTCCTCCTGCCTGTGACATCCGGCCTTGTCACATCACCCGACACCTGGCCCTGGAGCAGCTACCAGGCAGCAATTGGAAAGAACCCGCTGCCCGATACCGCATGGTCCACCGAGGATCTCCTGTCTCGATTTGGCAAAACACGCGAGCAGGCAATCATTGCCTATACGGACTACATGCAGCCGGACACTGTCTGGCAGGACCCGCTCGCACATGTTTCTGCCCCGGGGTTTCTCGGCTCACAGGCGTTCGCAGATGAGATAGCTCACCATCTTGCATGGCGTGCGTCCGATCCGGCGGTCGCAGGCGCGCTTCTGCTGCTCACTCGACCGCCGCTCTCCCAAATCTTCGGTCACGATGTCAGGAACGAACACTCCCAGCTTCCCTACCGCGTTATGGCGGCTGTGCACCTCGGCTATCCGGCCGTACAAATTGCCCGCTATCTGGGAGTCCACCCATCTACCGTCGCCAGGTATCTGCGTTCGGCACAGCAAATGACAGGCTATCATCGCTTCCACCAGACAAAGGACTCCTCCTGAGAGGAAGACGATACGCTCCATAGCCACCCGGACCGAGGGGCGTATCGTTCAGGCCACTTACCAACACTTCTTAGAGTTTATCCACAATTGTGCTGGCCTTTTAGCCCCCACTTACTGTGCAGGGTTCAGCGGGATCACCAGCCAGCAGATGAGATACAGCAGCACCCCCATGCCCCAGGCAATACCCAGCAGGGCCCAGGCAATGCGTACGATCGTCGGATCGATGTCGAAGTACTCTGCCACACCCGCGGCCACCCCAGCGATCACCTGATTCTTGCGCGAGCGGTAAAGCCTCTTTGGGGAGTCATAACCGACATGTGCAGACGTCGGGTGCTCTGTCTGTGAATGCTGGTTCTGAATATTGGGTTGAACCCCTGCACAGGCTGCACACATGATCTTGCCATCCACCATGACAACTTCCTCCCGAGCCAATGCCTTGCCACATCTCGTGCAGATACCGACTGCCTCTTCATCTGGCCTGTCAAAGCTCTTCATTTTTGCCTACCTCCCTTGATAAGAACAGCCAGCCCAAGGACAATAAACAGTCCTCCAACTGCCGATTTGCGAATGATGTTGATTGTCTGGAGAGAGAAAATGTCCAACCCCGAGAGAAATACCAGCGTGCCGAATGCGACAGCTACCACACCCCACAGCAGCGCATGCCGCTGTGCTGTGCCCTCCACTGCTTCTAACAGCGAGGACAGAAGTATGGATAGCCCAACGGAGCCCAAGGCTGCTCCGACGAACGTGGTGAAGCCGAAACGCATAATCTCAGTCGCCTGCAGGAGCACAATAATGCCCACGAAGCCGAGCATGGAACTCCACAATACTGTTTCACGCGCCCTGTGCTGGAAGCCCACCACGGTGCCATAGACGCCCAGCAGGATCACAAATACCGCCAGGGGAACAAGAATCCCGAAGTGGTACCCCGACTGCGGAAACGCTTGCAGGAGAAAGTGTGCTCCAAACACGATCAGCAGAGCTCCCAATGCAACGCGCCGATCATTAGTGCTGTTGTTCATTGCCGTACCTCCATAAGCTGAATCTGTCCAATTGCACTTTCAACATTCACCACAAGCTGCGGGCTGACCTGTGCCTGCGCCAGCCGGTTAAGGTAGGACCTGCCTCCCGTGTCAATGAATCCCGTGGACAGGACACTGCCCACAATGTTCTTGACGACAACCTGTGCTCCCATGCTGCCAGGAACGCTCAGCGTCCCGCTTCCCACCACCGACTTCAGCATCGCCTCGCACTGCCGATTGAGCGACCCCGACAGGTCGAGATCATAGCGTCCGGTGATGTTCCCGATGACAAGCTCTGCCATGTTCAGATTGCCGAGACGCACTGCCGACAACCCCCCCATGGCACTCTCAATCTGCACGAGGTCTACCCTCGATCCGGGTTTTGAGGCGTCTAGCTCGAGCGAGGAGGAGACACCTGTCACACGAAGCTCCTTCAGCCACACCTGGTCCATCACCAGCTGACCTCCCCCGACAATGGTCAAGATCAGCGTCCCACGCTCGGGAATGACAAGCGTTAGTTTCCTGGGTTGCGTCTGGAGAGCTGATGCAGTATCAAGGCGCAATCCAACTGTTCCGGCCGACCTCCGACCATCCCTCCGAAACCCGTCGCTGCCAACGACGATGGTTGCGGTGTCCGCGCCAGCTGACGTCTCCAGCACAATCTCCAGATGATCTCCTGTCACTGAGATACTGCTCGTGGGGCCGCCCGGAAGCTCGATGCTTGTCCCCGGCGCATAGGATGGCCCAAACACAAGCCCCCCGCTCGCGAGAACACCAACAGCCACGGATCCTGCAACAATCAGACTGCCGACTGCCACCGCAACAATGATGCGCCGACGACGGCCCCCCGAAGCAACGGGGATCATGCAACACTTCCTCCGCATGCCGGCTCAAAGCGACGAATACTCCTCCGCCCAAACAGGTGCTCACTCAGCGCAAGACTGCCCAGCAGCGCTCCGCTCATCCCCATGAGCGTGAAAAAGAGTGCCACCGATTTGACCTGAACGACATTCGGACCCATGAAGAGCTGAAGTACCTTCAGGAAAACAAAAGAGTGCGCGGCGAACAGATATGCTCCGGCCAGGAACACTCCGGTAAACAGCACGCCAAAGGCCAGCGCCCCCACGAGAACGACGACCGGCTCTCCATTTCTCATTCTTCTGGCCAGAAATCCCGCCAGCAGGCTGCGCCGTCTGTCCTCTTCCCATGCATCAATACGTCTCCATACCTCACGGGAGAAGTCCGGCGGGGGCACAATGTCCGGACGACATGATAGCGCCGCCGAAACCATACGCTCCAGTTCCTCATCTGTCATCGTCCATGGGCCATTCATCCCACACCTCGGTCATGCAGCGCTTCAATTTGTCTCTTTAACGCTGTGCGCGCACGAAACAGCCGGACCTTCGCTGCGCCTTCCTGGATGCTCAGGCGTTCAGCAATTGTGGCAAGCGAGCAACCTTCGGCATAAAACATCGTCAACAAGGCACTCTCTTCTGCTGAAATTCTTGTCATTGCCTCAACAACCTCCTGCTGCATCCACTCATCGTCCCCATCCGGCGCCGGAGATAGCAGAAGCCGTTCATCCGGTAGGCTCCCGCCATTGCGCGCCGACCTGCGCCAATAGTCGACGACGCAGTTGTACGCGATTGCCATCATCCACGGGAGAAACGGGCGGCTTTTGTCGTATGTGCCAAAGCGCCTATAGGCAAGGAAGAACGCCTCCTGTGCAACATCCGACGCAGCGCTTCGATCGTGGACCTTGCTGGCCACAAATGCATAGACGGGGCGCTCGCTCTGCTCCATCAGCCGGGAAAAGAGCTCGCGGTCATTTTCTGCTGCTTCCATGCACGAGCTCCTTCGGCGGTTGACTCCCGTACGTGTTCACCACAGGTACGGTGATACCAGCAAAAAGGTTACAGCAAAAGTCAGTGCACGCCCGGGCCAACTGCCTCGAGATATCCACGATCCAGCAGCCACTCAAAGATCTTGCCAGCTTTGGCATAGGAGTAGCGCTCTTCGACGTCCTTGTAGCCCAGCTCGATCATCTGATTATCTTCGATCAGGAAGAGGAGCTGAACGATGATGTTTCCACCTTCGGGGGCATCGCGGTTCTTGTCGATGTACAGGTTCAGGATGTCGAAGTGTGGGATGTGGTGAGGGTTCACCGCGCCTTCACGAACGGCATTCGCGATCTTCTCCTCAAGCTGCGCAGTGTCGTGGTAGTCCTTGACGATGATCAGGGCTACGTCCGCATCGTATTCGATGTCGCCACCTCCTGTACAGTTGAACATCGTGGGGCGCTCCCTGGACACTTCCGTGTCAAGACGGCAGCCATCCTTGTCGAAGGAGGAGACAGCCACGATGGGGGACTGCAGTTCGGTGGAAAGCTGGGCAATGAGCCCTGATACCTCATCGACCTGCTTCTGCATGCTGGCATAAGGGTTGACGGTCGGCACCTTCTGCAGGTAATCGATGAAGATTGCGCAGCGGTCGGCGTGGTGCGCATCCATGATGCCATACGCGACACTGCGGATGTGTTCAATGGTGTCCAGGCGGTCGCCCTCGAAGAGATAGAAGTTGTCCATATAGGTGGACATTTCCCGAATCCCTTTGTTGAAACGGGCCACCAGTTCCGCCTGGGTTCTGATATCGCCAGACTGAAGCAGCAGCGGGTTGATAAGAGACTCCTGTGACAGCACACGAGCGAGCAGGACATGCTTGGTCTGCTCATAGGAGTAGTAGAGAACTGGAACCTTTTCGTTGCGTGCGACCAGCGTTGCGAGGCGAAGCATGAGGTTTGTCTTTCCGCGCCGAGGGGCCCCGGCGAGTGCGTAGTAGAAGCCGGGGCGCAATCCAGAAATCGCGATATTCAGGTTGTCATATGGCGCGACACTCATACCCATGATGGAAGGCCGGTTCGCATCGCGCGTGCGGACGTCCTCGACAAATCGCAGCAGGTCATCGCGGACAGGCTCCTGCCTGTTCTGCGATGACAAGCGGACAACCTGGCGTAATTGCTCAGAGATGTCGGAAGCAAAGTCCTCGACGCGGCGATTCTGTTTCTCTCCTTCGGTAAAGCCATTGATGCTGTCAGCAATCGTGCGCAGTTTGCGACGTGCAGAGCGCGTCTTCAGGACATCCAGCAGGTCGATCAGCGTCGTCATGTCCTCACCGCCCGCTTCGACCAGCTTTTCAGCCAGCGCAGCTACAGGAGGCGCAACGCGCCGCTCCTCGGTAAGATAGGACATGAACAGAGGGAGATCGATTGTGTGCCCCTCGCCCTTGTGGTTGGAATAATACCATACGAACGCGTCATAGATCGATCTCAGATCTCCGTTTTCAATAAGCGACGAGGTCATGCCAAGCTCCTGCAGCTTCTCCAGATGCTGTGAGGCACCCAGTACTCCAGCCAGCAGCCGGAATTCAGTCCTGTCTGTCGTCACGTTCTTCCTCCTAACGCGAGAATGGTTTGCCTATATAGTAGCCCCCTGGCAGGAAAGATACAGCTCCATTCACGGTCATCTGCAAGGACGTGACCGATGGCACCTCTGTGAACGTCAGCCGCAGCTGCTGCACGAGAAGCGCCTCTTCCAGGAGATCCGCAGACAGTGGCTTGATAGTGAGCGAAAGCTTGAGCATGCCGGAGTTGTCCTGTATGGACATTCCCATAATGCGAGTGCCCGGCGGAACAAATGACACATCCCCTGCGGGAGGTTCAGCCAACAGTGCGATCGCTTCAGAGATCATAGCGTTCCGACTTGTCAGTGCCCGTTTCTGCAGCACCACATTCAGCACTGGCAGCCTATCGTCATCCACCTTGGCCAAACTGTAGACAGCAACGGCCGTCCCCGCTTCAAGACGACCATCAAGGCGATACAGCGGATTCCACACATTCAGATACCCGAACATTTCATGCACAGTCTGCCCATCGACTGTCAGGCGCACGCGGCTGATTCCTGGCAGCCTGGTGAGCGTCAGAACCAGGCACTCCTTGAACTCCTCGGCCTGGCCCGCTCCCATACTCACCCTCATGATACTGTTCTCAAAGTCGACAGTGACGGTGTGGCCGGAAACAGTGACTCCTCTGAGAACACCGGCGTCCGGCAGGGGGCTGGCAAGGCTGGCGTGTACCGGCCCGGCCACAAGCGCTTTCACTACCTGAAACGCCATCTGGGAACGTGTCAGTCCACTCGGGAAACTCCGAACTTCCACGGCGTACCGCCCGTCGCCCAGCACAAAATAGAGATCTACCGGCTGTCCCTTGTCCAGTACGGCCTCATTCACTGCGAGTTCGCGCCGCGTCTTTACAAAAGACAGAAACGTCCCCACATCCCTTCCCTCGACCGAGAGCTCCACCGAGTGAACATCAGGAAGGCTGATCAGCGAATTGACCAGTTGCCAGTAGAGAGCATTCTCTTCGGCAAATCCCATGGGCCGCTGTTCGCGCGCGGTACCCAAAACGGCCTGCAGGATGCCCCCTGGCAGCAGGACCGCACTGCGGGCAGTCAATCCCACCGGCACAGCTGTGGCAAGATTCTGCCCCGTGGGAGGAGTCCGCAGCAGGTCGATCATGGCGGCCACCTGTTCTACTTGGCGGGAAGGCAGCTTGACAACGGAAGGCCCCCTCACCAGTTCGTGCGTTGATGCATCAAGATACCAGAGGACCACGGGCACGGTGCGCCCGCCAGCCTGCTGGAAGCTGGAACCAAAAACAATAGCCAGCACTAGTGCAAGAACGAGAATGAGGGCCCCTCCATCTGGAGCCCGCCGCCTCCCCTGTATCCTGCCCCGTCTGGTACGAGTGATCATGTCTGTTTCTTCTCCTGATTGCCCCGGGTCTCCATTTCGTCTATACTATATCACATAAACCGGGCCCATATTGGCCGGACGTGTGCCGGAATCCCATCACAAAGGCGGGATAGCTGGTTTAGAGTATATGTTTGGAGAACCCATACCGAGACTGGAAGGCTTCCGACTCTGGATGGGTTCTCTTGCGCGAGAGCAAAGGGAGCAGAGCATGGAAGAACAACAATTGGATTCTTGGCAGCACCTGCTCGATATTTTCAGCAAGCAACTCGCGCGCCCGACGTTCGAGATGTGGTTCAAGAACGTGACGACGCTCCATGAAGACGCATCTTCACTGACGATCGGGGTTCCCAGCGAGTTTGCAAGGGACTGGATCGTCAGCCGGTACTACGATGTGATCAAGGAAACGATCGACACCATCAAGGGCCAGCCAACCACTATTATGGTCGAGGTTGTGCAACAGCAGCCGGAAGAGCTTTCCACGGAACCCGGTTTGCTGCCGCACAACAATACGCTGATTCTGAATCGACGCTACAACTTTGAGAACTTTGTCGTCGGCGCCGGAAACCGCCTTGCCTTTGCAGCCTGTAACGCCGTTGCAGCCAATCCAGGCAACGTCTACAACCCGCTGTATATCTATGGAGGAGTCGGACTGGGCAAAACCCATCTGCTCCAAGGCATCGCTCACTATATCCTCACTCAGTCCCCTGACAAGAAGATCGTCTATACGACCGGGGAGAAGTTTACAAACGAGGTAGTCAGTTCCATTCAGAATGCACGCAATAACAACGCTGTCATAGAGAACTTCCACAAGGAGACACGGGGAGCTGACATCCTGCTCATCGATGACATCCAGTTTCTGGCGGGAAAGGAGAGGACACAGGAGGAGTTCTTTCATATCTTCAACGCGCTCTATGATGCACACAAGCAGATTGTCATCACCTCCGATGTTCTGCCCAAGGAGATCGCCACGCTGGAGGAGAGGCTCACGTCACGCTTCGAATGGGGCCTCATCGCCGACATCAGTCGTCCAGACTACGAGACGAAGGTCGCCATCCTGAAAAAAAAGGCTGAACTGGACAAGATCGACGTGCCGCCAGAAGTCCTGGAGTATATCGCCGCCAACATCGGAAGCAATATCCGCGAGCTCGAAGGAGCCCTGATGCGCGTCCTTGCAACAGCCTCGCTCACCAACGAGGAGGTAACACTTCCCTTCACCGAGGAAACACTGAAGGATATCATCCCGGTGATCAACCGGCCTGTCACAATCGACGCCATCATGCAGGCAGTTTCCTCGTACTTTCATATCTCCGTCGCCGACCTGCAGGCCAAGCGGCGCAGCCAGGACGTTGCCATGCCGCGGCAGATTGCAATGTACCTGAGCCGCGATCTGACCGAGGCTTCTCTACCCTATATTGGTGATAAGTTTGGTGGCCGGGATCACACAACCGTCATCTATGCCTGTCAGAAAATCCAGCAGGAAATCAAGACCGATGATACGCTGAGAGCATTGATCGATAGCTTGGTGAAGCAGCTGAAAAGAGGTGAGTAACGTGTGGACAACGTATGTTCACGCTGTCATTGTGGACAGTGTTGATAACCTGCGCAAGTTATCCACAGCTGCCTCCACAGCCACAAGACTCCCTGCAACAGACATCAGCCTTCCTATCAACACTACCAACCACCTTATCTTGATGCTTATGAAGAGAAGAGTCTTTTCATATTAAAAGGAGGAACGATGAAGTTTACCGCAAAAGCCGAAGGTTTAAGTAGGAAACTGACACAACACGCCAAGGTGATACAGCAGAAAAGCTCGACTTTTACATCGGATGCCGTTCTTCTTGTTGCTGATGGTACAGTTCTCAAGTTTACAAGCACAGACCTCACAACCTATTTGACAAATGCAGAGCCAGCTGAAGTTTCAGAGGCAGGGCGAGCCCTCGTTCCATTCAAGTTTCTGAGGGATATTATCTCGGTCCTTTCCGGGGAACTGACAATCGAGGGAGATGAGAAGAAGCTTCAGATTTCCTCAGGAAAGGCTCATTACGATTTGTCCTGTTATCAGATGGATACCTTTCCATCAGTACCTGATATCAGGGAAGGGCGGGAATATGACTTCAGTCTGAGTGAGTACACTTCAGCCATCGACCGGGTCCTTCCTTGTGTTGAGCGCAATGAAAAGCGCCGGCTCGAGTTTCAGGGTATTCTCGTGGAGCAGACAAAGGAGTATTTCCGTTTCGTCGCGACTGATTCGCGGCGGCTCGGGTATGTTCAGTTTGATTTCAAGCGGGAGCCACTGCGCTCTATTGTTCCGACGAAGGTCTTCGAATCATTTAAGCCCACCGCAGATGTACACATCGTTGTGACCGAAGATGAATGCAAGTTTGTATCTGGGGATACTGAGATTGTCTCTATGCTCATTGGTGCTGAATTTCCCAACTACAATGACATTATCCCAAGGGAGTGGGAGTATACGGTGACGATCAAGAAGTCGGAGCTTCTTGATGCACTGCGGCGTGTTGGTGCCGTTGTATTTGGCGGAACCGATGTCATTACCCTCTCTTTCAAGGAAGGACGTCTTACTGTTCAAGGAACTGCGCAAGATCAAGGCGATGCCCGGGATGAGCTTGGTTATGAGGGAGATGCGGGGGGCCTGTCGGTGTCGTTCTTTGGAACGAAGCTTCTGGACGGCATTTCAGCAGTCGCCACCGAGAATGCCGAGATGCATATGAACAGCGCCATTCACCCTGTGGTCATCAAGGACCAGGGCAAGGAAGATTTTCTGTACCTCGTGATGCCCCACAAGCAGATGGAATAGCGGCTCCAGCAACGGGAATGTTTCTGGAATCGATGTGGGTACAGGGGTTCAGGGCACTGGCTGAACAGCGCCTTGAGTTCACTGCACCTGTTACTGTCATCCAGGGTGGCAACGGGACTGGCAAGACGACACTCCTTGACGCCGTGTACTTCCTGGCGTCAGGCAAGTCCTTTCTCGGACTGGCCAACGCAGAACTCATCCGGGATATGAACCCGTATTTTGTCGTCGCTGGCCAATATCGCGCGCTGGACGCTGTGACGGGCGGTGTTGTCAATCATGCGGTACAGGCGATGTTTACGTCCGAGGGACGCAAAGAGCTGCGCATTGATGGTACTGTCTACAGGGGATTCATTCATCTTGTTGGCGGGTTGCGTGTGGCCTCCTTCAATTTCAATTCAGTTTTTCTGGTAAAAGGACTGCCGTCGGCGAGGCGCCAGTTCATCAATCTCCTCGTCGCCTCGAGTGACCGGGTGTATCTTGAGACTCTTTCGGCGTATACAGAGGTGATGGCTCATAAGAATGCCGTCTTGCGGCAGTCGAGTTTCACGACACCCGATATGTCACTGCTGGATCTGTTTGATGAACAGATTGTCCGCCTGTCGACGGCGATCTATGCGAAGAGGCGTGCAGCTCTTGCTGTCATAGATCGGGCAATGAGACAGCTGGTCTCCAGCGGGCTGTTTGGAGTGTTTAAGGATCTTGTCATCGCGTATGAGCCGCGGGCGATTTCTGTTGATTCGATCCGCGCCCTGCGGGATCGCGAGCTGGCCAGGCACGCATGCCTGGCAGGGTGTCACTTGGACGATTTCTCCCTTCTGCGCAGCGGAAAGCAATTTCGGGAGAGTGCCTCTCTCGGAGAAGCCAAGGTGGCAGCGTTGCTGCTGACTCTTGCCGGTGCCGAATTTACCCGCGCCGCTACTGGAGAATACCCCATCCTTCTGCTGGATGATCTGGAAGGCGATATCGATATGGCCAATCTGGATCGGGTGCTACATCTGGTCACACAATTTGATCAGGTCTTCATTACCTCGTTCGATGCCGCCCGTCTTGGAAGCGGGCTGAATGCACAGTCAGTCAACCTGTGAAGAACTGAAGCGGAAACGATATGCAACGCATTGGAGACGTCATCGATCAGATGCGGCGCACCGGACTGCTGGACAAGGGCATCAAGGTCCAGTCCCTAAGGGATGTTTGGCCGGCGATCCAGTCGCTGTGGAGTGAACGCACCATTGGTGCATATGTGGGGCGCAATTCTCATCCGGCACAGTTCAAGAATGGCACGTTGATGATACTCTGTGCCAACTCCTCCATCATGCAGGTTCTGGCAGAACAGAAGGGGCTCATTATCGAGCGCCTCAATGCCCAGATGGGAGGAAAGCTTGTGACGGACCTTTCCTTTGGTCTTGATAACATTCACGAGGTGCGTGTCCGTCACGTAGCCTCAGCGCCTGGTTCTGTCAATCCCGCTGATTCGGAATCGCTTGCTGCTATGGTGAAGTTGTCTCCAGAACAGGAAGAGGCAGCGGAGAAGGCAGTGCAGGTCATCCAGGATCCAGCACTTCGGGTTTCGTTTCTGCATGCCTATGAGGCGTGGCTGCGTTGGAATATCTGGCACAGCCAGGAACAACAGAAACGTCGTACAAAACGAACGCTGCCCCATAAATACTGACAGTATCCACAGGCTCTGTGGATAACTTTGCGGTGCGCAGGGACCTCGTATTCAGTGAGTCTGCCGATGTTTGGGATGCTGCAGGAGCCAGCGAAGTGCAGTGAACTGGGAACCCAGCATCAATAGAGTGTATGCGGTATTGTCCGTCACGTAGTCCACAGGGATTCACAGCATCCTGTGGATAACCCGGCAACAGTGAATGCACACATCGACAGGTCGTTGACTCCAGCACTGGCAAGCTACAATAAACGTATGAGAACAAAAGTTGCATTGATTGCTCATGACCGCAAAAAGCCCGAGATGATCGCGCTGTGCAGGGATTACAAGGACATGCTGGCTCAGGAGGAGCTGGTTGCTACTAAGAGCACAGGACGCCTCATCCAGGAATTGACCGGTTTGAGCGTCACCATGGTGAACTCAGGGGAGAAGGGAGGAGACCTCCAGATTGGATCGATGATCGCATCCGACGACGTCAAAGCTGTCGTTTTTCTCAGAGATCCGCTGACAGCACACCCGCACGAACCAGATATCAATGCCGTGCTGAAAATCTGCGACGTTAACGATGTTCCTCTTGCCACTAACACGTCGACGGCCAGGCTTGTTCTGGGGCACCTGAAGGATCTGCAAAACACACCTGAACCATCTTCTACCTAGCAACACAAGAAAAGACCCCGGCCACAAACTGCCGGGGTCTTGCATGATGGGACAGGTGGAACAGGTGACTACTGACTAAGAGGCTTCAAGGTCACACTGAAGGTCTTTGTGGCGCCGCCACGATTTACAACAACCTGGACCGTGTCGCCAACATTCTTCGAGCGAATATAGCTCAGGACTGCGTCGATGGTTATCATTGTCCTTCCGTCGATGGCCGTAATGACATCGCCTGCCTTGATTCCAGCGGCAGCAGCGCCGGAGCCGGGGACGACTTGGACGACATACACGCCCTGCGTTGCCTGGACATTGTATTCTTGCGCGATGGATGTGGTGAGCGTCGTTCCCTGGATTCCGAGCGCGGGCCAGATCATCTTGCCGTTCTCAATGATGGCCTCATACACCTTGCGTGCCGTGTTGATCGACACTGAGAACCCAAGGCCCTGTGAATTCTCGTAAATCATGGTGTTGATGCCGACGACGCGACCCGAAAGGTCGACCAGTGGTCCTCCCGAGTTGCCTGGGTTGATGGCGGCATCGGTTTGGACGACACCCACCAAAGTCTCGGTCTGAGAGACCTGAATATTGCGCTCGAGAGCCGAGATGATGCCAGTTGTCACCGTCTGGCTGAGGCCATAGGGATTTCCGATGGCAATGACCTTCTGACCGACGGTCAGTTGTGACGAATCCCCCAGTTGTACGGTCGGCAGGTTGGTCGCGTTGATCTTCACCACGGCGACATCACTCGTGCTATCCGCGCCCACCACTTGACCGCTGAAGTCGCGCCCATCCTTGAGTACGACGGTGATCTTGGTGGCGCCCTCGACGACGTGGTTGTTCGTGAGCACGTAGCCGTCAGGGGTGATGATGAAGCCTGAGCCAAGCCCCGGCTGCTCGTAGGCTCCGAAGCCAAATGGGCTTTGGCTGACTGCTGTGATATTGATCTGAACGACGGCAGGAGAAGCAATCTTGACAGCATTTTCAATAGCCTGCTCTTCCGTCGTGACGACCGTTGTGCTGGAACCCGGATTAACAGGCGTTGTCAATGAAACGGCCCGCGCCCATGGGAACGTTCCCGGGTTGGACATGACGATGTAGTTGCCAAGGATGCCACCCAGCACACTGCCGACCAGCAGTCCTATAATCAAGCCCCAGACCAGGAGAACTCGGCCGGGATTGGATGGCGGGGCTGGCCGCGGTGGTGGAACGTGCGCTCCATACTCCTGAGGGGTGGCGTGAGCCTCCCGCGAAACAGAGCCCTCCACTGTATTCGGTTGGCCGGTTTCCTCTTCGTCATCTGGTCTGATGAAGCCATTCTCATCAATCATATTGTACCTCCTCAACTGCAGCAGCGATCGGCTGCCATATACACCTGTATATACGCAACTGTGCCATATTTCGTTACTGAAAGTGTGACGAAATTGCTGTGGCGACGTTAGGAGGCCACTATGGCAGCAGGGTCACCGGCTGCCCATGTTCCAGAAGGGTGACCATGGTACCAAACTGTTCGACGTAGCGTTCCGCGTGTTCGGTGTGAATCGGGTATACACGCCTCGGACCAAGCTGCTCCACGATCCGGAAGAGGTCTTTCTGTGCAGCATGCCCGGACGCGTGGATGTGCACCGAATCCATGCCGCTGAGGTTCAGCCAACGGGCGAGGCGATCCTGGCTCCAGGCCATTTCCTCGTTGAATGCTTCTGCAGAGGAGTGAATATACAGAGAGCCTTGCACAGGACGCAGGTCGCACAGCTCCTGGATGTCCCAGTAGCCCAGGGAAAGGAGATATTCGGACTGGAGGTTTCTGACGTCGGCTGCCCGGACCACACGGGGACAGGAGCCGTTCAGCACATCAGCTACTGCGTCTCGTCGGTCGGCAGGGTCGAGTGCGTCAGGGTCCTGTCCGGCAAAACGCAGGAGGGTCGAGCGTGCCCAGTCCTTCTCGATGTCTTTCCTGTCGTAGGTTCCGCTGCCGCTGCGCTTGACATAAAGGACCAGGTCCGGGTCGCTGAGGTCGATAGTGTTGTAGCCTGCGTCCTGTGCCAGTCTAACAATGAAGGCGTCCCGCGGAAGGATGGCCAGCCTGCGTCCGGTGGCATGCGCGACGCGCTGGAAGGTCATGAGCCGGTCCAGATCTTTCATGCCGAAGTCTGCAATCACCAGTCCCCGGGCACGCCGAACTTCCCCGATCGCCTTGTCCTCAACCTCCTGCTCGGACCAGAAGGCGAAGCGGCGGCGGAATGCCGGCTCCAGAGGTTCTTCCTGATGGCTGGCCTGGAGGTTGGTTCCCTCGATCAGCAAGGCATCGGGATGAACTGTGGCGAGTTTCTCGATCGTCTCCTCGGTCACGTGGCCCATACGGCCGTGAAACCGAAGGTCTCCCGAGTAGACCAGCGTTCCACCCTCATGCTCAATGAGATAGGCGCAAGCTCCGGGAATGCTGTGGTCGACCGGAAAGGGAGTAACCCGACAGTCGGGAAACTCCACCGAACCGGTCAGGTTGATGAGCTCTCGTCGACCGTGCTTGTTGGCCCCCAGGTTCGGCCGCACGATAAAATCCGTCACACCATTCTCGGGTCCTGTGGTAAACTGCGTCTCTTCGACGGCGCGCAGCATGGCTGCAGTGACAGGCGTGGCATACAGAGGGATGGACTCGTTCAGGAACGAGATGGAACCGGTATGATCAACGTGAGCGTGCGTGATGAAGCAGGCCGCGATATGTCCCGGGTCCGTCAGTTGTTTCGCCAGGTCCGGCTGCATGTCCTGCAGGAGCGCCATGAGGTCGGAGCGGTAGAGGTTCAGTTTGGGCAACAGCCCCGTCGTCAGGTAGTCGGTGAGGCCAGCCGAAATGCGAGGCGTGAGGAATTCCTCGAAGTAGGCGCCCATCGTCGTGTAGTTCAGCCCAAAATCGAACAGCAGACGTGTCGCGTCAGGAGAGGTGCCCGCCTCAAACAGCAGCTTGGTGCCGCCAATCGTGGTGGCGCCATCCAGCATAGTGAACCGTGCCATCGCAACACCTCCTTCGTCGTGCAGTGTTCAGCCCGCCTGGTGTGATGATGGGGTCAGGCCTGCAAATGGAGCGATCTGTTGCAGCCGTTCCAAGAGGACATAATCCGTGAGGTCGATGCCAAGAGGTGTGACGCTGATGTACCCGTTTGCCACGGCAGTCACATCGGTGTCTTCCTGGGGGATCGGGGGAATGTCCCCTCCTATCCAGTAGATGGGTGCGCCAAACTGGTCGGTGCTCGGCGTGACACGATGGGCATAACGGCGCCGGCCCTGACGGACGATCTTGACCCCCTTGACGTTGTCCAGAGGACAGTTGGGTGCGTTGATATTCAGAAACAGACTCCCGTTCAGATCGCAGTTGAAGCTTTTGACAAGAGGCCTGTTGGTGTCTATGAGGCTGGGAATCATAGGGAGCAGCTGCTGCATGAACCAGACGGCGGGGCTGAAATCGAAGCCTGCTGCAGGTCCTCCTGGTGAGAATGCTGTCGAGAATGCGACACTGGGATAACCGGACAGGAAAGCCTCATATGCGCCGGAGACAGTGCCCGAGTACGGCAGGTCATCGCCCAGATTGTCGCCATGATTGATGCCGGAGAAGACCAGGTCCACATGATCTTTGATAAGCATGTCGAGGCCCAGCATCATGCAGTCGACGGGAGTGCCCGAGACCGCCCAGGCGTCAACGCCGGGGCGCACGTAGTCCTCGACCCTGTTTGCCCGTAGCGGTTTGTGCATGGTGAGGGAGTGCCCCTTGGCGCTCTGGGGCGAGGCAGGGGCGACAACGGAGACCTTGTATTCGTCAGGTATTGCGGCGATCAGTGCCTGGATTCCCTGGGCCCATAGTCCATCATCATTGGTCACAAGGATGTGCATACCGCCTCCTTAGACATAGTACTCAACACGTGGTGTCCTGTGCCTGGAAGCGAACCAGGCTGCCAGCACACCAAAAAGGAACCCGCCGACGTGTGCCCAGACGGCAACGCCCTGGGCGGCACCATAGGTGCCCTCGAAGAGCTGCATCAGGAACCAGATGCCGAGGAAGATCCAGGCCGGGATTTGGACAGACGTGATGAAGATGAAGACGACAAGCGTGTGTATCCTGGCTGTCGGATATAGGAAGAAATACGCCCCCATGACAGCGGCGATGGCACCGCTCGCTCCGATCGTCGGCACCTGAGACGATGGGCCCGAGAGCATATGGAACAACGCTGCGACGACCCCGCCCACCAGGTAGAAGAGCAGGTACTTGCCGTGGCCAAGATAGTCCTCGATGTTGTTGCCAAAGATCCACAAGAACAGCATGTTGCCCAGGATGTGGCTCCAGCTGCCGTGGATGAACATGGACGTGAAGATGCTCAGAAAGTATGGCGCAACCGCCCCGGTTGGAGCCTGATACGCTCCTGTCAGAACACCTGGGATGAAGGCATACTGATAATAGAAGGTGTCAAGAGCCTGTCCGGTGCCGAGAGAAAGCTCCAGGAGCCATACCAGCGCGTTGGCCAGAATAAGGAGAAACGTGACCAGCGGAAACGTTCGCGTGGGTTGGTCGTCACGAATCGGGAGCATAGATCAGCTGACGCTGGCGCCGTCAAGGGCGTGGAAACAAGTGCAGTCCTCGTCAGGTCCGGGGATCTGGGGAATCATTTCCTCAATGATCGTTACCAGGTTCTTCAGGTTTGCCTGGAATGCCTTGAGTACCGCTTCATTGCTGACCGGCTCGACCGTGCCCTCGGCAACGAGGCCGGCATCGTAGTCGGTGATGACCGAAATGTTGCAGTAACACATGGCCTGTTCCCGTGCAAGCGAGACCTCGGGATACTGTGTCATATTGACGGTATGCCACCCCATATGCGTGAACCAGATGCTCTCGGCCTTGGTCGAAAAGCGTGGCCCCTCGATAACGACACAGGTCCCGCCGTCGTGGACGGGTAGTCCCAAACGCCTGACGGTCGCAACGGCGATCTTGTTGAGAACAGGGCAGTAGGGATCGGCAGTCGAAACATGGGTGACAACCGGGCCATCGTAGAAGCTCGTGTTCCCACGGCGCGTGCGGTCGACGAACTGATCGGTCACGACGAGGTCTCCTACCTTGATGTCCGGCTGCAGGGACCCAACGGCGGTTGGGGCAATAATGCGCCGGACACCCAGCGATTTGAGAGCCCAGATGTTGGCACGGTAGTTGATCATGTGTGGTGGAAGCTGGTGATGCTTGCCGTGACGCGGGAGGAACGCGATTTTGCGTCCTGCAATCTCACCCAGCGAGATGAGGTCGGAAGGGGCGCCATACGGGGTCTGGACCTTGATGTCCTGGGCGTTTTCCAACAGAGAGTAAAATCCGGAACCACCAATGATTCCGATTTCAGCACGTTGTTCCATAGCGTTCTCCTTTGAGTTGCACAGCGCGACTGCGCGAAGTTGTCTCCATATGCAGTATACCAGTAAAAGGCACGCATTAAAGGCTACGAGTATGCTCCCGGCGTGACAGCACGATGAGGGCGATGGCAAGAGCGGCACTTGTCCCCAGAGCGATGAAGAAGTAACTCATAAAGTATTGCTCTGGAAAGAGGCGAATCAGACCGGAATCCGCAGGGAGCAGCCAGAAGTCGTTGGTGAACGCAAGCTGATGAAAAGCTATAAAGATGGCGTCGAATCCGACAGTGGCCGAGGCAGTGCCCAGCAGGGCGATCAGCGAAAGTACGGTGACTCCCACAGTCCGTGCAGCACGCTTGCGGTCCATTTGCCGTCGGCGCAGGAAGACACCAAGTAGCAGTGTCAGAAGGCATGATGCAATGGCTGTCAGATAGACCGCCTGGAAAATCCTCTGCACATCAACCATGTGCGCAATCTCTGTACTTGAATAGAAGCCATCGCCTGGCAATGGAGTGCGAAACGCGAGATACTTGAGCACGCTGGCGGTGCGAGAGGAGGCTTCTGCAGGTGTAAAGCGAGGAGCAGGCCCACCAGTCGTGCCGACCAGAAAGAGGAGCAGACGCTGGAGCGGCATGAAGTTGACGAGCAGCGAGAAGGGCACGAGCAGTACGGTCACCGTTGCCGTGATGGTGAAGGCGGTCACAAGAGGGAACACTGTCTAGTCGAACAGCCCAAGCAAACAAGAACGGATGTGAATACCCAGCAGATTGCAGGCCTCGCCGATGTATTTTGGATCGACGTTGAGCGTGCGGGCAAGCGCAAGGGCGTCGCCGCAGTCGATGAATCCATCTGTTGCTGCCTTGAGCAGTGCATCGCGAACTTCTTGCGAGACATCTTCCATGTGAGCCTCCTGGCCTTGGTTGTGTGAGTCAACGTGCCGACGCTACAGTGTGCCATCGGCGGGCATTTTTTCAAGCGTGGCGCAACACGGGGAGAAGGCTGAGCACGGACGCCTCGACCGTCTCAATGAAGGCGGAATCCTCTGCTGATCCTGAAACCTGGTTCACGTGGGGATTCCAGTCTCTGAGCAGTGCAAGGAGCGCTGCCTCCTCGGGGGGAGTGCAAGCGGGAAATCTGTTGATGACAACCAGATCCGCGCGAGCGGCCATGATGCCTGTATCAGGTTTCATTTCTGGAGAGAGAGGACAGCGCAGCACATACATGGTGACGGATCGATTGGGCAAGGGCGTGCAGTAGCCTTCAATGAGAAAACGCGTTTCCGGTGGCCATGTGTCAATGGCCGATAGAACTGCCTCGTCGGTCTCCGAGCGAGGCCCATCGAGGAGCAAGATGTCGGACAGGGGTGGCAGCAGCGGAGAGCGAATGGATTGATGCAAACGCCCGGTGTCTCCAGCGCCGGCAGGCAGCGTGCCCGCTGCAAGAGACCGGGTCACGAGGTGAGAGCTGTGCCGGGATAACTTGATATAAACATCAAATGGAAGATCGTGAACCAGCGATCTGCAGATCGCTGTCTTGCCAGAGTGACTGGACGAGGAATGAACGATAAGGATGCAGTGGCATTCCGAGGTCATGGCTGTATACTCCTGTAGTGACTCATTGCGGTACTCGCTGCCGAATTGCTGTTTGTCTTCATGTACAGATAATACACGGGGCGTGCACTGATAGCAATGCACGGCAGATGACGAACAGAATGACGTAATCCGGAGGTGGTTCGTGAACCACAAGGTACTGGTCGTCGAGGACGATCTCGAAAACCTGCATCTCTACGGCGAGATGCTGCGGCGAGCGGGCTATGAAGCTATTAGTGCAAGCACTGGCTGGGAGGGTATCGACCTCGCCGTGAGGGAGCATCCAGAGTTGATCCTGCTCGATCTCAAGCTGCCGGACATCACGGGGCTCACTATCCTTGAAACCCTGCACGCTGCCATGTCTACGAAGGCCATCCCCATCATTGTCGTGTCCGCGATCAGCAAGGACGACGATGTCATAAAGGCGATGCAGATTGGCGCATTCGACTATATGATCAAGCCAGTCACGTATGAGGACCTGATCCGCAGGATTGAGGTTGCTCTGTTCTCAGAGGATCGCAAGAGCGAAGGAGAAGAGGCGCCCGTGCTTGTCATTGAGGATAATCTGGCCGATGGCGAAGCTCTGTCGGAACAGCTGGGCAGCTGGGGATATCAAGTGAGCTGGGCGAAGAGCGGCCGAGAAGGCATCGAGCAGGCTGCCACTGGGGAGTTCGATGCTGTCCTCGTGGATGGGCTCCTGCCCGATATTGACGGGTTTGATGTGGTGAAGGAGATCCGCAGAGGCGAGCGTCTTGGCATTACGCCCATTATCATGTTGACGGTATTATCCGGTATGGTTGACAGGCTCAAGGGGTTCGAGAGCGGTGTCGATGAGTTTCTCAACAAGCCAGTAGCATGGGAAGAACTGCGCGTCCGCTTGCGCTCGCTGATGCACCTGCGGGGCATGGCCAAGCAGCGTGTAGCACTCTCTGAGGTGGTCGGTGTCATTACGAACGCCATTGAATTGGCGGAAGCGACGGAGCCACGTCACAACCAGAAGGTTGCCAGCATCAGCGTGATCCTGGGCAAGAGGATGAACGTGAGAGGGCACGGACTATGGATACTGGAGATGGCCGGTTCACTGCATGACGTAGGAAAACTGGCCGTCCGGCGGGACATCCTGCTCAAGCCAGGCAAGCTCGATGCCGAGGAGTGGGCCGAAATGCAACGACACAGCGAATATGGCGAACGAATTATCAGGCCGGTTCACGGATTCAGTGAAGTAGCAGATATTGTCCGACACCATCATGAAAAGGTGGATGGTTCAGGGTATCCTGATCATCTGAAGGGGGATCAGGTACGCCTTTCTGTGCGGATTGTGGGTGTCGCCGATTGTTATGAGGCGCTGACAAGTGATCGTCCATACCGCATGGCCTATTCGCGGACCCAGGCACTGGAAATCCTTCGCAGGGAGACGGATCAAGGACATTGGGATCCACAGGTCATCGCTGCCCTGTCGGATTCGCTTGATGAGCTTGACAATCTGTAGGTGGCCCGTCATGGGCCTGGAAGGAAGGTCACTTCGTGAATGTTGAAGTTCAGGCAATATTGTTTCCTTATGATGGCTCGCGCACGTCGTCTGTCATCAAGCAGTTCGAAAGCGCGCTCGAGGAAGCCGGCATCCGGTGTGTCGTCGGGAACATGGCAATCAGCTGCTATGGCGAGGTGGAAGCCGTTTTTTCGTCGATCAGCAGCGCATATCGGGCAATAGCCGCGACAGATAGAGTCAGCATTTCACTTGTCATTGCCAACGATATGCCGCAGATAGGCCGAAGGGCCTGAGTGTCATGGGATTTACGTGTGTCCCTCGTGGGACTCTTCCTGTGTCCGTCACAGGGGGGACATGTGCGCTCTCCTGCAATCACTGCAATGCGCATTATCTTCAGCATATGGTTCCCGTGAACGAGGCGCGGCGTGTGCTCGAAACGGGCCGCTATCCAAGCATCCTCCTTTCGGGAGGGAGTGACTTGACCGGTCGCCTGCCGCTGATGGAGCACCTGGCTTTCATCCAATGGGTACATGACAGGGGGATACGCATCAACGCCCATGTAGGCCTCCAGTCTGACGAGGACATCCGGGTCCTATCTCCGTTGTTCGACAAGGTCTCACTCGATTATGTGTGGGACGATGACACCATCCACGAGGTCTATCACCTACGGCACTGCTCTGGGGCCGACTACCTGCATGCGGCTCAGAGCTGGCTTGAAGGCATGTGGATGGACGAGCAGGCAAAGACACTTTCTGCGGGAGACCGCACTCGGGCGACGGCTCTCGCACAGGCCAGACAGAGGATAAACCTTCACTTGACGATTGGCCTCAAGGGAGGAGTCGTGGCAGGCGAATACGCTGCGATTGATTCACTGGTAGCCTTTCAGCCGGCATCGCTGGTTTTTCTGATCCTTATTCCAACTGAGGGGACGGTCTATGCAAATGCTCCCCTTGTGCCCATCCGCGACGTGGAATCCATAGTTCAGTATGCACGGCAGAAGCTTCCAGAAACAGATCTCATCCTGGGATGCATGCATCCCAGGGCCGCCGGCTATGGGCGGCAGCTCGTTGACATTGCAGAGCGGTACCGCTTCCGTGGCGTGGTCAACGAGAAGTTTGCTGAGGGAGATGTGGAGCGGGTGGAGGAATGCTGTGTCTTTCACTGCTGAGGTTGTGGCCTGAGGGCAGGGGGTGAGCGGACGATGATGCGTGCCAGTATCGGAACGTTGGCAGTGCTCGGGCTGCGTAACATTCACATGTCGGCTGTGCCAACGACGGCGTATCTCATGACCGGCGACCGCTGTACCGGGGACTGTGCCTATTGTGGCCAGGGCCGCAGCGTCGCAGGGGATCACAACTACCTGTCGCGCGTTACGTGGCCAGAGGTACGGGAGGAGCAGCTGATCGCGGCGTTGACTGCTCATCCGGGGGCATTTCGGCGGATCTGCTTCCAGACCACGGCATCGCGGGGCGTTCTCCGGCAGCTGCTGTTGCTTGTTCCGCGCGTTCGTCAGGCAAGCGGGCTCCCCGTATCCGTTTCCTACCGGGTGACGCGGGACGACGAGGCCGATCAGCTTTTTGCTGCAGGAGTGGAGCGCATCGGTATTGCCATCGACTGTTGTTCAGAGAGCCTGTACTCTTCTGTCCGCGGGGGAAGACTGGCGGAATCGAAGGCTCTGGTAACACATCTGGCCGCCAGGTACCCCGGACGCATAACAACACATCTCATTATTGGCCTTGGGGAGACTGAGCGCGAAGCTGCCGAACTCATCTTGGAGCTGCGCCGTTGTGGCGTGCTCGTTTCACTGTTTGCATTTACGCCCGTCGCTCGAACGCGCATGGAACACAGGAGCCCCCCAGCTCTCATCTCGTATCGGAAGCTGCAGTTTCTGGTTGGAGTTTTGGATGCCGGGGGAGGAGAGGTCCTCGACATCACGTATGGTGACGGCGGCAGGATCCGGAGTTTCGGCCTCAGTGAGGCCCGAATGAGGTCGATGGTACAAGAGCAGTTTATGTTTGTGACACATGGATGTGCCGGGTGCAACAGGCCTTTCTATACGGAGGCTCCCGGAGGCATCATGTTCAATTTTCCTAGCGTTCCGGGAGATACCGCAGCGAGGGAGATCAATGAGTTCATCGATGGTCTGAAACAGGATGGCTTTGTGTTTCAGGACTCCGGAGACGCCAGTGCGGCAGCGGGAAACACGCGGGTGTTCCGATGAACGACCTGGTGAGTGCAGTAAAAAACGCCCCGGCGACGAGTCGGGGCGTTGCCGTTGCTGGGAGTTATGCCTGGTCGCCCCTGGAATCTTCGCGTGGGTTGAGAATACTCAGGATGCGCAGCAGATCCTCCTGGTTGAAGTAGCTGATCTCGATGACACCTTTGTTGACCTTGCCGCGTATATTGACCCGTGTCGCCAGCAGTTTCTGCATCGTTTCCTGGATGTTGACGAGAGCAGCGTCCGGCCGGGGTTTTGCGCGAACCTTACCGCCCAGGACGCGTCGCACGAGAGCTTCCGTCTGGCGCACAGAAAGCTGCTTCTGCACGATCTCTGCCAGCACTGCGCCAAGCTGCTGTTCATCCTTGAGAGGAAGGAGTGCGCGGGCGTGTCCTGCCGTGATGGTCTTGTTTTCCAGCGCTGTGCGTGCTGCCTCGGGGAGGTCCAGGAGGCGAATGAGGTTTGCTACGGTGCTGCGATCCTTGCCGAGGCGCCGCGCAAGTTCGTCCTGGGTCGTCTGGAACCGGGTGAGGTAATTGTTGAAGGAGGCTGCGACCTCAATGGGTGAGAGGTCCTCGCGCTCCAGATTCTCCGACAAGGCAATCTCGATGGCAGTCCGGTCGTCGATGTCTTGGATAGTCACGGGAATCTGTTCGACACCAACGTGAATGGCTGCCTGAAACCGCCGTTCGCCGGCAACGATCTCGAAGTGCCCGTCTTTGGGGCGCACGATAATGGGTTCCAGGATGCCGTGGCTGCGAATGCTTTCTCCCAGCGCATCAAGTGCTGCCTCATCAAAGTGGCGACGCGGTTGAAGCGGCGAAGGGACGATCTCGTTCCGTGGAAGCAGATGGGTTGTCACGTCGACCGCCGTGCCTGGCGGCGCCTGTTCGCTGGCAAAGAGAGCATCAAGCCCCCTTCCTAAACGTTTATTGGTGTTCACGGGATTCTACCTCCTTGGCGAGTCGCCGGTACGCCTCGGCGCCGGCGGAGAGGGTATCGTATTCCAGGATAGTCTTTCCATAACTGGGCGCTTCGCTCATGCGGATGCTCCGAGGAATGACAGCGGTGAAGACGATTTCTCCAAAATGCTTGTCGAGTTCCTCCTTGACCTGTGCGGACAGAATGGTTCTCTTGTCATACATCGTCACCAGGATGCCAAGGAGACTCAAATCGGGGTTCATACGCTGCTTGACGAGACTGATCGTTCGTAACAGGTGCGTGAGGCCCTCGAGTGCATAATACTCACTCTGAATCGGAATGATAACCTCGTGTGCAGCCGTAAGTGTGTTGAGGGTCAGTAGTCCGAGCGAAGGGGGACTGTCAATGATAACGTAGTCCCATGAGCTGTCCAGGGGCGCCAGCATATTGCGAAGCATGAATTCGCGGTGCTCCATGCCCGCAAGTTCGACCTCAGCAGCTGCCAGATCGATCGACGATGGCATCAGAGAGAGGTTGCGCTCATGGGTAGCCTGGATTGCTTTTTCGACCGGGTCATCGGACAGGAGGCAAGTGTAGACGCTCGATGAGAGCTCTGCAGCGTTGAACCCCAGACCAGTGGTCGCGTTAGCCTGTGGGTCGAAGTCGATGAGCAGGACGTGGTGGTTGAGCTCGGCCAGGGACGCGGCGAGCGACAGGGCGGTCGTCGTCTTGCCGACACCCCCTTTCTGATTGGCGATAGCGATTGTCCTCACGGTCCATTCCTCCTGTTTGGCCAGCCAACGATTGCCGGTGTCATCTGCAGTATGACGAGTTTGGACTTGCGTTCAATGCCGGGAAGGGCGTAGCCAACGACCGTAGCTGAGCAGTGCAGACGCTGGAGCTTGGCTACGAATGGCGGATCATGCAGTTCGGCGAGATCGCGTTCGCCCTTCCAAAGGACCAGTCTGCCATCCCCTGCCAGGAGGGGAAGGGCATACTGAAGTACCGTGGCAATATGGGCGACGCCTCGGGCCGTGATCATGGCGAATGCATGTGGAGGAAGGTGCGTGGCCGAGTCTTCGACACGTCCGTGGACGACACGGGCATGGCGGAGGGGAAGTTCGTCGACGAGACTCTGCAGAAAACGTGCCTTCTTGCCAATAGACTCAGACATCGTGACTTCGCACTCTGGCCAGGCAAGAGCAAGCGGAATGGCAGGAAAGCCTCCTCCGGTCCCGATGTCGAGCAAGGAAGCCGGTGCATCCATTCCAGCCAACAGGGGGGCGAGCGAGTCACGGACATGAGTTGTCAGCAGGTGATGGGGATTGGCATCGGCGGTCAGGTTCATAGCCGTGTTCGCCCGGGCCAGACTGACCAGAAAGGCGGTGAGGCCCGACGCGAATGCCTGTGTTTGCAGAAGGGGTCTCGCGTCACTGGGCAGCGTCTGGACAAATTCACCAATGGATGCTCGAACCAAAGGAAGAAGTTGTGTTGCATCTATCGATTCACCTGTAGCCATGCACATACCCCGCCTGTGTTTCACGTGAAACACCGTGCTGCCTAAAACCACGTTGCCAGGACGCCATTGATGATTCCCACCGAAACCAGGAACACGATCACGCACGCCCCCAACACACCAAGTGAGATACTTGCGATGGCGAGAGGCTTCTTCATGTGGATAAGCTCGGCGATGAAGCATCCGGTGTAGGCCCCAGTTCCCGGCAAGGGTATCGCTACGAACACAGCGAGTCCGATGAAGAGTCCATACCGGACAAGAGTGGACCGGCTGCGCACCGTAAGGCGCGACCGATAGCGCTGAAACCAGGCCCACCTCGATAGGATGGCCAGGGCAGGCTTCTCCACCAGGTAGAACAGTGGAGCGATGGAAAGGTTCGCAAGCGTTGCCACCAGCAGTGCCTGCCATGCCTGCATCTTGAGAACGCCAAGTGCGTAGGGCAGGGCACCACGAACCTCAACACCCGGGATGAGGGTGATCAGAAAGATGCTCAGGATATTTCTCAACAGCATGTCCATTTCTTGAGTATAGATGTGCTGTGAGAGGTTGCAACGCGAACATTGCAAATTCTTGCTCACAACGATACAATAAGTGGACGATGTGCACACTGGAACTGGGAGTCAATCATGCTTGAGGGAAAGTTTGGCAACAATCAGGTGGACGAGGTTCTCCAGACAGTTGTGCGGAGTGCGGGAACGGGACGGCTCAGTCTTGATGGTACGTCGATTTTTGGGGGTCATATTCAGGCAACCTTCTATCTTGAGAACTCGTGCGTGGTTCACGTAGAAACCGGTGCCGGCACACGCTTGACCTCGATGATCGACCTGTTCTGCCTGAAAGAGGGGACCTTCTCGTTTGCGAGCGGTGAAAGGTCACCGGCGCGCGACCAGTCGGTCCCGGTCGCTGACATCATGCTTCAGGTGACGGCAGCTCTCGACGAATGGAATGCCATGCGCCAGCGCCTTGGTTCACTGGACGCAGTGTATTCTTTGAGGGCGGGCGGGGCAGTGTCGGACTTCACGCTGACCCGCGAGCAGTGGCGAGTCATGGCTCGGCTGGACGGCAAGACATCGCTGCGTGAGCTTGCCCGCGTGATCGGGGCAAGCAGCGTCGCTGTAGCGAAGACAGTGTATGGGTTTGTCGAGGCGGGACTTGCAGCCGAAGTCGAGGCGGTGAGCCCCGCGGTAGAACCAGACCAGGAAGTATCACCCCGCCGCGGGTTCCTCGGTCTCTGGAGTCGCAGGTAGGAAGCAGACATGCCAGCAGGATTCCGGGACGGTCTCTTCTTCGACGACGTCATGCTGCTTCCGCGGCGCAGCGAGGTAACCTCGGCCAATGTCAGCCTTGTATCCCGGCTCTCGAAAAATGTTGAGTTGTCCCTTCCATTCATTGCCTCGGCACGACAGCCTGCAGCAGACTATCGCTTGGCTTCAACTGTTGCACGGTTGGGCGGCATCGGCATCATCCCCGCTGTTGGAAGCGTTGAGGACCAGGTACATGAAGTGCGCAAGGTCAAGGAACTCATGGGCAGGGACGAGCATGCCGCGTGCGACCTGAAGGGACGGCCGATCGTCGGAGCACTTGTCGATCTTGAGCGGGACGACATTATCGAATGGATAGGGTTGCTTGCCGAAGTGTGGACAGACGTTATCGCTGTTGATGTGCCACATGCCGACCATGCCGGGCTTCTTGAGAAAATTCGAGCAGTGAAAGCCGAGTACGACTGGCTGACCCTGATGGTTGGCAGCGTACAGACGCGGGCTGGCGCAAAGGATGTTATCGATGCGGGTGCCGACATCGTCGTCGTTGGGAGTGGATCCAGTTCGCTGACAGAGGCGACCGAGCTTTCGGGCGTCGGTGTCCCGGAGTTCTCTGCACTTGTGGAAGTCGCGGACGTTGCCTCTCTCTATGGCAGACCAATCGTCTGCAACCTGGGGGTCCGCTCTTCTGCGAGCGTCGTCAAGGCACTTGCCGCCGGAGCAGCAGCCGTCGTGCTCAATTCACTAACCCCTGATACTGCCTCCCGGCTGGTCGAAGAGACCGCAGCGCAGGTGCGCGAGAGTTTGAGCTACGTCGGTGCGCGAACTATCCCAGAACTGCGCGAGAAGGCAGAGTTCATCCGCATCCACCCTCCGTATTCTGGCTGAACACGGACGACGATTGCCTCGCCGAGCAGGCGGGGGAACCACATGAGAGAACGAATTTGCGACTCAGCGCTCCTTGACGACCTGCAGGTACCTGGCTGACTTGTCGATGATGCCCTGCAAGTCTGCACCATGATCACGCATGAACACCATGTAGTCGACGCACTCGTGCGTCATGACCTCGCCGGGAACGGTGATTGGGATGCCAGGGGGATAGGGAGTGACAAGCTCTGCGATGATGCGTCCGACGGAATCCTCCATCCGGACGCGCTCTCTCTTTGCATAGTATGCCTCAAATGGAAACAGGACCATCTCCGGAATGGCAGGGATGGGCGGCGGGGGTGCGATACTTGAGGATTTGCCACGCCGCTTCCGGGCAATGTCCTCAAGTGCCTTGACGAAAATGTCGACTGTCTCGGGCGGCGTGCCAATCGTGATAAATGCCAGGATGTTCTCGAGATCGGACAACTCAATCTCAACGTTGTAGTCCCTGTTTAACATCTCCTCGACTTGGAAACCAGTCAGCCCCAGTCTTGAAACATGTACCGTCAGTTTGGTCAAGTCGACATCATAGATAGCCTCGGTGTGGGCCCGCTCTCTGCCAGGTGCAACGAGTCCATCGATGTTGTTGATGCGCCTGCGGGCGTCCTCGGCAAGGTCAATCGCACGTGCGAGCAAGTCATGGCCGTTGGTGGCCATCTGCATGCGGGCAACGTCGAGAGCTGTCATGAGGATGTAGGAAGGAGATGAAGTCTCCAGCATCGTGAGTGTGGCTCGTACCAGTTCCTTGTCCACGCGCCGTGAGCCCAGATGCAGCATGGACGTCTGGGTGAGGCCGGACAGCGTCTTGTGCGTGCTCTGCACCACCATGTCTGCGCCCGCGTCGACGGCGCTCCTGGGTAGGTCTGGATGAAAATGAAAATGGGAGCCGTGGGCTTCGTCGACCAGGATGCGCCGGCCGGTCGCATGTGCCTTCTGAACGTAATAATCGATGTCGGCGCTGATACCGAAGTAGTTGGGATTGGTGAGAAAGACCGTCTTGGCCTCTGGATGGTCGCGGAGCACGCGCGCAAACGTCTTCTTGGAAGGAAATGTCTGGAATTGCAGCAGACGGTCTTCCTCAGCCTCGAGGTAGATGGGCCGCAGCTCATTGAGGATCAATGCTCCGTACATCGATCGATGTGAATTGCGCTGGACGATGACGCGGTCATAGGGGTCGCAGGTGGACAGCAACATCGCCTGATTGCCGACGGTCGATCCGTTGACCAGGAAGAAGGATTCGATCGCGCCGTATGCTTCAGCTGCCAGTTCCTGTGCCTCCCTGACCACCCCGATAGGGCGGTGGAGATAGTCGAGGCCTTCGACTTCTGTCAAGTCCGACAGGAACACGTTCTCTCCCCAAAACTCCTTGAGGCGTGGATGGATGCCTTGGCCTGCCATGTGGCCTGGCATATGCAGACCAGCCCGGTGCTTGCCTATGTATGCCTGGACGGCATCAAAAAAAGGGGTACGGCTTTGATCGCTCATAGAGAAGAGTGTACCGGCTGGATATGGTCTGTCAACGAGTCAGGGTGAACCATACCCGTGTACGTCTGGTGTCAGAAGGACTGTCCAGGTTCCAGCACGATGCAACGAGCGCTCGTCGACGATTCTACCTTCTGCTTGAATACTTGCGGATCAGCGGCGATGGTAGGGAAGGTGCCATAGTGCATTGGGATCACGGTCTGCGGAGCAAGCATCTTGACAGCTTCGACAGCATCGTCGATGCCCATCGTGAAATTGCCGCCGATCGGGAGGAGTGCGACGTCAAGTGGATGGAGACGGCTGATGAGCTGCATGTCGAGAAATACACCCGTGTCCCCGGCATGGTAAATCGTCCGTTCTGTGGACTTGATGATGAAGCCGCAGGGATTTCCCGTGTAGATGATGTGACCGTCTTCCCTCACCGAAGAGCCGTGCAGCGCCTGTGTCAGGAAGAGTTCGCCGAATGGAAATGTGTGGTTGCCCCCGATGTGCATCGGATAGACGTTGGAGACACCTTTTCCAGCAATGTAGGTGGCCAGTTCTGACGGTGCGACGACCATTGCGCCGGAGCGCTGTGCGATGGCTACGGTGTCACCCAAATGGTCCACGTGGCCGTGTGTGACCAAAATGAAGGCAGGATGGAGCTCTTCAAGGCTGATGGAAGATCGTGGATTGCCGGAGAGGAATGGATCGATGAGAATATCGCCGGCAGAAGTTGCTATCAAAAAGGCTGAGTGTCCAAGATACGTAAGCCGTTCGTAAGCCATCTGGTGTACACCTCCAGTTGATTCTACCTCACCATGCCCGCACGTCAAGCGCGTCCAGTGCCCGCCAGAGAATTTGAAATTGTCCAAAATGTGGTATGCTATCTCAAGCATTTCGTTTTACGACATTGATACTGCGGCAATAACCTCTCGTCGAGGAATTGCAGGCGCGGTGGAGGAAAGTGATATGATCAGCAGAGTGGCAATCAGCGTTCCCGCAAGTACGGCCAACCTTGGACCGGGATTTGATACGTTTGGTCTTGCGCTTGATATGCGCAGTACGTATGCAGTTGAGGTGCTCCCGACGGGAGAGCAGTCGAGGATTCACTATGAGGGCATGGGCGCAGACGTCCTCAACGAAAAAGGGTTCAAATTTGTACGGGATGTGCTAGACCACTACGAACACGCAGAAGCCGTGCATCTCCCTCCGATGAGTATCAACGTCGATACGGGAATTCCCCTGACACGAGGCCTGGGCTCGAGCGCGAGTGCGATTGTGGGCTTCCTGACCTGCTTCGATGTGATCGTCCATGGCCAGCTGGATACGGGAAAGATCCTCAAGTATGCGATTGGAATTGAGGGACATCCCGACAACGTCGCAGCATCGCTTGTAGGCGGCTTTATCATTGCTGCGAGCGACAAGAGCGAGGTAGCCTACATGAGGGTTGTCCCTCAGAATCTCAAAGTAGTTGTCACGGTTCCCTCCAGCTTTCTCTCCACGAGAAAGGCTCGCGCCTGCCTTCCCGACAGCTATTCACGCAAGGACGCCGTATTCAACATCGGTCGGGCTTCCATGCTCTCTGCCTCTATCTTCAGCGGCAACTACGATCTGCTGTCATTTGCCCTGCATGACCGCCTGCATGAGCGCTATCGCGAGAAGCTTATCACAGGTTTCCATGAAGTATCGCACGCTGCTGTGCGAGCTGGAGCATATGGTAGTTTTCTGTCGGGCGCAGGGCCCAGCATCGCCGCTCTCGCTGAACCTGCAAAGGCAGAGAAGATTGGCAAGGCGATGCAGAAGGCCATGGTCCAGCTGGACGCGGGAGCTGAAACATTTGTCCTTGATGTTTCCGCCCAGGGTGTGATTGTATTGAGTACGAAAGACGTTCAGGCATAACCCGGTCTTGATTCGAGTTCTGAACCGCCTGCCTTTTCGGACAGGCGGTTTTTCATCATGTGGCATATTTCGTTGGAAGGCCACAAAGTGGCTTCAAAAGCCACGCTCACGACCGGCATCACAAAATGTGGCCCTGAGAGACTATTTCAGACGTTTTGCCGTATCCCTGCACGTTTTTTGCTCGTTCATGTCGGTGAGGGGCATCTTTTGCACACAGCAGCTTGCAATGCGGGGTTCAAGACTTCATCCTGAGAATGGACTGTCTGTTGTCTTTTGCACAGTTCCTGACAGGTTGTCCACCATGCGATAGTGCACGATTGCACCATTTGTCCACATAATCAACAGGGCCTGTGGAAAACGGTAATTGTGAATCCCCCTAGTACCTGGTACTAGGGGGATTCACAATTGGGCGAACAGCGGATCGGGAGATGCGGTTACAGCTTTGCTAGCAGCCCCGTCCTCTCGTTGAACTGGTCAATGAGGTCGTCGAATGCTGGAGCGGCGGTCCAGATCTGTTCCCAGAATTCAGGCTCCCATAGCTCGCGCAGCTCTTCTGCCGTCTTTCCCTGCTGCTCGACCCAGGTGAAGTACTTGAGATTGTGCAGCTGCTTGCGGTCGCGATAGTTGAGTTCACGATACCAGTCGGTCAGCACACCCTCGAGGTATCTGGCATAGTCGAGCGCCGCATCCATCTCCGTGTAGGGACCGTACTGAGCCCGCATCTCTTCAAGGCGGGACTGGTACATGGCTGCAGAATCCGTGAAGACCGTGAACACAACATCGTTCTCGTCCATCTCTTCGTACTTGGCCATCTTGATGGACGCGACGAGGTTGGCCAGAGAGGAGATGCCCAGCAGGTTGAGCTGTTCGACAACCGCATGGGGAACGCCCTTCTTCTCCAGGTACGCCTTGCCTGCTTCCTCGTTGAAGAGGCGCAGCAGGCGCATCGGGTATTCGTCGTCGATCGCCGCTACCGCGTCCGTGTTGCGGACGTTATGGATCCATGGTACGTGCTTGTCGCCGATGCCTTCGATACGATGTGCCCCGAATCCGTTTGCGTACAGGGTTGGGCACTGCAGGGCTTCGACTGCGGTGATATGGCTGTATGGGTAAACCTTTTTGAGGTATTCGCCTGCGCTGATGGTGCCTGCCGATCCAGTGGCGGAGACATACCCGGCCATGCGCGAACGCGGTCCCTTGATGAGGTTGAAAACCTGTTCGAAGGCTGATCCGGTCATTGTGTAGTGCCACAGAGCATTGCCGAACTCCTCAAACTGGTTGAACACGACGACGCCGTCGCCCCGGGTAGCCTTGAGTTCATGTACCTTGTCGTAGATCTCCTTGACGTTGGACTCGGAACCGGGGGTCGCAATGACTTCTTTGGTCCCGATCTCGCGCAGCCAGTCGAAGCGTTCCTTGCTCATCTCCTGTGGCAGGATGGCAACAGCGTCCGTCGCCAGCAGGGCGCAGTCGAAAGCGCCGCCGCGGCAGTAGTTGCCGGTGGACGGCCAGACGGCTGCCTGACGGGTCGGGTCGAACTGACCGGTCACGAGGCGTGGGACGAGGCAGCCGAACGCAGCGCCGACCTTGTGCGCTCCTGTCGGGAAGTACTTGCCCACAATACCGACGACGCGAGCCTTGATGCCCGTGATGGAACTGGGAATCTCCAGATAGTTGACATCGCCGAACAGTCCGGTCTCGACATCGTTGTGCCACGTGATGCGGAACAAATTGACGGGGTTGATATCCCACAGACCAACACCCTTGAGGCGGGCTTTGATCTTGTCAGGGATGAGCGACGGGTCTTTCTGCTGTGCAAACGTGGGAATGATGATATTGCGTTCCTGAGCTCGCTTTACAGTTTTTTCCAGAACATCTTCGTGGATGGTCATGTCAAATATAGCCATATCGTTCTCCTCTTGTCAAAGAATCCTAATATAGGGCATCAAACGGGTCGTGCAAGCTAACTGCTAAGACTAGCACTGCCAGACCGTTGTTCAACCCTTTGTGGTGAAGAGTGTGACCAGACGTCCGGTCGTCTCTCGAAGCGCGGGGCCAAGCAGCAGGGGGTCCAGCGTCTTCTCTGGCTCATTGTGAAACACGGCAAATGGAAGATCGTGATCCCGAACAGTAATGTATCCTTCATCCTGTCCGCCGGATAGGATCCCCCAGTCGTCAGTCCTGTAATATCGGTCCATCTTGGCATCGTCGAGCGAGTGATAGAGGATGGAGTCGGCCTGATCGGGGCGATATCTGCGGCGGTTCTTCCGGAGGGATTCCTCAAAGGAAACATCGATATAGAGGATGGCGGCACGACTCAGCAATTCGTCCGAGAAGTGCTGCAACGCATTTCTGTAGCAGCCGTCCCCACCCCGAGAAAACTCCACCAGAACCGTGTGCTGCTCAAGCAGCGACGGATCGCGTGCCAGCTTCTTGCGGAAATCCAGGTCAATACGCTCGATGAAGAAATCCCAGATGCGGTCGTCCAGGAAGTACAGCTGCTGGTCCGTGTCTCGCCTGCCCAGACCCACATGTTCGCGGATGGCATCATTCTCGAAGGTCTGCCAGACATAGACAAAGTCGTCCAGTTCTTCGAACGGTGCGATATGATA
>JAJFTL010000040.1 GCA_021373025.1 bacterium
TGGCCATGCCCGGTGACAACGTTGTGATGACCGTCACCCTCATGACACACATTGCCATGGAGGAAGGCCTCCGCTTTGCCATCCGTGAGGGTGGCCGTACGGTTGGCGCTGGTGTCGTCACCAAGATTCTGGAGTAAGCGGGCAGTCATTCATCCAAGGAGTTGCTATGGCGAAGCAGAAGGTTCGTATAAGACTGAGGGCGTTCGATCACCGAACGCTGGATATCTGGGCCGGGAAAATTGTGGAGATCATTCAGCAGGCTGGGGCCCGTGTGTCGGGGCCCATACCGCTTCCTACCGAGAAGAGTGTCTTTACTGTACTCCGATCGCCACATGTTGACAAAAAGTCGCGTGAGCAATTTGAGATGCGTGTTCACAAGAGGCTGATTGAGATCAGTAATCCAACTCCTGAGGTGACCAAGGCCCTTATGGGCCTCGATCTTCCGCAGGGTGTGGACATCGAGATCAAGTTGTAGGCGGGTGATTGAGATGAGTAGGGGAATAATTGGCAAGAAAATCGGGATGACGAGCGTATTCCACGAGGACAAGTTTGTACCAGCCACGGTGATCCAGGCTGGACCGTGCTTCGTGGTCGACGTCCTGACGAAAGAGCGCAATGGCTATGAAGCAGTGAAACTGGGATATGAGGAAGCGCGTGCGTCCCTTGTCAACAAGCCGGAGACAGGGGTGTGCAAGAAGGCTGGTGTTCCGACACTCAGATATCTAAAGGAGTTTCGGGGCATGAAAGGAACCGTGGGTCAGAAGATCGACGTTGGCATTTTTGACGGACTTGCAGCACTGACCATCACAGCAGTGTCAAAGGGCAAGGGCTATCAGGGGCCGGTGAAGCGGTGGCATTTTGCTGGATGGTTCAAGAGCCATGGATCCAAGGGACTTCGGCGTGTGGGTGCCATTGGATGCCGCCTGACCCCTGGCCGTGTTTTCAAGAATCACAAGATGGCCGGGCACATGGGCTCTCAGACGACGACCGTTACAGGGGTCAAAGTGATCAGCCTGGACGTTGAGAAAAACCTGCTCGTGGTCAAGGGCAGTATTCCTGGCGGAGACAATGCGCTCCTGACGATCAGGGCTTGAGAGGTAGAGACATGACTACTGTGAAGATGATTGACGTCACGGGTGCTGATGCGGGCGAAATTGAGCTCGTCGAAGGACTTTTCGGCGTGAACATTAACGAAACGGCCATGTACATGGGTGTCAAGAAGTTCCTGGCTGGGTTGCGCCGTGGAACTGCCAACACGAAGGGCCGGAGCGAGATCAACAAGACAAAGAAGAAAGTCTGGAAGCAGAAGGGTACGGGACATGCACGTCAGGGCAACAAACGAGCTCCTCAATGGAAGGGTGGAGGTGTCGTCTTTGGTCCCAAGGCCAGGAATTTTACGCTTGACCTGAACAAGTCGACCAGGCGGAGTGCAATTCTGAGTGCACTGGCTCAGCGCGCCAATGAGAATGCAGTTGTTGTACTCAAGGGTCTCAAGCTCGAACAGCCCAAGACAAAGGCACTTGTTTCGGCTCTGAAAGCAGCCAATGTTCCAGAGAATGCTTTGCTGGTCTTTTCGGAGGAGAACGGCGAAGTGGTACTTTCGGGTCTCAATCTGCCCGGACTTGGTCTGTTGCACTTTTCTGAGTTGAATGCGTATGACGTGCTCCTGCATTCCACGGTCGTTTTCACGGAAGAGGCGCTGAAGGGCGCCGAGGAGGTATACGCATGAGCAAGGAAATCTTGTTGTGTCCAATCGTGACAGAGAAGAGCATGAGCCTTACGGAAGAAGGCAGATACCAGTTCATCGTCGTCAAGAACTCCACGAAAATGGAGATCAAAGATGCCGTCGAGAAGATGTTCAAGGTGAAAGTTGCCTGGGTGAATGTGCTTCGGACGCATGGCAAGAAGAGAATGAGAAGGGCTTCGATCGGGATGACGCCTTCGAAGAAGAAGGCCATTGTCGCGCTGATGCCCGGGTTCAAGATCGACGTCATCAGTAATTCATAGAGGGTGCCCCATGAGTATTGTGAGATCATACAAACCGACGTCTCCTGGAATCCGTTCTAGGAAAACGCTTATTCACACGGAGGTTACCCGGGACACGCCAGAGAAGTCCCTGACCTTCGGCTTACGCAAGCAGGCTGGTCGGAACAACACGGGCAAGATCATGGTTCGACATCATGGCGGAGGTACGCGTCAGCTGTATCGCGTGATTGATTTTACGCGTGACATGGACGATGTTCCTGGCAAGGTGACCGAGATAGAGTATGATCCTAACCGCTCTGCTCTCATCGCCCTTGTGCAGTACGCCAATGGGAAGAAGACATACATTCTGTTGCCGGAAGGGCTGAAAGTCGGTGAGACTGTTATGTCCGGCGACAATGTCGAGATTCGGCCAGGAAACAATACCAAGTTAGCCAGAATGCCTCTGGGAACAACGATTCATAATATTGAGCTCTTCCCGGGAAAGTCTGCTCATGTGGCACGTGCCGCCGGAGCTTCGGCTCAGCTTCTGGCAAAAGAAGCAGGCTGGGCTCAGGTTCGTATGCCATCGGGTGAGATCCGCAAGTTCTCTCTGGACTGTAGAGCTACGATTGGCCAGGTCGGTAATCTTGATCATAACAAGGAAGTGCTTGGCAAAGCGGGCAGCTCTCGTCATCGCGGTACTCGTCCAGGTGTGCGTGGTGTTGCCATGAACCCTATCGATCATCCACATGGTGGTGGTGAAGGCAAGTCTCCTGTCGGACATGCTGGGCCTCTTACTCCCTGGGGTAAGCCAACTCTTGGCTATAAGACCCGCAAGAAAAAGAATAAGTCTGACAAGTATATCTTGAAGCGTATAAACTAGGAGAACGCCGATGAGTGATACGAAGACCAGGAAGGGTTTTGTCGAGGAACGTTTGCTTGGCAGGATCCTGGAAATGAACCGAAAAGGCGAGAAGAAGCTCATCAAGACATGGAGCCGTCGCTCCGTTGTGGTTGAGGAGATGGTGGGGCATACGATTGCCATTCACAATGGCAAGACCCATGTTCCGGTTTACATCTCAAAGGCTATGGTCGGACACAAGCTTGGCGAGTTTGCTCTCACGCGCAACTTTCATGGTCACACAGTTCCAACAGCGCGTACAAGCGCACTAAAGTAGGTACAAGATGGAAGCATTTGCGAAGCTTGAACATGTTCGGCTTTCTCCTTTCAAAACGAGGCTGGTGGCCGATCTCATCAGGGGAAAGAATATCGACGAGGCCGTTGCCATTCTCGACTCACTCCCCAATCGGCCCGCCGTCACGATCAAGAAGGTCATGCTCTCTGCCGCTGCCAATGCAGAAAACAACTTCAAGATGAACCATGACACGCTTTATGTGTCCAAGATTCTCATTGACGGGCAGGGCGGGGTCAAGAGAGTCTCCCCGAGAGGCATGGGTCGTGCGGACATTATCCGCAAGCCCCTCTCGCGAATTTATATCTGCGTTGCTGAAAAAGAGGAGGCTTAGGTGGGCCAGAAAGTACATCCGTATGGATTCAGACTTGGCATTACCCAGGACTGGGAGTCCAAGTGGTTTGCGTCAAAGAAGAACTATAGCGAGTTCGTTCTTGAGGATTACCACATTCGCCAGGAGATCGGGAAGATTGAGCGTGACTTTGCCATCTCGGAAATTGAGATTCTAAGAAAGGGTTTCAACGTGACGGTGCGTCTTCACAGTGCGCGTCCTGGTGCTTTGATTGGTCGGAACAAGGCCGAGCTTGAGAAGATCGAGGCGAAGCTCAAAAAGACATTAACAAACAAGCAGGAGGTTCTGCACGTTGATGTCAAGGAGATCAAGCATCCTGATCTCGATGCCAAGATTCTTGCACAGAGCATTGTTGCGGATATTGAGAAGCGTGTCTCGTACAAACGTGCTATGAAGCAGGTCATGAAGCGCGCAATGAGGGCGCGCGCGGGTGGTATCAAGGTTCAGTGCAGCGGTCGTCTTGGTGGAGCCGAGATTGCACGCACCGAGTGGTACCGTGAAGGACGTGTACCGCTTCAGACCCTGAAAGCAGATGTAACCTACTCCTATGAGCCAGCTCTTATCAAGTTTGGCCGCATTGGAGTCAAGGTGTGGCTCTACAAGGGAGATGCACCCAAGAGGGTCTTCTTCAGTGAGGACGTAGACTGAGCAAGGAGAGAACATCATGCTATTACCTGTGAGAACCAAGTTTAGAAAGATGCACCGTGGGAGGATGCGCGGGATGGCTACGCGTGGAGCTGAATTGTCGTTCGGAGAATTCGGCTTGCAGGCCATGGAGTGTTCTCTTGTGACGGATCGCCAGATCGAGGCAGCTCGTCTGTCCCTGGTATCGGCAATCCATAAGAAGGGAAAGATGTGGATCCGGATTTTTCCCGACAAGCCAATTACAAAGAAGCCGGCAGAAACCCGTATGGGTTCTGGCAAGGGTGATGTCGACCATTGGGCTGCTGTCGTCAAGCCTGGGAGAATCCTGTTTGAGATGTCGGGGATCACGGAGGAAGAGGCTCGCCGTGTTACCAGACTGGCTTCCTTCAAGTTACCCATCAGGACGCGGTTCGTATCAAGGGGGAGCTAATGAAGATCACCAAAGTGAGAGACATGTCTGATGCTGAACTCAAAGTGAACATGGAGAATCTTCGGCAAGAGTTGTTTAACCTGAGATTTCAGCTTGCGACGCATCAGCTCAAGAATACAGCCCGCGTGAAAGAAGTCCGCCGTGATATTGCCAAAATTCTGACGGTTGAGCATGAGCGCACCATGGGACTGGCGTCGAAGAAGCAGGAGGTCAAGTAATGGCCGGACAGATTTTCGAGAAAGGCGTTGTATTGAAAGCACAGGAAGGCCGGGTGGTTGTTGGCGTGAAGCGTATGGTTCGCGGCAGGTTTGGCCGCATCACTCAGCGTATAACCAAGCTTTACGCGGACGACAGCAGGCGTCTGGCGTCTGTTGGAGATACGGTCACTGTTGCCTTCGCCCGGCCGATTTCCAGTTCGAAGCGCTGGAGACTCGTGGCAGTTGTAAACAAGGTGGAGAGAGCTCCCGAGGGGGACCAGGATGCTTAGGCCATATAGCCGCATGATCGTTGCCGATAACTCCGGCGCCAAAGAAGTAAGGATCATTACCGTTCTTACCAATAATAAGCACGAAGTCGGTCACGTCGGTGACAAATGCGTGGCTACGGTAAAGAAGGCAGCTCCAAACGCCGCAGTCGTGAAAGGTGCCGTCGTCAAGTGCGTTATAGTGCGGACCAAAAGGGAAGTTCGCCGGCCCGATGGGAGCCTGGTGCGGTTTGACCAGAACGCCGCGGTTTTGATCGACGATGATGGCAACCCAAAGGGGACGCGCATTTTTGGACCGGTTTGCCGGGAGCTGCGTGACAAGGGCTATCTCAAGATTGCTTCACTTGCACCGGAAGTTGTGTAGGAGTTGACTATGAAGGGTACATCGAAGTTCATGAATATTCGTAAGGGCGATACAGTTGTCGTTCTTTCGGGCAAGGACAAGGGAAGCAAGGGAAAGGTCATCAGAACGATTCCAACCAGCGGCAGGGTGTTGGTCGAGGGAATCAACATGGTTTCCAAGAGCATTCGTCCTACTCAGGAGATGCCGCAAGGCAGAATTGCCAAGCTTGAGGCGCCCATCCTTGCCAGCAAGGTCATGCTTATCTGCCCCAGCTGTCATCAGCCGACCAGAGTTGCTCATCGCCTTGTCGAAGGCGGTAAGTCTGTTCGCATATGCAGAGTCTGCAATGAGACGATCGATAGAGTGTAAGGAGGCGTGACATGGCAGCTAAGGAAGCGATAAAGAAGGCAGCCCCGGCTGCCGTTTCAACCAAGAAGGACAAGGCTCCAGCTAAGAGCAAGGTTGTGACCAAACGGGAGCTTGCCAGCTTTTCGAATGCGTACAGAACCAAGTACGAGACTGAAGTTCGCAAGGAACTTCAGAAGCGTTTTGGGTATGCCAATGTGATGCAGATTCCTCGCATTGCAAAGATCACTATTAATCGTGGCATCGGTGAGGCGACTGAAAACCCAAAAGTGATTGACAGCAGTGTGGAAGAGATCGGTCTGATTTCCGGTCAGAAGCCCATCGTGACACTGGCAAAGAAGTCCATCGCGACGTTTAAGATTCGGAAGAACGCCCCTGTGGGTGTCGCTGTGACGCTGAGAGGCGTCCGGATGTATGCCTTCCTGGAGAAGCTCGTTACGGTTGTGTTTGAACGTATCAGAGACTTCAAGGGACTCTCTCCCAAGTCTTTCGACGGTCGTGGCAACTACACGTTCGCACTCAAGGAACAACTGGTGTTCCCTGAGATTTCGTATGACAAGGTGGACAAGGCTCGTGGAATGAGTATCACGGTTACCACGACTGCACAGACTGATGAAGAGTGCAGAGCCTTGCTTGAATCATTTGGTGTGCCGTTTAGGCAGAGATAGGGTGTAAGGAGACACTATGGCAAGAAAAGCTATGATCAACAAGGCTCTTCGTAAGCCCAAGTTCTCGACCAGGGCTCACAACAGGTGCAAGATCTGTGGGCGATCCCGCGGGTACTATCGGGAGTTTGGCCTGTGCAGGCTGTGCTTCCGCAAGATGGCACTCGAAGGGAAGCTTCCGGGCGTCAAGAAGGCTAGCTGGTAGAGGAGGAGATATGTCCAGAGTTGACGCACTTTCGGATTTCTTGACCAGGGTAAGGAATGCAAACCTGGTGTACCATGACTCTACCATTGCCCCATATTCAGAGATGAATAGTGCTCTTGCGCTGATTCTCAAGAAACAGGGGTATGTCGGAGGTGTCTCGGAAATTGTTCGCGACAATCGCAAGTACCTGAAGCTGGACCTTAAGTACACGAAGACTCGTGGTCGGTACATTACTGGCCTTAAACAAATCAGTACTCCAGGTCGCCGCATTTATGTGAAGAAGGATGCAGTGCCGCGCGTTCTCATGGGAGCCGGCATGGCAATCATCTCCACCCCGCAGGGACTGATGACCGACGCGCAGGCTCGCAAGGAAGGGCTTGGCGGCGAGGTCATTTGTTTCGTCTGGTAAAGGGGGATATATGTCAAGGATTGGAAAGAGACATACGACAATACCCGCCGGGGTGACAGTTGTGCAGACAGAGCGCCAATTGACAGTTACTGGCCCACGGGGTTCATTGAAGCTCGCAGTTCCTGACCACATTGACTTTAGCATTGAGGGAGATCAGGCTCGCTTCGCTCTCGACCCTGCGTATCAGGAAACGTTGAATATCATGTATGGTACGACCTCGGCACGATTCGCGAGCCTCGTGAAGGGCGTAACCGAGGGTTTTGTCAAGCGACTTGAAATCGTTGGCGTGGGCTACAAGGCCGCGGTGGATGCGGGTAACCTCACATTGCTCGTTGGGTATTCGCATCCGATATCCATGAGGATTCCCGATGGTATCACCGTGGAAGTGACAGACAACGTCAAGATCGCACTGATGGGCGCCGATGCCGTGAGGCTGGGCCAGTTTGCTCAGAATGTTCGTAAGGTGCGTGTGCCCGATCACTACAAAGGGAAAGGCATCCGATATGCTGACGAAAAAGTCAGGATCAAGGCTGGCAAGAAAGCCTTGTCTGGTGCGTAGGGGGAACAATGATCAGCAAACGTGATAGAGAAGAAGCTCGCGAGAGACGGCATGATCGGATTCGCAAGAAGGTTGCGGGAAGTGCCGAACGCCCCAGGCTCGCTGTGTTCGTCAGTTTGAAACATGTCTATGCTCAGCTTATCGATGATGACAAGGGTATTACCCTCGCCGCTGCATCAAACCTCAAGCGCAGGGTGGACGGCAAGTTGGAAACGGCCAATAATGTGGCTGCGTGCCAGGCTGTTGGCGCGGAGATAGCTGAGAAAGCGCTCAAGATGGGTATTACGACAGTAGCCTTTGATCGGGGTGGCCATTCATATCACGGCCGCGTTAAGGCGCTTGCCGAAGCCGCGCGTGCTGCGGGACTGGAATTCTAGGAGGAAGCTGTGGCAAGACGTTCGTTTGAACCGAAAGAATTCGAAGAGTCGGTCATCAGCATTGACCGCGTCACCAAAGTCGTCAAGGGTGGCAAGAAAATGAAGTTCAGGGTTCTTGTCGTTGTTGGCAACAAGAAAGGCAAGGTTGGCATTGGTATCGGAAAGGCTGTCGAAATCCCATTGGCTATTACAAAGGGAGTCACTGCAGCCAAGCGCAATCTGGTCACATTTACTCTGAAAGGGACAACGCTGCCATTCTCGACAAAGACCCGCACGGGCGCGGGCTGGGTCTATCTTCAGCCGGCTGTTACAGGAACGGGGATAGTTGCTGGCGGCGTCGTTCGCCAAATCATGGAGAAAGTCGGAGTTCAGGATGTGCTCACGAAATCTCTTGGCAGCTCGAATGCCATTTCTCTTGCTACTGCCACAATCGATGGGCTTCGTGACATAGAACAGATGACGTTAATGCAGAATCTGCGCAGGCAGGATCGCATGAATGCGGAGCCGCGCGCCACGGAGGCTCATCAATGAAACTCAACGAAATCGTGAGACCGGGTGGATTTATCGACCGCCCGAAGATCGTTGGTCGCGGAGCAGGCAGTGGCAAGGGAAAGCAGAGTGGACACGGTCGAAAGGGAGCTCTTGCTCGCTCCGGACGCAGCAAGCGCGTGGGATTTGAGGGCGGTCAGACGCCACTCTATCGACGGCTTCCGAAGAAGAAGGGGTTCAGGCCTCCGGCTCGGACAGTCTATGTTGCTGTTAACGTCGGAGCACTTGAAGGGTACGAGGGCGAGATGCCTCTTGACCTGAATGCTCTTTATAATGCTCCTGTGAAGGTCCTCGGAGATGGCGAACTGACGGCCAAGGTACAGGTGCGTGCGTCGGGTTTCTCGACTTCCGCTCGTGAGAAGATAGAGAAGGCGGGCGGCACCTGCGAGGTGGTCTGATGTTTGAGACACTGAGGAGAGCTTTCAGACTTCCAGAGCTGCGCAACAGGATTCTGTTTACGTTGGGGATGTTCATCGTCATCAGGCTCGGCACGTATATTCCAGTGCCAGGCATTGATCGTGCAGCAGTGGCAGAGCTGGTTGGCAAAGGTGGTTTTCTGGGGCTGCTCGACTTATTCTCTGGGGGCGGCATTGCGAACTTCGCTATCTTCTCGTTGAGCGTGCTTCCCTACATCAATGCCTCGATCATCATTGAACTTCTTGGGTCCGTCATTCCCGCGCTTGAAGAACTTCGCAAGGAGGGTGGCAAGGAAGGTCAGCTCAAGATCGCAAAATATACGCGCTATCTGATGCTCGCGTTGGCCATTATCGAATCGTTTGGCGTTGTGGCCATATTCCAGAAGTATCTTTCGAGCACAGGATTCTTCGTGAAGCTCTTGATTGTCCTGAGTCTTACGGCAGGATCCTACATAGTGCTCTGGCTGGGAGAAGTCATGACGGAACGTGGTATTGGTAATGGCGTCTCGTTGATTATTTTCGCCGGAATTGTAAGCCGAATTCCCGTTGGGATCGCACAGGCATTTGGGCTTGCTCAAGCGAAGTCGCTGAGTGTACTTGGACTTATCGGCGGCATCCTTGGAGCTATTGTCCTGCTCTTTCTCGTGCTGTTCGCCTATGAAGGCGAGCGAAAGATTCCAGTGCAATACGCCAAGCGTGTTGTTGGTCGCAAAGTCTACGGCGGGCAATCGACCTATATTCCGTTGAAGCTTGTGCAGGCGGGCGTGCTGCCGATCATCTTTGCGTCGACCGTTCTGATGTTCCCCGCGACTGTTTCCCAGTTCTGGTCCACATCTTGGTTTTACGTTCATATTGCACAGCCTCTGACGAATTCGGGAACGGTCGCACACAATGTCACATTCTTCTTTCTGATCATCTTCTTCACATACTTCTATACTGAGATCACCTATGATCCCGCGAAGATTGCGGACGACCTCAAGAAGTATGGAGGCTATGTGCCAGGTGTTCGGCCGGGGGATGCGACCGCACAGTACATCAAGAACGTACTTGACCGGATTGTTCTTCCCACTGCGGTCTTTCTGGCATTCCTTGCGATTGTGCCGAACATAGCCATGCGAAACCAGCAGATTCCAGCGTTTGCATTTGGCGGTACGTCGCTGCTCATTATCATCGGAGTTGCACTTGAGACAGTTCAGGAGATCGAGGCGTACATGATGATGCGGCACTACAAGGGGTTCATGAAATAATGACGCAACATCCACGGATCATTCTTTTGGGGGTGCCTGGGTCGGGAAAAGGTACTCAGGGTGCGCTTATTGCAAAGACATTCGGGATACCTACATTCTCGAGCGGGGAGTATTTCCGAAATCTTCGGCGGGAAGGAAGGCTGCCCGCTGAGATTTCGGCCAAGATCAATGCTGGGGGTCTTGTGAGCGACGAAGATGTGAACGTTATCGTCGTCGAATCGTTTTTGTCGACCCAGGAGGCGCAAGCAGGCTTCGTTCTGGACGGGTACCCGAGGACTGTCGCTCAAGCCGCATTTCTCGATGACTATCTGACAAAGCAAAGCCTTGGCTTGACTGCAGCCGTGTACGTTGAGCTGCCTATGGATACTGCGTTTCGCCGCATATCAGGGCGGCGCATCTGTCCCAACGATGGCAGTGTCTACAACGTATACTTTCAGCCGCCGCAGAGGGAAGGACGTTGTGATCTCTGTGGCGCGACGCTGATACAGCGCGAAGACGATCGCGACGAGAGCGTCAGAACCAGAATGGCCACGTATGAGGCAATAACGAAGGCTCTGATTGGTTATTATGGAGATCAGGGAAAACTCGTTATTGTCAATGGAATGCAGACTCCGGATGCTGTTTTTGCAGAAATGCGAAGGGCTCTTGATGATCAGGCTTAAGTCCGATGCAGATATCGAGCATATGCGTGTTTCTGGAGTAAAGCTCGCCGAAGTCCTTCACTATGTGGGAGGATTGGTGGCGCCCGGGGTTACCACTGGAGAGTTAGACCATGCTGCAGAGCTCCATATTCGCGAGTGTGGAGCCAAACCCATTTTACTTCACTACATGGGATATCCAGCGTCGCTGTGTGTGTCTGTCAACGAGCAAGTCATCCATGGAATTCCTGGTCGCCGCGTGTTGAAGGCCGGTGATATTGTCTCTCTTGATTTGTCGCTTTCCTACGACGGTTACTGCGCTGATTCGACGATCACGGTGGCGTGTGGGGCCGTCAGTGTGGAGGACCAGCATCTTATCGAAACGACTCGCAGAGGCCTGTCTGCAGGAATTGATGCTGCCTGCGTTGGCTCGCGGTTGGGTGACGTCGGACATGCCATTCAGCAGGTAGTCGAATCTGAAGGAATGAGTGTCGTGCGTGATTTCGTGGGACATGGTATTGGGAGAGAACTTCACGAGGATCCCGAAGTTCCCAACTATGGCAAGGCCGGTACGGGCATGCTCCTCAAGGAGGGACTGGTGATCGCGATCGAACCCATGGTGAACGCTGGCAGCAGTGCTGTTCGCATTCTTGACGATGGCTGGACTGTAGTTACTGTTGACGGACGCAAGAGTGCTCACTTCGAACACACGGTGGCTGTCACTGCTCAGGGCCCTCTTGTTTTGACGCAGCCATGAACAAGAAAGAAGTCATAGAGACGGAGGGTGTCATTATGGAGACACTGCCGGGAACAATGTTCCGCGTGAAATTGGCCAACGGCAAGATCGTGCTGGCACATATCAGCGGAAAGATGAGGCTCAACTTCATTAAGATTCTTCCCGGAGACAAGGTACGGCTTGAGATAACACCGTACGATCTTTCAAAAGCACGTATTACTTACCGACTGTAAGTGTCCAAGAGCTGAAAGGAGTAGCTACCTATGAAAGTGAGACCATCTGTCAAGAAGATTTGTGCCAAGTGCAAGATTGTCAAGCGCAATGGTACTGTTATGGTGATCTGCGAGAATCCGAAGCACAAGCAGCGCCAAGGTAAGTAAAGGAGGAATTGTGGCTCGTATCAGTGGTATCGATCTTGCTGCCGGGAAGAAGGTCGGCATTGCGCTGACTTATATCTACGGCATTGGCAAGTCAAACTATAGGGTAATTTGCAGTGTTGCTGGTGTGCCGGAGGACAAGAAAGTCAAGGACCTCACAGAGAGTGAGATTCTTGCGATCCAGAAGGCTATCAATGACAACTTGGTCGTCGAGGGAGACCTTCGGCGCGAAGTTTCTACGAATATTCGCAGACTTATGGAAATCAACTGTTATCGTGGCGTTCGGCACAAGAGGGGCCTTCCCGTTCGTGGCCAACGCACCAGGACCAACGCTCGCACGCGCAAGGGACCGAAGAAGACCGTCGGTTCTAAAGCATCCAAGGTTTAGATAAAAGGGGATCTTATGGCAGACGTCAAGAAGAAGGTAATCAAGCGCAAGAAAGAGAAACGGGTTATTGGAGAGGGGAAGGCATACGTCTTCTCTTCGTTCAACAATACTCTGGTGACGATTACAGATGCCCAGGGCGATACTGTTTGCTGGGGCTCGTCGGGAAGCAGCGGCTTCAAGGGTTCCAAGAAGGGAACGCCGTTTGCGGCCCAGGTTGCAGCCCAGAAGGCAGCAGAGAAGGCTATTGCCATGGGAATGTCGAGAGTCAATGTATTTGTGAAGGGCGCTGGTTCGGGCCGTGAAATCGCCGTCCGTGCACTGCAGTCTGCTGGTCTGAATGTCTCGTCCATCAAAGACGTGACGCCCATCCCACACAATGGATGCCGACCACGCAAGATTCGAAGGGTATAGGAGGCGGCAATGTCGAGATATATTGATGCGTCGTGCCGGAAGTGCCGTGCACTGAATACGAAGCTGTTCCTTAAGGGATCACGCTGCTCCAGCAGCAAATGCCCGCTGGAACGTGGAAAAATGGGTCCGGGTCAGCACGGTGTGGACCAGAAGTTCCGCAAAGACAGTGACTATGAGCTTCATCTCAAGGAAAAACAGCGCCTTCGTCTTGCGTACGGATTGGCGGAGCGTCAGTTCAGGAGTTATTTTGCTCTTGCCAACTCGCAGAAAGCAATTCCCACAGGCGGAAAGCTTCTTGAGCTTCTCGAGCGTCGTTTGGACAATGTTGTGTTCCGTATGGGCATTCAGCCAGGCCGCAAGTCCGCTCGCCAGATGGTGTGTCATGGAAATATCTATGTGAACGGACACCGTGTTGATATCCCCTCATATCAAGTCAAGGCAGGGGATATCATAACCTTGAGCGATACGGGGAAGTCCATGATTGGTGTACAGGAATCCGTGGCAAGTAAGCCAGCCACACCGCCATGGCTTACGTTCAATGCCGACAAACTTGAAGGCACTATTCTGAACATCCCGACCGCGGAGCAGATTGGGCTGCCGATTAATACACGTCTTGTCATCGAGTATTACTCGAAGTAGGGAGCTTGCCATGATAGAAGGGCTTGAAGGTATCAGACTGACATCCGTTGAAGAGACCTCGGAATATGGCAAATTCGTCTTTGAGCCATTGCAGCATGGATATGGGGTAACCATGGGAAATGCGCTTCGTCGCGTGTTGCTATCCTCGATTCATGGAAGTGCTCCGGTGGCGATCAAGGTGAACGGTGCGCTTCATGAGTTTACGACGCTCCCTGGCATCAAAGAAGACCTTCAGGAGATCATTTTCAATGTCAGGAATCTCCAGGTCTCCATTCTTGGCGGGAGTGAGGCCACTCTTTCTCTGAAACATCAGGGCAGAGGCATCGTGAAGGCTGAGGACTTCGAGAAGAATCCGCTCGTGAAGATTCGCAACCCGGACCTGAAGATTGCAGAACTCTCCGGGGACGATAGTGTCCTGGATCTCCAGGTGCTGTTGCGCACTGGATTCGGATATGTCAGCAACGAGGAGAATCACGAACTGCTGGGGGGGACCGTCGACACCATCGCTATCGATAGCATTTTCTCTCCGGTGCGAACTGTCAACTTCACTGTCGAACCCGTAAGAATCAAGCAGAAAGCTGATTCGGAACGCTTGATTCTTGAAATTGCCCACTTTCCAACGATAAAGGCTCGCGACGCACTCGAGGAGGCGCTTGAAATCATCGGAGGTCATGTCCAACAGCTAGAGGCGTGCCTGAAGATGCAGTCCGGACCGAGTGCGGCATCAGTCATGAAGACTTCGGACAAGAATGTTCTGTCTATGACTCTGGAGGCCGTTGATGGCATCAAGAGCCGGTGGGCGAAGGTGCTCAAGGCGGCGGGGATTGAGACCGTAGCTGACTATCTTGAGCATCGTGGAGAGAGCATCAGCGACTTTGGCGAAGCCGGCAGAAAGAGCGTGGACGAAGCTCTCAGTGGTATTGGGATGAATATTCCCGAAGACTAGCGCGTCACCTGAGGGAGACGCCAACGTGACAAGAGGAGTAACCTTGCTATGAGACATGGAAGAAAGCTGAAGAAGCTTGGCGTATATAGCGGCCTGCGCAGCATGATGCTGCGAAATCTCTCGACTTCACTGATCGAGAAAGGACGCATCGAGACAACTGTTACCCGCGCGAAATCCGTGAAGCGCGTTGTAGAGAAGCTTATTACGACTGCGAAGGTTGATGATTTGACAACGCGGCGCAAACTGCATTCCTTTTTGTTGACGCCTGAGGCTGTCGACGAAGCGTTCAAACTGGCCAAGGATCGTTACATCACGCGGCCTGGCGGATACCTGCGTATCATCAAGACCGGATATCGCAAAGGTGATGCAGCGAACATGGCAATTCTGGAGTTTGTCGAGAAGTAGATGATCCTTCTCGACAAGGTCTCGTATCAGATTGACATCCCTGCGGGGGCTGTCCAGATCCTTCGTGACATTAACCTGGAGTTGCCTGACGGATCAATCTCAACGATTGTTGGGCCCAATGGGTCTGGCAAGAGCACACTAGCCCGCCTTGTCAGCGGGCTTTTGCGTCCAACATCAGGTGATATTCGCGTGTCGCGTAGCGCTGACGTGCATGATGTCACTGGCGTCCGGCCAGGGTTGGACGTTGGGCTGGTGTTTCAGAATCCGGACAATCAACTGGTGGCAACAACGGTCGAGGACGACATTGCGTTCGGTCTCGAAAACCTGCAGCTCTCTCACGCAGAAATGGTCAGCCGTGTGGATGACGTGCTCCGACTGCTTGGACTGGAGCAGTTTCGGGATTATCCACCGCATCGTCTGTCGGGCGGTCAGAAGCAAAAGGTAGCAATTGCAGGAGTCCTGGCGATGAAACCATCATTCCTCATCCTGGATGAGGCGACATCACTGCTGGATCCTGCCAATCGGGGTGAGGTACTCCAGACGGTACTACGGCTGAACAGCGAGCTCGGGATTGGCATTGTCATTGTCACGCATCTCTTGGACGAAGTACTTGTGTCATCGCACGTCGCTGTGCTTGCAAATGGTGAGATCGTCGCATGGGATGCGCCTCGGTCAGTATTTGCCAATGCTAAAGTCGTGGAGGCAGGAGATCTTGTCCTTCCGCTGAGTGCTCGAGCGTCATCTATCATGCAGCAGCGCTGGCCGCTGTTTCCTTTGTGCCTTACTCCTGAAGAATTCGCGAGGGCAGCGTGCCAATTGAGCTGAGAAACGTCGATTATGTCTATGACAGTGGCGAGCCTTTCGAGTTTTTTGCATTGAGGGGCATAAGTCTGCGCATCGGTGACGGGGAGTTTGTTGGCATTGTGGGCCGGACTGGTTCAGGGAAGTCAACGCTGGTTGAACATCTCAATGGACTGCTGTTTGCCAGTCGTGGCGACATTATCGTGGATGGAGAGGTTATTTCGAACAACCGTTCCATTCTGGCCAGAATACGCCGCAAAGTGGGGATCGTGTTTCAGTATCCCGAAGATCAGTTTTTTGCCGAGACCGTTTTCGAGGAAGTGGCGTTTGGCTGTCGCAACTTTGGGTTTACCGAGGACCAAATTGATGAGAGTGTGCACAAGGCGATGGCTATCGTTGGGCTAGATGCGGTGCGGTTCCTCCCCCTGTCTCCATTTCAGCTTAGTGGTGGAGAGCAGCGGCGTGTCGCGATTGCCTCTGTCATAGCGATGGGCCAGAAGTATCTTGTTCTTGATGAACCTACCGCAGGGCTCGACTCGCGCTCAAAACTTGCTGTTCTAGCTGAGTTAGAGCTGCTGCGCCAGAACGCCAGCGTTACAGTCATCCTTGTATCTCATAACATGGATGAAGTAGCTGAGTTTTGTAGCCACGTGATCGTGTTGGATGGAGGAGTTGTGGCCTTCGACGGGTCGACCGAGGCCTTTTTCCACAATGCCTCACTGGTCGGCAGGACCGGGCTCGAGCTTCCGGAGAGCTATCGATTGGCTCAGTCTCTCAGGCAGTGCGGAAGCAGCTTGAAGGTAAACGAAGGATCTACCGACCGTATGCTCGATTCGCTTAGGCTGGCCGTTGCCAACATGGGAGAAGAGTAGTGGCGCTCTCAAACAGTTTTGTCCTAGGTCAGCATTACCCAGGAACATCCCTCGTGCATCGATCTGGTGCGCTCGTTAAACTCATCTCCACTATCGTTCTGATGATCGGTATTTTTGTCGCGACCAGGACCATAGAGTACATTCCCATTGCAGTGCTCCTCGCAATCGGCATCATTACTTCCAGAATACCACTGGGGTTTTTTGTTCGGGGACTCAGGCCCATTCTGCTGTTGATCGTTCTGACAGTTGCTGTACAGCTGTTTTTCACACCTGGCAGAGTCGTTTGGCAGCTATGGTTCATCCACGTTACACGCGAAGGATTGGGACTGGCAGGATTCATTATGTGTAGATTGGTCCTGTTGACACTGGTAAGTGTCCTGCTGACGGCGAGTACGTCGCCGATTGAACTGACTGATGCCGTGTCGGACTTGCTGAAGCCATTGAGTCATATTGGTGTGCCATCTGCGGAAATAGCACTGGTCATGAGTATTGCAATGCGATTTGTTCCGACGATTCTTGAAGAGACCGAGCGGATTATACGTGCCCAGGTATCACGGGGAGCGCGCATCGGAGAAGGCAGCATTGTGGCCCGCATGAAGAGTTTCATCCCAATTCTCATTCCACTGTTTGTGTCGTCCTTCCGCAGGGCGGACGACCTTGCTGTGGCCATGGAAGCACGTGGCTTCCGCGTTGGGAGTCCTCGAACAAGATACCATGAGCGCCACTTTCGGTCATCTGACGTTCTGATTCTTGGCGGCACCGCGCTAGCCATCTCGGGAGTTATTGTGTGGCGGCTGTTCCTGTAACTGTCCGTCTGGACATATCCTATGATGGTTCTTTTGCCTTCGGGTTCCAGAAGCAAAAGTCATTGGTGAGCGTGCAGGGGACTGTCGAGTCGGCGCTCAGAGCCATGTCCGGGTCGTTTGTTCCCGTTGTCGGAGCCTCAAGGACAGACAGAGGAGTTCATGCCCTTCACAATGTGGTGAGTTTTGTCTTGAAGGATGAGGCCCTTTTGGAACGCGTCGAGCGTCGATTGCCCCTCATGATGCCCGAGTGGCTGACGATCCTGAGCTGTACTCGTGCGGACAACAACTTCAGCGCCCGTTTCTCCACAGTGGCCAAGACCTATGCCTACGTTTTCATAAAGAAAGGCTGTTGGAGTCCGTTTCTTGCCCGGTATGGCTATCGGCTGGATTACCCTGCGAGTACCGTTGCCATGAGTGCCGCAGCTCACGCGTTCCTGGGGACGCACGATTTCTCGAGATTTGGCAACGTCGATTCAAGCAGGCCTCATCAAGATACGAAGTGCACGATACATGCCATTGACGTCGTCGAAACGAGCAAAGCAGTCATTCTGTCGGTATCGGGAGACCACTTTCTCTACCATATGGTGCGACGCATGGCATACTTCGTTATCAAGGCCGGGCAGGGGAGAATTGGCAGCGAAGTATGGAATAACGTGTTTTCAGGACTAGACACCCCATATACTCGGCAGGTGATAGCTGCGGGCGGACTATATCTCGTCGATGTCGATTACGCTTGAAACCCTAGGCAACAGAAATGTGAACGGCTTGCCCGAACGCTGTCCAGGGTGGTTGAGTCGGAGTTGGTTGAAGTCTTCGGGCGTTGACTAATTCCGCGTTTGTGGTATTGTAATAGAGAATTCACCAGGAGGATATGAATGAAGACAACGTTTTTTAGACCAGAGACGGTTTCGCGTCGATGGGTACTGATTGATGCTACCGACCAGAGCGTTGGTCGTCTTGCTGTCGTTATTGCCAATATCCTTCGCGGCAAAGACAGGCCGGAGTTCACGCCGAACGCTATGGTTGGCGACAACGTCATCGTGATCAATGCGTCCAAGTTGGCAATTGACCCGAAGAAGGGCGTCCAGACCATGCATTATCATCACTCGTTCTACCCAGGTGGCCTGAAGGCAACGAACTGGAACAAGATGCTTGAGACACGGTCCGACTTTCTGCTGAAGCGAGTCGTTCGCGGTATGCTGCCCAAGAACACGCTTGGCAAAGAGCTGCTGAGTAACCTGCGTGTGTATCAAGGGCCAGAGCATCCTCATCAGGCACAGAAGCCTGTTGAGTTGAAACTCAACTAGGGAGGGCGTTGTGGCTACCACTCAGATTTGGGGGACCGGTAAGAGAAAAACTGCAATAGCTCGTGTTCACCTCGTTCCTGGAACAGGCAAGGTTATTGTCAATGGCAAGCCGGTTGAGGTGTACTTTCCGGTACAGACCGTGTCAATGAAGACGATGGCTGCTTTCACTGCGATAGGCGGAACGCCTGCAGTCGATGCTATCGTCAGCGTCGCAGGCGGAGGATTCAATGGTCAGGCCGAGGCTGTGCGGCATGGAATTGCCCGGGCACTTGTCGAGCAGAATCCTGAGAACAAGCCCGTCTTGAAGAAGGCCAGGCTTTTGACGCGCGATGCTCGCATCAAAGAGCGTAAGAAATATGGTCTGCTGGGAGCTCGCAAGGCGACTCAGTACAGGAAGCGTTAAACGACTTCATCGTTGCATGTATTTGGCAGCAGGGCATTTGCGCCTGCTGCCTTTTTTGATACTCTGTAGACAGATCCAGGAGGAAGAGAGAAGAGACCATGCGAATTCACGATACGTTAACGCGCAGAACAGTTGAACTCGTACCGCGCGATCCAGGCAAGATTGCCATGTATGTCTGCGGGGTCACTCCGTATGCATCTGCTCACATCGGACACGCACGAACGGCTGTCATCTACGACCTCCTGAGAAGATATCTCGTGCACGTGGGCTATGCTGTCATGTATGTGAGCAACTACACAGACATCGACGACAAGATCATCCAGAGAGCTCAAGCACAAGGCATAGCGCCTCTGGACCTCTCCAACCGGTACATTGAAGAATATGTAGAGGATATGGCGGAACTCAACGTTCTTCCCCCAGACGTGACGCCGAGGGTCTCCGAAAGTATTGAGGACATTATTGATCTTATCACTCGTATCCTGGCAAATGGCTACGCATATGTGTCATCGGACGGCGTCTATTTCAGTGTTCGCAAGTTTGGTCACTATGGCCGTCTCTCCGGCCGATCAATCGACGAAATGCGCAGTGGCGCACGAGTCGATGTCAACGAGGCAAAGGATGATCCCCTGGACTTCGCTCTGTGGAAACTGGCGAAGCCCGGGGAGATATCATGGGAGAGTCCATGGGGAAAGGGGCGCCCTGGATGGCATATCGAGTGCTCAGCAATGAGCCTGAGGTATCTCGGAGGTGGATTCGATATTCATGGGGGGGGCGAAGACCTCATTTTCCCTCACCATGAAAATGAGATAGCGCAGAGTGAGGCAGCTTTTCCTGGACGGCAGTTTGTTCGCTACTGGATGCACTCTGGAATGGTCAACATGGGTGCGGAGAAGATGTCCAAGTCCCTTGGAAATGTCATGACTGTACGGGAATTGCTGAAGCAGTATCCGGGACAGGTCATCCGACTGTACTTGTTGCAGACGTCGTATGAAAAGCCTCTCAAATTCAGTCTCGACGGCATCGGACAGGCTTTTTCAAACTACGAGCGCATGGCGGAGTTCGAGACATTTGTTCAAGAGCTTGTGAAATCATCTGGTGGACTTATCCAGGGAGGAGACCAGGACATTTGCGACCGTTTTGTGCGAGAATTCGATGCTGCTCTAGCAGAGAATCTCAACACTTCGCGGGCATTGGCTGCTGTGTATGAGTTCATGACGCACGTACGCCGCATGGTGACTGAAGGCCACGCTGCAACAGTCGATGTATCATGCGCCATGAAGGCCTTCCAGTCAGCCCTCTGGGTATTGGGGCTTGACGAGACCGGAGCATATATGAGGGACAAAATGGCTCTCGTGGCTAGCCGGTGCAACGACCTTCAAACGATTGCCGCAGAGGTGGGAGCAGCTGTCGATGATCAAAGTGCGGCCAGCGATGTTCTTGATGCCATTATCGTGAAGAGGCAGGGTGCTCGCTCGGCTGGACAGTATGACGTGGCTGATCAGATCAGGGAGCGCCTTAGAGGGATTGGTATTGCCTTGGAGGACGGCGTAGATGGTGTGAGGTATCGCATACATGGCAAACAGTGACAGGGCAAGACCAACAGGAATGCTGATTTATGGCAAGAACTCCGTGCTGGGAGCATTGACTGCGCGACATCCAATCGAGAAGATCATCTTTGAATCGGGCACTGACAAGGACGATCGCATCCGCATGATCAAGGACGAAGCCTCACGTCAGAAAGTGGCAATGGAGTACAAAGTTGGGTCATGGTTTCAGAAGAGCCTTGGTGATGTTCCTCATCAGGGTATCGCAGCACAGTGCAACAAGGTGAGCCTGCTGGACATGAACGCACTCATGAGCTCGATGCCTTCTGCTCCTGCCCAGCGCTCGATTGTTCTGGTGGATCAGGTGACGGATCCGCACAATCTCGGGGCGATCATTCGTGTGGTGGCTGCTTCTGGAGCCGGGGGACTCATTGTTACCAAGGACCGCACGAGTCCGTTTTCGCCTGCAGCAGTGTCTTCATCTGCGGGGACGATATTCAGCCTACCGATTGCCGTGGTCGCGAACCTTGTCTACGCAATGGAGCGGCTCAAGAAAGAAGGGTATTGGCTGTATGGCCTGGACGTAGTAGGCGGTCATGATTATCGACAGGAGAACTATGCACGTCCTTCCGCTTTTGTCGTTGGCAGCGAGGGCGATGGGATGCGCGATCTCACGCGCAAGCATGTGGATTTCTTCATCACGATTCCGATGAGGCCAGGCGTCGAGTCGCTGAACGTGTCGACGGCGCTTGCGATTGTACTGTTCCATGCCATCGATTCCTAGAGGTGATCGTTCACCTGAACGCAGCGAACTGCTAAGGCGTCGTTTTCTGGAAGGTGATAATGCTGCGTTTGAAGAGCTGCTAAGCATCTACATGCCCCTGCTTAAGTTCATCGCCAAGAAGTATTGCAGTGAGCGTGACGATCGCGATGATTGTCTCGCTGAGGCAGTGCTTGGCTTCCTGCGGGCTGTTCGCACATATGATGCCCGCCGAGGCAGTATGGATAATTACATCGCCCTAGTTGCATCTCACAGGCTAATCGACATGGCTCGACGAGCAAGTGGCTCGCGGGTGGAATTGTCTGCTGATCTGGACCAACAAGTAGGCGCACTGACAGAAGATTCTGCCCAGTCCGGAATGGCAGATATGGTAGCACTCGCTACGGCATTGAGCGGTACAGAGCGTGCGTGTTTTGAGAGGTATCTTGCTGGAGAGAGCCTAAGCGAGATAGCTCAGGAACTCAAGGTGACAAAAGCATCTGTTTCTAATGCTCTTGCGCGAGCGAAGCGGAAGTTGGGAAAGGCTCTATCATAGGCGCGTTCCGCTTCAGAGCTTGACAGACGAGGCTTAGCATCTATACTTAGTTTGATGCAGGCCGACGTAGCTCAGCTGGTAGAGCGGTTGATTTGTAATCAACTGGTCACCCGTTCAATTCGGGTCGTCGGCTCCAGTGTGGGTAGGTGGCCGAGTGGTTAATGGCGGCAGACTGTAAATCTGTTGGCAATGCCTACGGGGGTTCGAATCCCTCCCTGCCCACCATTTCACTGGCGGGAATAGCTCAGTGGTAGAGCCCCTGCCTTCCAAGCAGGTTGTCGCGGGTTCGAATCCCGTTTCCCGCTCCATTGTTTTGACAGGAGCAGCACGAAGAAGCGGGGTGAAAAACCGCTTTGTGGGTTGGTGATCTCGGGGAACTGCATTTTCAAGGGTAGGCCGGTATGCAGAGGAAGGTGCATACGTTGTCGGACAGCCATGTAGTGCAGGGCATGTTGTGGAGCGCCTGATGCTCTGATAGAGATTGACTTCTTGCACTTTTCGAGTACTATAGATAGTGCTGTTTGCGTGCCTGCGGGCAGCAACAGCGAGGAATGCGGGGTGGAGCAGCCTGGTAGCTCGTTGGGCTCATAACCCAAAGGTCGACCGTTCAAATCGGTCCCCCGCGACCAAGCCCATGTAGCTCAGTTGGTAGAGCGTATCCTTGGTAAGGATAAGGTCACC
>JAJFTL010000049.1 GCA_021373025.1 bacterium
CTCGGCCAGCCGGTCACGTAGTTCAGGAAGCGGGATATTCAGTGCGCCCGGCATGATACCGCACTTCGTCTCCTCAGGCTGCCGGACATCCAGGAGGACAGCTCCCTTTGCGAGTTCCTCATCCAGGTGATCAGGAGTCACCGCGGGTGTCAGTCCCTGCAGGTCATTCTGCGCCACAAAACCAAGCATGTTGACCGGGTCCTTGGCACTGCCGTAGGGAGGAGCGTAGGCAAGTTCGAGATCCGTGAGGGCGTCAACGGTTGCACCGAGGCGGATCGCCGTCGCGAGGACGTCGAGACGCTTGTCGACGCCGTCGTAGCCGGCTGCCTGAGCGCCCAGCAGCTTACCATCGGGGCTGTAGAGCAGTTTGAGATGGACCGGCCTGCTGCCGGGGTAGTAACCGGCGTGCGAACCGGGATGGATGATGACAGACCGGAAAGGAATGCCCAGTTTTGTCAGGAGAGCCGAGTTGGCGCCGGTGGCGCCCGCCGCCAGATCGAAGACCCTGACGATCGACGTCCCCTGTGTGCCAGTGTAGGTGTCGTCCAAGCCGGCGATGTTGTCGGCGGCGATGCGCGCCTGCCGGTTGGCCGGCCCCGCCAGAGGAATGAGCGTCTTGTCTTTTGTCACGAAGTGCTCGACCTCGATGGCGTCGCCAATGGCATAGATGTCGGGGTCGCTCGTACGGAGATGGTCGTCCACCAGGATGCCGTGAGAAGCGCCTAGCGTGAGTCCAGCGCTCTGGGCCAGCTGCGTGTTGGGGCGTACTCCGATGGCGAGAACGACCATGTCTGCCAGAAACTGAGTTCCGCTGGCCAAGGTGACCGTGAGTGTGCCATCAGCCTTTCTGGCGAACGATGTGACGCCGTCGCCCAGATGCATTTTCACACCATGTGTCTGCAGCTCCTGATGGGCATAGGCGACGATGTCCGGGTCGAGGAATGCCAGCACCTGTGGCAGCATCTCGACCAATGCAACATCAAGCTCCTGCTCCCGCAGGTTCTCCGCCACTTCGACGCCGATGAAGCCGCCTCCGACGACGACCGCCTTTTTCGCCCCGGCATGGACTGCCTGGACGATGCTGTCCATGTCCGGGATCGTCCACAGCGTGTAGATCCCCTCACTCTCGATGCCGGGGATGGGAGGGCGCAGGGGCGAGCCGCCGGGACTCAGGATCAGTTTGTCGTAGTGGTCGGTCGTGACCGTGCCGGTTGCGAGATCAGTAACCGTAATCGTGTGCGCCTCGCGATTGATGCCGGTCACTTCATGGCGCGTCAGGAATTCGACGTTGAACCGTTCCTTCATCGATGCGGCAGTCTGGACCAGCAGCTGGCTGCGATCCTGAATAACCCCGCCGATATGGTATGGAAGCCCGCAATTTGCGAAGCTGATGTACTCCCCTCTTTCATAGACGACAATCTCCGCCTTCTCGTCGAGACGGCGAAGGCGGGCTGCGGCCGATGCTCCCCCTGCATTTCCACCAACAATAAGCACTCTCACGTATTCCTCCTGTCTGTCAGCCTCATACGCTGCATGAGTCGAACCTCGCGGAAATCGCCGGAGTCCACTCATGAAACCACCTTAGTTTGTCGTGATTCTTCGCACAGTCAACCTGTGACTGTTGACATAGCTGCGGAGATTTCACCCTCATCACTTGAACCCATAGATCTCCCTGGCATACTGAGATTATGGCAGTGAGAGTGTTTGATATGCCTGACACCTCAGGCACCACGGTCTTGCATCTGAGGAAGTCCGCGATATGAACCGTCAGGAAATGATCTGGTTTCCGGAAATCTTCCGTGGACGCGGTTGGCATTCCGGCGCGTTCAATCGCTGGTATTTCAAGATGGTCGATCCTTCCGAGCAGCACGTATTGGCGGTCATCCCGGGGATCTGGATGGACAGGGATCCGACAAAACAATACTGCTTCATCCGAATCCTTGATGGCCGCTCTGGACGGAGCACTATGCATCGCTACCCCACAAAACAGTTCTGGTCTTCGCGAGAAAGGTTTGACATCATGGTCAGTGACAGCCGTTTCAGTCTGACGTCCATACACCTCGACATCGACGATCCCGACTTGCATCTGTCTGGAAATATCTGTTTCACGCAGACGGACGCGTGTCCGATCCGTCCGTGGGCTCCCGGAGCCATGGGACCCCTGAGTCTGCTGCCATTCCTGGAGGGCTATCACGCCATCATCAACATCGACCCTCGCATCAGCGGCTCCCTGGTGCTGGATGGACAGGAGACAGACTTCACTGGCGGGCGCGGCTACATGGAGCGAGACTGGGGCAGCGCCTTCCCCCGTGCATGGGTGTGGATACAATCCAACCACTTCGACGAGGATCACGTGTCCCTGACTGTGTCGATTGCCGACATCCCTCTCCTGGGCAGTGTGCTTCGCGGATTCATCGTCGGGTTTCTGTATCAAGGAAGACTTCTCCAGTGGACCACGTGGAATGGTTCGCGGCTCATGCATGTTGCCCAAGATGACGAGCACGCAGAGTTTACTGTGGTCAACGGGAACAGGGTCCTCGAAGTGTGGGCTGGCGGAAAAGCCAGCGTGGGTCACGTCTACGACCCTCGCGCGGAAGCGACAACCAGGATGCTTGTGGAGGAGCTGCATGCCGTCGTCCAGGTGCGCCTCATTGAACTTCATGCAAGCGGCAACATCCTCCTGTTCGAAGGCCGTGGCCGCAACAGCAGCCTGGAGATCAGCGGCGAAATGCCGCTCCTCAGTGGCACCGCTGAACCAGCACGTCTTTCGACCAGCCCCGCTGGGCGGCCTCTGGGACTCTAATCACGTTCAGAGAACAGAGGTGTTCGCGCCGGTGCCACGCTGACGACAAATCTGCCATTCATGCTCTCGCTAAGCTGCTCGACACGGTTTCTTGCTGGACAGCGAGCCGCGATTGCGTATGCTACACATGGCCGGCGCAGGCACATGCATCCTTCGATGGAGAAAAGGCTACTCATGCCCTGCGAAGCGGTAGCTGTGAGAATTGGAACATAATGGAGGTCTGCAATGGACGAACCAATGCCCCGTGTTGCCTATTTCTGCATGGAATTCGGGCTGCACGAGAATCTGCACATTTACGCCGGCGGTCTGGGCATTCTGGCCGGCGATATCCTGAAAGCCGCGGCCGATGAGCAACGCCCCATGGTTGGCATAGGACTCCTCTGGCGCCAGGACTATACAGAACAGTGGATCGACGAGAACGACCGACCGTATGACTGCTACCACGAATACCGTTACGACTTCCTCGAGGACATGGGGGTTGTTGTTACCGTTCCCATCCAGGATTTGCAGGTACGGGCAAAGGTCTGGAAATGCACAGCCTTCGGCAATGCTCCCTTATATCTGCTGGACACGTACTTGCCTGACAATCCGTACTGGAACTTGACAGCCCAGCTGTATGGCGGGTTCGAGGAAGAGCGCATCGCCCAGGAGATGATACTCGGTATCGGCGGCATTCGTGCCCTCCAAGCACTCGGCATCCCCGTGGACATCTACCATTTCAATGACAGTCACGCAGTATTCGCTGGCGTCGAGCTGATCCGCCAGCAGATTGCCAATGGAGTTCCCTTCATGGATGCGCTGTGGTCTGTCAAGCAGCACATTGTCTTCACTACCCATACGCCCGTCGCTGCCGGCAACGAAGTACATGCACACCGCATGCTGCAATATATGAACGCATATGACGGTCTCACCCGTGAGCAGATCACTGCGCTGGGTGGCGACCCCTTCAGCATGACCGCCGCAGGCATCCGCCTGTCATGCAGAGCTAATGCAGTGTCACAGCTGCACGGGCACACGGCGCGCGACATGTGGAAGAATATTCCTGGCGGCTCTGACATCCTGTCCATCACCAATGGCGTACACAATGGCACGTGGCAGGATGACTCCATCCGGCAGGCCCATGCAAGTGGAGGAGACCTCTGGGCAGCACACATGGCCCTCAAGCGTACCATGATTGACAGCATCGAGCAGACCAACGGGGTGAGTTTCGACGAGAAGGTTCTGACCATCGGGTTTGCTCGCCGTGCAACGCCGTACAAGCGGAGCGATCTCATCTTCTCGGACCGCCAGCTGATTGGAGATCTTCTGCGCAACCACAGGCTGCAGATCGTGCTGTCCGGAAAAGCCCATCCCAATGACATGGCCGGGAAGGCGACCATTACCAACATCGTCCGGATTGCCAAGGAGTTCCCGGATCACGTCGTCTTCCTGCAGGACTATGACATGGCTATCGGCAAGATGCTGACGCGTGGATGCGATGTGTGGCTGAACAATCCCGTCCGCCCCATGGAGGCCAGTGGAACATCCGGCATGAAGGCCGCAATGAATGGCGTCCTCAACCTGAGCACGCTGGATGGCTGGTGGCCCGAAGGCTGCCAGCATGGAGTCAACGGGTGGCAGTTTGGTGGAGGATATGAAGGCTATGACGCCAATCAGGTAGACGTCACCTCACTCTACCAGGTGCTGACGGGGGAAGTGCTTCCGACGTACGAAACGCGCCGCGATGCCTGGGTTGCCATGATGCATGCCAGCATCGACATGGCACAATATCAGTTTTCGGCCGCGCGCATGATCAAAGAGTACTACGAGAAGATGTATTCCTGACGGATCGCGCCCAGGCTTTCAGGTCATGCCACAGGCAGATGCCCTGTCCGTGTCCCTCTCCCTCAAGGACCGCCCTAGCTGTGCCGCATCAGCCTCATCACCGTGTCATTGAGTTCGGCCATGGTATATGGCTTTTGCAGGAAGCCTTGAACGGTACCGGTCTCCAGCATTTCCTCAACGGTGCCGCCGAAGGTGTTGCCTGAATTAAGCAGGATTGGCAAGGCTGGGTCTAGACACCGGATAGCGTGCACGATCTCCCTGGTGGTCATGCCTGGCATCGTCATGTCCAGGAGGACGAGTCCGACCTCTGCATGTCGCTCCTCCAAGATAGGCAGGACCGATGCTCCATCGACAGCAGTCAGGACCGTACAGCCGCTCTTTTCAAGAAACGCACGGACAACGCCAGTCACCAGCGGTTCGTCCTCGACCACAAGCACCGTCCCACCATGCACTCTTTCGGGAGAGTCAGAGCCAGCTGCCGGCTGTGCGGCTTCCTTCAAGCAGCGCGGCAGATAGATGTCAAAGATGGCGCCATGGCCACTCCCCAACTTGTCGCCAGAGGACGCCACAATCCAGCCACCGGCCTGCTTGACCGCTCCGTACACGATGGAGAGCCCCAGCCCTGTGCCAGAGCCAAACGGCTTGGTCGTGTAGAACGGCTCGAAGAGATGAGACATTGCCTCTGGCGAGATCCCTGGACCAGTGTCCATGACACAAAGATGCACAAATTCGCCTGTCCGCGCAAACGGCCGATCATGGACGTATGCCTGACCTACCACTTCATTCCTGGTACGTATGGTCAGGGTCCCAACGCCATCCATGGCATCACGCGCATTCACGGCCAGGTTAAGCATGATTTGCGTCACCTGGGACTGATCCACCAGGACAGTCCAGTCGCTTGGCTCATCAACGCGCACGATCTGTATCGTCGCAGGCAGCGAGTGTTTCAGTATCGCCATGCTCACGTCGAGTGCAGCCGCCATCTTCATGGGCGTCGGCAACACCACAGCGTTGCGACCAAAGGTCAACAATCCTCTGGTGAGATCCGCTGCTTGACGTGCCGCTGTTTCAATCGCAGTCACATTCTCCTGCAATGCATCTTCCGCCGGCAACTCGCTGCCGATTATCGCTATGTTGCCCAGGATACCCGTCAGGATGTTGTTGAAGTCATGCGCAACCCCTCCCGCCAACTCTCCGATGGCCTCCATCTTCTGCGCCTGGCGCAGCTGATCCTCGGCACGCTTGCGCTCGGTGATATCCTCGAGCATGCATAGATGAATTGGACGATCCTGGTTCGGCAGTGTAAAAGCCGCAACCGTCATGCTGACCCAGACAATAGTGCCGTCAGGGCGAATGAACCGCTTCTCCATCTGAAAACGCGAGATCTTCCCTGTATTCAACAGTGCCATCCGTTCCAGGTCTTTCTGAAGATCATCCGGATGCGTCATGCTCATCCAATCTGCTCCGACCAGTTCGTGTACCGAACGGCCAAGAACCTGGGCCAAAATCGGGTTCAATGCCTGGATCTTCCCTGAAATTGAGTCAGTGAGCGCTATTCCCATAGGGGCCTCGTCAAAAATGGTCTTGAAGCGACGCTCGCTCTCCCTCAGTGCTTCCTCCACGCGCTTGCGGTCAGTAATGTCCCTGGAGATGCCCAGCGTTCCTGCAACCTCTCCATCCGGCGTGCGCAGGACGACCTTCTTGGTCATGAAATAGCGGAACTTGCCGTCAGCACCCACAGCAGTGAACTCGCCTTCCCTGATACCATCCCTGATGGCGATCTGGTCATCAGCCACGTGGACCGCCGCCCGTTCTGCCGGAAAACATTCGAAATCCGTCCTGCCCAGCACGTCGTTATGGAAACTTGGATCGGCAAACTGGAAAGCCTTGTTGGCAGCAACGTACCTTCCGGCAGCATCCTTGATCCACATTGGATCGGGCAGGGCCTCCAAGAACTGATCCCAGCGCACCCGCGTAAGCCGAAGCCCACTCTCCTCGCGCTTCTGATCTGTCGTTTCTTGCAGCACGACGAGCCGGCCGTCAAGAACTCCTCGCTTCGTTCGCACAGGATAGATGACCATATCGAACATTCGGGCCTCTTGCCCAGCACTTATAGTTATCTCGGCACGCTGTTCCTCGGAAGATTCCAGCAAACCACGGATACTCTCCAGTTCGGGCATGATGTCGGCAATCGGCCTGCCTTCGGCCTCTGGCAGACTGTACCCTGTCAGCGCAGATGCAGCCGGATTGAGGGAAACAATGCCACCATGAATATCGAGTTGGATAACTGCGTTTTCGGCGCCGTTCATGGACATATCACCATCGATGCACCTGAAGTTTACTATCAGATTCGGGGCCGGCTTGAGGCATGGAAA
>JAJFTL010000061.1 GCA_021373025.1 bacterium
TTGAGAATACGGACAATCGTTTCCTGCCCGATGATTCCATCAAACGTCACGGGCCGATACTTCAGATACAGAGAAAGGTAGCGCTCGCTAGATTCCATTGTACGATTAGTATATTGTCGACGGCTCCCATTGCAAGAAGTCGCCATCCAGCTTCATGAGACAGGCGAGCTCTGGCCTATACTCTTATCATGAGACGACATATGCACACTCTGCTCATCTTGATATGTACAGGTTGTTTACTGTTCGGCCTCCTGCTCGCTGGCATCGACCTGTACGGGCAGGTACATCAATCTGAACATGCTGACATCATATGCCTCTTCGGAGCCGCTGTCTGGGGAGACACCCCATCGCCAGAACTGGAAGCTCGCATCATGTGGGCTGTTCAGCTCTATCACGAAGGACGCGCACCAGTCTTGTTCGTATCAGGAGGCCCCACGGGGTCCAGCTTGAGCGAGGCAGACGTCATGAGTGCCGTTGCGGCAGCACACGGCGTCCCCCGCAGTGCCATCATCATTGACAGCGCAGGCTCGACGACGGCCTCCACACTGACAAACCTCGAGCGCTACATGAAGGGGAATGGTTTGAGAACGTCGCTGATGGTCTCATCCCCTTTTCACATGGCACGCATCATGATCCTGGCGCATCTCAACGGGATTACTGCATTCACGGATCCGCCGCGAGAGACCCCGATAACGCTGAACTCGCAGCAAAACCTGAGGTCCGTCGTCCGTGAAGGACTCGCTCTGCTCAAGGATCTGATTGTTGCTGTAATCTCTCCTGACTAATGCGCGCGTCACGGCCATTTAAGATGGATACGTCCGGGACAGACGGCCCCACTATGGGAACATGGCCATTCAACCTCAGACCTAGCTGACGATGCAGTTGTGAAGGGAGGCACTCCACCGAAATCGCAGGTTTCGAAGAACGTCGAAGGTCGGTTGGCAACTGAGCGAAGCGGCGCAAGGTACAAATTCGCACTCCATGAACCGATTTCACGACACGCATGTTTACCCTGAGAAATACCAGCACTGGGGCTGAGTGCCGGAGACAACTTACGGACACCCAGACGCCCCGTCACTATCACATCTCCAGTTTTACCTGGCGAACGTCATTACGATCCAGCGGCCGCCCGCTCCTCCACAGGCCACTCTGCTCAATGACACGGTCCCCTATGGTTCCTCATCTCAACGACAGAGGTACCTGTTGGGCCGATGATAGAGTGGTCGATATCCCCGCCGTAGAAACGGACCCGTTCACAACATGCAGGTCGGGCGATAATCCGACGAAGACTGCACCGACATCATGCTCGCCGCCCATCCCAGCATCGTAGCGGTTAGCGGTAGTCACAGGACGAAGAAAACCTCGAAGGCACCGGCATCCCCGGCGGATGACAGCTATTCCCATTGCGATTCGAAGGAGATGGCCGACCATGCCTCCCCAATAGAAAACCAGATAGGTCCGGAATCCATGAGCATCCTGGAAGCCAAAGCCTCAACCACAAGATGATCACCGGAGCGATATATCACCTTTCCAGCCTTGCCCGGTACCGTAGCCTGTTCGTATCTCTCTGGACACGTGGTTGCCAATTATCCAAGGTTGTTCACGCTCTTCACTTTAAAAGAGTGTGCTCTCACCGCAAGGTCTTCTCGTGGAGCCAACAGCGCTACATTCGGCTAAATGCCTCGCGGCACAGACAAAACTCGACATGCATGCAGGTTTTCTTTTTGGCGCCCACCATGTATACTTACGTTCATACATACGTGGAGGATTGTCATGATCAAATCTGTAAAAGGAACAAGCGACATCCTAGCACCAGAAGTTCTTCTGTGGCAGTATGTCGAGAAGACCATGGCAGCCGTTGCCAAGGAATATGGCTATGAAGAAATCCGGACGCCCACCATTGAAACGGAAGAGCTCTTCACAACGTCCGTCGGCGAAGGCACCGACATCGTTGAGAAAGAGATGTATACCTTTCCCGACAAGAAGGGACGCCACCTCGTACTGCGTCCAGAAGGTACGGCAGCTGCCTGCCGAGCATATATTGAGCACCAGATGAACCTGCAGCCCTCTCCATCAAAATTCTACTACGCGGGGTCGTTCTTCAGATATGAGCAGCCTCAAAGTGGCCGCAAACGCGAATTTCACAGCTTTGGCGTCGAAGCCATTGGCGAATCTTCACCGCTGCAGGATGCAGAGGTTATCGACATGGTCATGACCATGCTCACGCACCTCGGCCTGTCACACCTTTCAGTGGATATCAATAGCATTGGTGACGACAGCTGTCGTCCAGCGTACAAAGCAGCTCTAAGGAGTGCATTAGAAACGCACGTGGACGAATTATGCAGTGACTGCAAGAGGCGCATGGTCGAGAATCCGCTGCGCGTGCTTGACTGCAAGCGCGAAGATCCATTGCTGCTCGACTCGCTGCCCAAATCCACAGACTACCTGTGCCCTGACTGTGAGGACCATTATCATAGCTTGCTGGCCACCCTCAACACTCTCGGGATTCCCTACCGCCAGAACCACAGACTGGTGCGTGGGCTCGACTATTATACCAGAACTGTGTTCGAGGTGGTCTCTGAAGACCTGGGCGCTCAGAACGCCTTGCTCGGAGGGGGACGCTACGACTACCTTATCCGCCACCTTGGGGGCCCAGCAACGCCTGCCGTTGGGTGGGGTCTCGGGCTTGAGCGCCTAATCTCTGTCCTGGCTGCGCGGACGCCGGAACTCATTGGGTCTTTGACGATTCCACGAGCATACGTCGTTCACTCGAGTGCGGCTACAACTGCAGCCTTTGAGCTCCGACGAACACTGGCGGGTAAAGGATGGGCAGTGGATGTCGATGTGCGCGAAGACGGATTTGGAAAGCAGCTCGCACGAGCATCACGAAGGGGCGCTCGCCTAGCCCTCATTCTTGGCGAAGACGAGCTTTCATCAGCGACGTGCACCATCAAAGACCTTGCTTCCGGATCGCAGTCGTCTGTGCTCCTTACCGATGTGGGTGCGTTCCTTAGCACGGCGCTTCTACAGGAAAAATGAATACCAGTAGCACATGTACGCGGTCAGCGTTGGTTTTCCTCTTTTTTGGCGTATAATACCAATGTGTCACCCTGCGATGCCCGTGAACCACTTGACGGGTTTGAGCCAACACAAATCACTCGGAAGCAGATGCCCTGCGGATACGAGCACCTCGCAGTGTTCTTGAAACAGGGAACCTTATGCTCCCACCTGCTTAGGCAGGTTCAAAAGCTTCGTCAGGGCACGACGTTGTGGGGTGGCATTTTGGGTTGGTTGTTGAACGGAGGATCCTATGCCGACTGATAGAGGCCTGGTACTTTCTCGTACCGGTAATGTTGTGACAGTTCAAGTGCAGCCGCAGGAGGGATGCGATTCGTGCGCCTTGTCACAGTTCTGCGTTGGCAGCAAGCAGGACACTCCTACGGTCACGGCAATTGCCCCTAGCGAAATACGCCAGGGCGACCTTGTTGAGCTGTCTGTGTCTGATTCACTCCTTCTCAAGGCTACCGCCATCATATATGGCATTCCCTTGGTAGCCTTCTTGGTTGGAGTGCTTGGTGGGTACCTGTATGCAGCATTCACGATACAGAGTATGCGCACGGCAACGGTTCTTCCGGTCATTGGCGGCTTTCTCATGCTAATCCCAGGTGTTTTCATTTCACGTAAGTCAGGTAAGCGACTGAATCCCACGGCCACGGTTGTCCGCAAGCTTGACCAGGAGGCTACCAGCAAACCATGAATACAACGGCAATCTGGGTATTGGACGGCATCATTGCGATGGGCATGATCGGAGCCGCAATTGCGATTGTGAGTATTGGGCGAACCTTGCAGGAACTCTCAAGGCGCGTCTCTGCTGCAATAGCCGATCTGCAGAAGCAGGCTGCAGATCTGAAGGCAGAGACTGTGGACTTGATGCGGTCGACTCAGATGACGGAGCACCATTTTGACCAACTGGCGGATCGCCTGTCCAAGTTGACCTCCTCGACCGATGCAATCGTTCGAGTGGTGCCTGATATGGCTTCAAGGAGAAACGGAGGCACGTTGTTAAGTATGGTTAGTACTATAGTGCGTACGGCAGCGGCAACAAGATTTTTGAAGTCCATCTTTCTAAGGAGGAAACGATGAGTCAGCGCAACGATTTCGGATCATTTATGGGAGCCTTGGTTGTTGGAGGCATTCTTGGGGCACTTGTAGCATTGGTCCTTGCCCCCCAGAGTGGCGAGGAAACCCGCAAGTTCCTCAAAGACAAAGCGCACGAATTGGGCAAGGAGATCGGCGATCAGACCGAGAGCCTTAAGGAAAAGGGTCGTGAACTTCTGACCCAGGACGGAATCGAAATCGAGGATTCTGGCGAAACCAACTCTTGACGCACCCAGTATGAGTTCGCGCTCAAAGACCTTGATTCTGTGAAAGTTCCTGATATACTTTTCTGTGTGTTGGGGAATCGTCCAACGGTAGGACAGTAGCCTCTGGAGCTACCGATGATGGTTCGAATCCATCTTCCTCAGCCACGTCTGGCGCTGTAGAACAGTGGTTAGTTCGGGGGGCTCTCAATCCCCAAACAGGAGTTCAATTCTCCTCGGCGCTACCATTGTGTTTTCGCTCATTGAGATAACCGCCTTCTGCTGTATGCAGAAGGCGGTTTTGCAGGTTCCAAATCCTGTCTCGCCAAACGGGATTCCTTCTGGGAATAAGAACCTTTGGAATTGCTGCCTGGTTGTCAAGCCAGCCTTCTGCCAGAAAGTCCCCATGTCCTGAAGCACTGTCAATCCCGTCTTAATCACCTGCTCGGGCACTATCTCTGAGCTTCCAACCGCAGCTATGCGGCTCCGGAGGTCATCACTCTCCTGCTTCGCCTCAGAGAGGAGCCTCGTGGCGTCCGAATCGGAGAACACTCCCGAAAGTGACTTCTCTAGAGTCGCCCGGCGGCGCATATCCAATGCTGCGAGTCTTTCCTTCATTCGGCCTATCTCCTTCGCGCTCGCCGAGCCCCTGAGTGCCAGGTTCTCCCCCAATGCCACGTCTAGGAGCCCTGCCAGAGCAGGATTCAGGCTCAGACGATACAGGAGCTGTGAGAACTGACTCTCGACTTGTGCCTTCCCTAGACTCGGTCCCCCGCACTGGGGGCAACGGTAATAGCCGTATCTGCCTCCGTGACCAGTCGAATTGCTGGCCGTGAGTAGGGCCCCGCATTTCGCACACCTGACCACACCACGCAGGGGAAAGTCAGGGTTGTTGATGCGGTAGTTCACCACTCTCCCTGTACTCTTTGCCCGGTGCAGCTTGGGCTGTACTCTCAGGAAGACCTCCTCTGAGACTATCGCTTCGAAGTCGCCGGGCACGGTCCCTCCAAAAGCAGTGAAGGCCCCCGTGTAAACCCTGCGCATCAGCATCTTCCGAAAGCCGTTGACACTCGGAGGGTTGCCCCTCCGAGTCCTGAGACCCTCCCTCGTCACTTGTCGCCTCGCTTCTTCAGCAGTGAATCCTGAGTCGACCAGGTCGAACGACTTACCTACAAGCCGTACGACCTCGGGAGTATCTGGAAGCAGACTCGGACCGTTCCTCGAATTGCCATTGACGTATCCCAGGGGAGCCACCCAAACGTACCTGCCTGCCGCCACGGCAGCCATCATTCCGTTCCTGCACCGTTCACTCCGAATGTCGTTATCAAACTGTGCGAACCCAGCAAGTTGGTTCTCTACGAGCTTGCCCACGGGAGTATCCTCGATGTTCTCGGTGGCCGACAACAGGTGCAGCTTGTAATGCATGAAGAAGAGCTTGAGCTCGGCGTAATCCAGAGTATTGCGAGCCAGGCGGTCCACCTTGTAGACGATGACAGCCTCCAGGCTCTTCGAGTTTGCCGTGATATACCTCAGCATGTTCTGCAGCTCGGTGCGGTCAGCTGTCTTGGCACTCTCGCCGCGCTCCACGAAGACCATCGCGACTTCGCGCTCGAGTCGGGCTGCACAGTCACGGCAGCCACGCTCCTGTGTCTCGAGGCTGAATCCTTTGGTCTGCTCCGTCGACGAGACACGCGTGTAGATGACAACCCCCTTTCCTTCAGTTGCCTCAGTCATTGAACCTCCCTTCTTCCGTCGCTTCAATTAGCAGGCACGCCAGGAAATTGAGTTCCCTGACTACCTGCTCGGCCAGATCCCCGGTGAGCCCCAACCTGTCGAGCTCTGCCTGCATTTTCGCACGAAGGACCGCGTCGTCAACCATGCCCTACTCAGCTTCCTTCCTCATGGCACTTCGTGCACCAGGTCCCAGGGCGATGCGTCACCACTCTACACCGCTCGCTGATTGATGTGCAGGGTTGCGTGACACATGTGTCACTAGTCTTCCAGTGTTCTCTATTGCCCTTCATACATCTCTCCCTCTCTTCTTCCTTTCCTCTTGTTTGGAAAGAAGGAGTGAGTGCAGCACGTGCGGCACGACTATGCTCAACGATTCTTCTGGACTCACTGCAGAGCGTGTCGGACTCCGCTCGTACTGTGGCATGGATGTGGTACACTCGGCACTCGCTCGCTTGCTCATCTCCGCACCGAGAGCTCATGAAATCCCCTGCGTCCTGATGAGGTCGACGATGTGCCCCCGGTTGGAGCGATGCCTGGCAATGCTGATACCACGTGCGCGTTGTAGATCTGGGGCCAGTCTCGTCAGCGTTTCACTAAGGATGCGAACGCTGTGGGGGAACCAGCTCGGAACAGCCCCTCCAAGCGAACCAGATGTCGACTGCGCCTTCAATTGAGCGTACAGATCTGCTATTGACCCTCTCCACCCACGTCGTAGGTCCGCGAATCTGACCAGCAGTTCCACCAAGTCGTTCTGGTCATCCATGGCGACCTGGCTTGCGAGTGACCGATTGTCTGCGTACGCTCGCAGGAAGTCACCTTTCGGGATTCCGAGAGCCTCCTCCCCGAATACGACCCATTGGGCGAAGTCTGCCATCCTTGGCTTCTCGCGAATCTGCCATTCCGGCGCGTCCCGATGTTGAAGAGCACACACCGCTGCGTCCAGCAAGGCCCCAAGGATGGCAGGCTGCAGGGTATCGAACGTGCCCCAGAAGACTTGCTCGGTCATGCGCCCACCTTCGAACGCGTTGAGCTTCAGGATGATTGAGCGGTCGAGCAGGTCCCCTCGAACCACCAACTCGCCAATTCCGTTGATGATGATTGGACGTGCCAGCGTCAGGCTGGATTCCTCAGCATTCGTATAGAGCGTTCTCGTGCTGTATGTCCCACCACTGTTGATGGTGCAGAGAAGATCCGAAAACCAGGGTTGAACAGTAGAGAGGTTGTTGTAGGCGAGGATCCACTGCCGAGACGCTGCAATTGCGACATCCTGCGGCGACCTAGGGGCAAATCTCCACGGTGTTGTCGAGGGGTCGACGATCTGCTTGAGCACTCTCGTCGCAGTGCTCTTGCCACATCCTTGTTCGCCCGTGATGACGACCACTGGATAGGGTCCGTGGGGCATCAGTGTGCCGAAGAGTGCCGCTACACCGAGGATGAGACTGTCACCGGTCAGGTTCACCAGGGGGTTGATGAGAGTAAGGACTGAGTCATCGGGGTTGTGCGTCGGGCATGGAAGAGGAAGCTGTCCGTGTGCATGCACGAAATGACACTCTGTCGTGCAAGGAATGATCTTCCAGCCGTCCCTGGTGACCTGAATGATCTCACCGTGGTCGTTGGCCAGGTCCACATACAAAGCGTTTCCATCGACGGAGACACCTATGCGATCAAACACGGCGTGAACGATTCCTGACTTCCGGCACAGTGCGCCAATTGTGTCAACCGATGTCGCGATCTCGATGGAAGACACCGGCCTGCCAGTCTTCATCGGGCAGGCAGTGCGTAGTTCATCAGCGAGTTCCCGAGATTCGACCGGCAGTGTCTGGCCGCGAACCACGACGTACGCATGGCCGTCCAGGTCGACAAAGTACTCTGCGATGGTGGAGAGGGTAGCTTCGTAGGGCGTCGAGCTCCCTGCAGTGTGTGCCGGGCTGTGCACAGCGGTCGAAGAGGCCTTTTGTCCGGTCACGCCAGATCCTCGTAGCGCGGAGCCCAGACTTGGATGCCCCTCAAGGAGGGGCGAATGGGCCAAGTCTCCAAGATGTCTATGATCGCTCATGGCTGCCAGAATACACTGACAATCGGTGAGCGATAGACCGATTAGTGTACTACGTTAGCGGAAGTGGGGGAATTCCCTGAACTGTTTCTTCAACCGCTGCAGGATGGTTTGGACAGTATCATAGCCCTGTGACTCGCCCGGGAACTTGGCATTGACCATGTCGGCGATCTCCCTGCGTGAAAGGTCCCGATGCTGCCAAATGAACACGTCTCTTGGCGACTTGCGCCTCTCGCGCAGTCTCGGCCCTCTCGCCCGATACGTGTCCAGCAGAGCACGGATCTCCGGCCATGACTTTGCGACATAGTCCATCACTTCTCGCTTGGTCGCCAGGGGACTCAGCGAAATGTGCACCGGATAGAGTACGAAGCGGTGCCGCTGAGCTGGGCTGAGAGCTGGATTGGTCGCATAGTAGCTGGCGTCTGGATTCTCCAGGACTTCCATCGCCTCATCAACGACGTGACAGTAACCGAAATTCGGGTCACTTGTATCGGGATCCTGGCCATCGATGAGTTGCCCGAACGGCGAGTTCTCGTACAGGTCGAGCGCATAGCGTTCAGCGAAACTATACAGGCGAAGACTTCTCTCCTCCGAGTTCTTCTCCAAACCGATGTCCCAGAGTTCGGCAAGGAACTGCCCGTCATAGAGGAAGTCCCCAAACCGTCTCACGGCGTTGCGGTGTGTCTGGGTAGTCTTCGAGTTGCCTGCGCCGGATTTCTGCAGCAGCTTGGGCGTGGTCGGGGGGCGCGGTTCGTGCGCGAGGTTCCGCCACTTGGCCTTCCATTTTTCGCGCACCCGTTCCTCCTCGCGATAGCGCTTCTCTTCCTCCTCGCGATGGTGCTGCCAATTCTCCTTGCGAGAGTTCACCATGGCTCCTCCTCGTGGACAGTCTCGACCGACACGTGGTATGCGTGTTGTACGTCAGACATCTCGCCCTTGTCCTGGTACCTGACATCTTGTGCTTTTCCCTGTTGGTGGTCAAGGCGACTCGCAGGCGCGAACGCTACCCTTGTACTGCGCTTGTTTCTGAAGGTCGTAGCCATTGTTCTGCTTCGCTCTGACAGTTGCTGCTCTAGGGAGGGGGATGAAAGACGACGCGAGCCTCACGAACAGTGGCAGTACCGCGCCCGGCAGACTCGTCGCTTGGCCAGTCTCCGTCGCTCCTCGTCTTGCCTGTTAGCTTGATTATGCCGCCGGCTCGTCGTGCCCGGGGATGTGGCCGAATACTTGTTGAGCTTCCTGACGCACTATTGTGATTCCCCGTTTCGCAGATAGGCAAGGCGAGCAATCGAGTATCGCAACATCACTAGCCATTCTGCCCATCATACGGACCTGGTGGCAAGCATTGGCCACGACTGCCAGTACGGTTGGAGTGTGAGGACCTCGAGTCTATCGCGATCACATAGGCGAGCGCTTTTTTTGCAGCAGAAGCCAGAAACGAGAGAGACGGCCATGCATAATGTCTAACTTGAGCTTGGCCGGCCACGTTTTCGACCTACTCCCCCTCGCGTGGCAGACGGTCGCGCTGGTTCACGCCCGTACACATCACCGTTCGGAATACGGCTGTTCCCTGATTGGCGCACGCGCAAGATCTCCACTTGCAGACGGTTCTGTGAGATTCTGTCACGAGACGAGCAACCATGATCAGGAACCGCTGTCCTACGCTCTCAATCCATAAAGACTCTAATCCCTCTCTCTTGGTCTCTCTCCCCTTGTTTGATCTCGTGACACTCACGTACCCCATTATGTCTTTCGATTTCCTTGAATCCGACCCGAATAGCTGAGGGATGCAGACATGCTCTACAGCAGAGAGAGGGCTCCTGCCCGTACGCGCGAAGGAATATGAAAGAAGGACACTAGCAACCTAGGCTCAGGTACCGTGAGCGCTGCCCGGGTCACCAGAAACAACGTGGTCAACTCGTCGCTGTCACGACGCTGCAGGCAGCACTCAGAGACCATCAGTGGATACTATGCGCCGCCGATCAAGTTGTTTGGCGATTGGGTCCCAACTTGCGATCACTATTGACCCAGAGGCACGGTTGCGGACGCGCTCGTAGACGAGAATGTCGGTCCGGTTGAACACCGTCAACAACCGCAGCAATGAAGGTGATGGTCCCGGGGGTGACAACAGAAAAGCGTATGCGGGGCGGACAACTTGGCAGTAGCCGATTAGTTGTGACAAGTCCCTCAGCGTGAGCGGCCCCAGCTTGCATTCAACAAGAGCGATCAGAACGCTGGCTTTGGTCCGCACGAACCCCACGACATCTGCATGCACATCCCATGTTACCCAGTCGCCGGGGAAGTCGCTCCCCATCTGCTTCATCTTGATGGTCGCAACTAGGGACGATTGTGACATATCGAGAGTCGTCACTTCGGAACGAGGATGACGGCCCTGGAGAAAGTCGTGCAGCCAGGTGGTCACAGGAGCGTACAACGAGCGCTCCGACGCGGTCTCCCCTTTCATCTCCTTCATGTCATTCCCGCGGATATCAGATCCAACGCCTTCTGGCAGACGGCTTGCCAATCAGTCTGTCCGCCAATCTCTTCGTGCATGAACTGGCTCATGCTTCTGAAAGTCCTCAGATCAAGGTTTGTATAGGGAGTGTTGCTTCCTAATCCGTGCGCCACGGACTCGACACCGTACAGAAGAAGAATCTGGTCGACGTACTCGCAGACCAACCGTGGCTCTGGATACGAACAGTAGGCTGCAATAGCCACGGGGGCACCTTCGTCCTGGAGTGACTTGTACACTCCCCAAGCAGCGGTCTCGACAGTACCGATGTCTGCCTTCTGCAAGGACTCAACCAAACCGATTGGAGCCCCATGGTTCTTGGCAGCGTTTCGGATCTTCTCCAGCTGGAAATCCTGCTGGATTGGAGACAGCATAACCTTGTATTCCAGGAACCACGTTCCCGGACGCCGCGGTGGCTGTCCGCCGTCGCATCTGATCACGAGACGATCGGGCACGTAGCGTACGAACCGAACAGCCCCTGTAAGGATTGGTTTCATCAGAGTCTGTTCCGTCTGAGTGTACCTGTGCTCGTAGCCCGTATTGACAATGCCTGCAAGTCCCTTCTGGCTCGCTTCTTTCCAGACAATCGCATCGAGAGGGGCTTCCATTGCAGCTGCGTGATTCGTCCGTGCTTCAAAACTCATAATTCTCCATCCTCCACGCCATTGATGGGATCAAACAGAGACTCCTCGACTGCTCCTGCGGGAGGAATCCTTGAGCAGCCTAGGGCGTGACAGATTTGCCAGTACGCATCGAAATGCCTGTCGAGCAGCTGAGAGCACAATCGGAGCGCATCTCGCTCCCCGGGCACGTGCAGTTTAGCCTTGCGAACCGGCTTCGCTCCTGGGCACACGGCGTACTGATGGCTTCTCTTGCCTTGATCCAGTTTCGCAAGCTTCTGGAGTTTCTGTTGCTTGTAGCGAAGTCCGAAACCAATCTTGAGAAACGGCACCGCAAAGACATCTATCTGGTGTTCGCGCCAATCGTGACCCGTGTCTGGATGACCCCACTGTATCAGCTGTACGGGCACATCCAGAAATGTCTGCATCATGTTGCAGAGCTCTACAGGTACCGTCCAGTTTGATGGAAAGTTGAGAACATCGAGACGGACACGATTGCGGCCGTCCAAATATCTGTTCGCCTCCCTTACGTTGCCGGCAACGTCAGCGAATCCCCTCAGGAACTCTAGTTTGTAGTCAGTGGGAGTCGAGTCGGTCAGCAGTTGCGCCGGAACATGAAAATCCGAGAACGTGTTCCCGCGTCCTGTCACAGTCCTCAAGAGCCTCCAGGTCACAGTGTCTGAGGGGAACGTAGCCACCAACTCACAGTAGTGGTCTGGCCGTTCCATTTCTACTTGTGTACCCAGAAGTTTCTGGATCCGATTTTGGACTTTGGACAAACTCGCGGTTACGACCTGCTCAGTCTGGTCCTTCGATGCGCCGCCATCCGCTCCTGACGTATTGTCAGGGAACTGCACGCTGAGCCGTCTGGTTGTTCCGTGTTCAACGAAGGTCCCTCTTCCTACAATGAGCCCCAACAGATAGCACGTGTCAGCATCGAGCGGCCAGTCCAAGTTCTCCGCTTTGGATACAGGTGTCATTTCTTCTTCTCCAGCGGTTTGCGCATAATCAGTACATATTCGTGTGCTTTGTTCACGATGAACTTCGACGGGTAGCCCAAAGGCCTCATGTTGTTGTACTCCCGGCGGCGATCCCATATGACAAGGTCTTCAAGCAGGAATCCTTGTCGCTGAAGCTCGTCGTATAGATCAGAGTGAAATGCATAGAATCGCTCCTTCTTCCTGAGATCCATGACAATTACGCAGCAATACGCACCGGGCTTCATGACACCGAGTAGTTTCGCGAAGACGTTCCCCAACGTCCCAATGAACTTCCAGTAATCGGAGATCAGACCAAGGTCGGCATTTGAACCGCCATATGTGTGAGTATCCTTGTAGTCGGCTGTGCGCTTCTGGGTGAGCACGTCCCAATACGGGGGCGACGTGACGATCAGATCGACTGAGTCCGGACTGCAGATGTTCGCAATGTTGTTGGCGTCGTCCACGACAATCTGGGCTGTGCCTTCTGCCGATTGGAAGAGGACGTCGTCAGCGCAGCGCTTCCGTGCATAGTCAGCGAACTTATCGTACAGCTCGACTCCAATTCCCGCCTTACCCAGTCTCTTGGCGGCAACAACGGTCGTCCCTGTGCCTACGAAGGGATCGAGTACAACGGCGCCTGGACCTTTGGTGAAGATCTTGATCAACCTTTCTGCGATTTCTAGCGGAAACGTGGCTGGATGGCCCGATTTGAGGTTGTGTGGGTCCTTGTCGACGTCACTCCAAACAGAGATCGAGTACTTCGTCCAAGTCTTGCCGTCCAAATCGTTGGATTTCTCGGGCATCTTGCGATGTACTACGTCCCTCTCTCCAAGACCAAGTCCTTCAAGGCCGACCTTACTCTTCGTGGATTTCATCAGTTTGGCCTCTTCCTTCCTGAGGTGTGACATGTTTTGCATAGTCATTATAGACCATTGGATGTGCTAGGTACAGAAGGCGTGTCCCGAGTGAGAGAGCAAAAGACTCCAATGGAGTCGGACCCTCATCTTCAGCTTGTGGAACGGAGGTTCTCCCATTGAACTCCAGGCAGGTGGAGAGTGGAAGCGGTCGTTCGTCCGCCGACTTTGAGACACTCCAGTACAGTGTCAGTTGCTGCCTTTGGGCTATGGTGCATAAGTCACTGCAGCGACCAGTCTGTTTTGAAGAGTCACAAGATCTGCTTGTCCCATGATTACTCCACGCCTTCGCTGGGCGCTCGCCGTGGCAAGTGCTACTGGTCCACTAGCGTACGTTCGTGGACAATATCCTGCAAAACCTTCTTGCATGCCTCGATCGTCGTAGTGCTCATACCCGTGCGATGCGCTGCAATGACGTCAATGAGGTCCTTGCCATGGACGACACGGACAGGAACAATCTCGTTGACACGACGCAACTCCAGCCCTGCGGGTACCTTTGAGGCTGATGGAAACGCCAGGATAGGCTCAACATACACCTTTGTGTCCAGACGCTCTGACAGTGCGACCTTGAGTTGCCACGACGCGCCACTGGCTTGGCGCTCATAGTCCTTTCGGGTCGCATCACCTTCGCGCACGATCAGTCTCCCGTTGTCGAGCTCGATGTTGCCACGATTGGACTTGGTCTCGATGACGAAAATGCCTGTGGGCCCTATGACGACATGGTCCAAGTCTCCGTATCCCATGAAGACGTTCCGGAAGACGCTGTACTTGGTCTCATCGAGCGTTCTGAGAATGGCATCCACGGCGTCCTCGGCCGACCGTTCACGTCGGTTGACAGCGATCTGTTTGTTGTAGCTCTGCACGACTGGACGCAGGATACTGGGCAACCCGACGAGTAGGATGAGTACAAATACGCCAAGCAACCCAATTCCAATCCGCCCCAACCAGGGATTAATCGCAAACCACAAGTCGTACATATGCCAGCCGCCTGCCACGACAAGACCTAGGAAGACAACTCCAACCCAACACGAGACTGACCGCGTCACGTTGACTCTATCTAGTACCTACTTGACATGAAGGGCGCAACATGTTATCCTTTCCCTGTGAGCTACGAACCTACCCCGATCGTTTTGAAGCCGGACGAGAGAGCGACCCTTGGATCGTGGGTCCGTTCGTCCTCCACGGAGCAACGGTACGCCTTCAGAGCCCACGTGGTTCTCCTGGCGGACGAGGGTCTCGGCACCCGGGAGATTGCTCGGCGTCTTGCTGCACGGCCGGCCACGGTGACCAAGTGGCGTCTCCGGTTTGCCCGGCAGCGGATGGAAGGGATCAAGGATATGCCTCGTCCTGGGAAGCAGCGGCGCTATGGCTCCCAGGAGGAGCGGCGGGTCCTTGCAATGCTGGACGAGGCTCCCCCTTCCGGGTACGCGCGGTGGAACGGCCGGCTGCTGGGCGAGGCGCTGGACCTGTCGGCGGACTATGTGTGGGCGGTCTTGCGTACACACGGGATTCAGCTGGAGCGCCGCCGGTCGTGGTGCATCAGCACGGATCCGCAGTTTGCCGAGAAGGCAGCGGACATCGTCGGGCTGTACCTGAATCCCCCTGAGAACGCCCTCGTGCTCTCCGTGGATGAGAAGCCAGGCATCCAGGCTCTGGAGCGGGCACAGGGGTACCTGAGACTACCCAATGGCCGCGCGATCACCGGGTTCAGCCACGAGTATGAGCGGCATGGAACGACCACGCTCTTCGCCGCTCTCGAGGTGGCAAAGGGACTGGTGATCACCGGGCACTACCAGCGTCACCGCCGGGTGGAGTTCCTGGACTTCATGAACCGTGTAGTCACGTCGCATCCAGGGAGGGAGATCCATGTGATCCTGGACAACCTCAGCACGCACAAACCGAAGCACGACCTGTGGCTGGCGCGCCACAAGAATGTCCATTTCCATTACACTCCAACGCATGCGAGCTGGCTCAACCAAGTCGAGGTGTGGTTCTCCATCCTAACGAGCGCGGCCTTGAGAGGAGCAAACTGCACCTCTCCCCAGGATGTCCGGGACGCCATTGATCGCTTCGTGGCGGTCTATAACCCCACAGCTCATCCCTTCGAGTGGACCAAAGACGTCGTTCATCCGAAAACCCTTGAAAGATGTTACGCCAATCTACCCAAGTAGGTACTAGTGCGTCCTTTAGGCCCTCGTATTCCGTGTCCAGCAGACTCGTCTGCGACTCTATCCTCGTCATCGCTCGCCTCTCTTTATGCTGTCTTCTCCATGCGAAGGAATCAGTCGACCGAGGTACACATTTCCACGGTGGTATGCGACATACGTTCGCTGCGCGCTGTTGAACGACCCAACGTTGCCATTCGCCGGTAGTCCCCACGTATGCATGATCTCACGAACAGCGTCGTTGGCACATAGAAGATCCCCGTTGTCTGTGAAGGAGATCCAGCCACCGTCGAACAGCTTGTCAACATGTGGTGCAAGCAGGAACCCGTTGTTGCCATCAAGCCGCTCGGCATTTGATGAGTCCGCCCAGGGCTTGATATGACTCGCGATAAGGAAGGTTCCGTCGCTTGTACCAGTAAGGCGACACTTGGTCTCGATTGCCCCCACGTTGAGGCGGAATCTGCCTTGACCTTTGCGTGCCATGATCAGCTGCTGTTTCTCCGTCTCTTCCATGTCCTGTGCCCACAGGTTCGCTTCTTCTTCGTCTGCCTTGGCCTCAGACTGTAGAGACAGCACCGGACCAGCTGCAGTTGGCCTTTCCTGTCGGCCCAACCGCAACACTAGCTCTCCCAGCCCAGCGGAGATCGACGCAAGGTAGCATCCCTGGTTCCCTCTCCCGTCTTGCTGCAGGGGTGAATGTCGCCGAGGCAGGAGCGGCGCGATTTCGTCCATATGCGCAATCGGAGCGATGGGAGTCTCAAGGATGGTCCACTCGATCGGGACAAGCCATCCGTCTCGGGCCCACGCATCGCCAGCTTTGCCATACTCGGGCGGTTTCTGCTGCTCTCGATGATCCCCTGTTGCCACGCCGATGGCTTTGATGACTCCTAGTGCATACGAGAAGACCACGTCACCGGGGCGAACTCGAGTGAGGTTATCATAGGTCTCATTCCTGGCGCCATTGGCGTTCTTCTTTGGCGACCAGATATAGCCTCCATTGAGTTCGGCAACAAACGTCTGCTTATGGTTCACCCACCAGTAGGATGGAGTATCTGGATATGTCTCGAGCAGCTGCGCCGTTTCTAGGGTCAGGAGTCTCATTGCTTGGAGTTGTCTGGCATCGACGTGGCCATCCACAACGTCCAGCCGTGGTGCTTCTTCACTCTCGAAGCGCAATCTGCCTGCGATGGTCGCAACATCCACCTCACGCAAGAGCCTTGCGGTACCGGGTTGTGCGATGATGTGCCAGTCGGCTTGCCAGATGTCGGGTGAGCCCAGGATCATCTGCGCTTGCTCATAGGTGGCAAGCACTCCGACGATGATGCGACCAAGAAGGCTGAGCCGACCTGGTGGACGCACGGTGACGATCCAGACGGTGTCCCCTGGTTCCACCTTCCGAAGCTGGTTGCTCGCCGAATGGTTCAGCAGTCCCCCGTGGGCGATCTGTACGTCGGCAGTCTCGGGCCTCCAGTATGTCATGTAGTCTCTTGCCATGTTGGCCTCCTGGGATCAGAAAGTGCTAAGGACGCGCTCCTACACATGCAATGGCTACCTGCGCATATATACATGCAGGAACTCAACAGGACCATCATCTGCGCGTACCGACCGGAAGGGACGCTCACCGCAGCTCGAAGTCCGCGATAACAGCAGAGTGGTCGCTGTGTGTGGCCACCGACTCATCATAGGGATAGGCGCACTTGACGACCTGCCACTTGGGCGAATGCATGATGTAGTCGTAGCGCCTCTCTCCGTGTTTCTGGCCTTGCGTACCCGTCTTGTAGGATACCGCCAAGGGGTCTCGTGTCACGACCTTCCCCTTGCTGCTCAAGTAGTCAACGTAGGAATCCGTCAGTTCATGAACCTTCTCGGCCCCCATGATGAGTGCCGCTTTCTTGACTTCACCCTTGTCGTATTTCGGGGAGAACTCCAACTTCGCTGGGTCCATGCTGTCGTGGCGTGGTTCATTCGCGTCACAGCAAAGGAAGTCGATCTTCTTCCGGTTGCGTCGCAGGTAGTCAGCGATGAGGGCGAAGTTCTTGGGCTTGTGTTCCTGGTGGTTCGAGCTCGTGAGCGAATGAAAGGCGACGATCCGGAAGTGCCCAGTAGTACCGTCAATCCGCGCTGAGAGCGTTCGCTCCGGGAACGCGCAACGACCCAGTAGCTTCGGAAAGCCGACTTTCAGCCCGAACCCGAGCATCGCAATGCCCAACTTCCCTACCTTGGCCTCGTTTCCCCCCGGCTGATGCAGGTTGAGGCTGAAGCACGAGGAAGTCGGACCGAGAGAGGTGACCAAGTAGCGGAAGCGCCTGGGTGTCACCTCTTCCAGACAGACGAGCGTCTGGCCGGTACCGATCTTCGCCGCCAGGAATTCACTCGTTTCTTTCGCAAGGGAGTTCAGGTGGATGTTCCATTGTACTATGCGAAGCTTCATGTCCCTCCTCCTTTGCATGTCAAACACGGTCGCTTTGTCGGACAGCAGGCTTCCTGGCGGATACTCAGAACTTGAACAGCATCGTGACCTGCGCGGTCACCTTGACACTCCCGGCCTCGACGGGGGCCCCGATCGCCTCATACTTGAGGGAGGTCGTCGTCCCGGTATGCAGCTCGAAGATGCTCCCCACCCCTTCGCAGTCATCCACCAACGCGCGACTCTCTGTTGTACCTGCAGCATCTCGAGTGTGGAGTCGAGCAACGGCCAATCCTTCCAGCTGTCATCACTTCCTTGATGATTCATAGTTGACTGCAACCTCTGTTTGAAGTGAAGCTATGACCCTGTCCACATACGCCGTCTGTTCATCAATCTCGCTCATCCATGGTTGAGCCGTCTGTTCGTCCGTCGTGCCCTTCAATGGCTGGCCCCTATCTGATAGAACAAAGCGAATCCCGGTGTCAGCACTTCGTCCAAGAGCATCGCCCGCCTCTTTCGTATATTCCGAAAAGGAATCCATTACCTTCTTGTCCGTTCCTCGAAGCTCATCAAGCTTCTTTGGAAGCTCGAGCTGCGGATTCAAGGTCCACGCATCACGCTGCATTACCTTGAAGCACTCAAGTCGCCGACGGTCAAATCGCTCGAGACCCCTTAAGATCCCTAGTATCTCCCGCCGCGTCACAAGGAATTCTGAAACAAGGTTCCCCCCGGGCGAGTACACCCTTTCCATGAATGACTTGTCCCGAAGAAACACACTTGATGGACTTCGGAGGTCGGCGAGGAAGTCTCTGTAGTCATACAGAGCGTCCAGAATTCTATTTCGTGCCACATCTCTCAGTTGAAGATTGAATGCGTAGCGATTGCTCCTGCGATTCGCTCGGTCTATGAGTATCCACCCAACGACCGCAATGCTAATCGAAAGAATCGAACCAATGAGGGGAGCCCACCTCTGCACCCAAGTGATGAGCATTTCTTCTCGGAGGTAGTTGAGTTCGGCGCCAATCCCGTTCAGTGCTCTGAGAACCTGTTGCTCACATGTAGTCATGCCCCCTCCAGGCGTCAACCCACTTGTCACTTCATGATCACTCCGACAATTGTACCAGTGCGATGTGCGACATGCCAACAGCCCATCCCTAGGCAGAGCTTTTGTAACCACCGTTCTCTTCTGAATCCAGCATATCTCGTCAAGCGCTTGCGTCAAACACGTAACCAACGACAGACCCAATCAGTCTGTGTTGTGCAGCTGCGGACGGGAGGTGGTCAACTTCGTCTTAGCCCGTCAACCGAGGATTTGGGAGCGAATCTTCGTTTCTTGCAGCAGGAGAGGGCATATCTGCCGAGGGGATAGTGTCTAGCATGGGGGGGGCGGCCGCGCGGTTCGACCTACTCCCCGCCTGCGCCTGCTCGGCTGCTGCTGCGCGCTGCGTCAACGTCATAGCGGGTGCCCTCTTCGTCGCGTTGGCTTCCGGTCAAAGCTCCATTCCCGCTGCTCCGTCCCTCTTGTTCACACAAGGATGTCAGTATCATGGGTACCTCGTCTCGTGTCACGATGACTTCTTCCGGAGGGGGCGAAGGGAGTTCGCGATGAACTAAGATGATGCAACTCGCGCGTATCCAGGACGCCCATGCAATGCTATACTGCCAGATTCAGGCGGGAAACACGTACCAGTGCACATAATGTTAGACCCGGTACGTCGCGGGGCGGAAGGACCACAGACGGGGCTCGTCGGGGAAACCGAGCGAGCAGAGCAAGAGGAGCAGCATGGGCAATTCGCAGAGAATTGGATCCACTAGCAATAGTCAAGTTGGTAGCGATTTTGAGGCCCAGGCGCGGGCGTTCTTCTTGACGCAGGGCATCGCGCTCGAGGAGCACGTAGCTCTGGACATTGGCGTAGAAGCTAAGAAGAAGCGGCACAAATTCGATCTTGGAAGCACCGACCCCAAGATCATCCTGGAGTGCAAGTCCCACACGTGGACCGAAGGAGAGAACACGCCCAGTGCGAAGATGACGACATGGACCGAAGCCATGTACTACTTCCACGTTGCTCCAAAAGACTATCGCAAGGTCTTCTTTGTTCTCAAAGCCTTCAGCACGAAGCATCGTGAAACGCTGGCAAAGTACTACCTCAGAACATACGACCATCTTGTTCCTGGAGATGTTGAGTTCTGGGAATTCGATCCAGAGAAGGGGACTGCCCAGCGAATCAGATAGGAGCGACTCACCTCGCTGTCTCCATTGACGGGCGCCGCTTCGCGAAAAATCGAGTGGCCGCCGGGTTATCCACAGATCAACGGAGGATTCTTGCCAGTAAGATCAAGGGTAAGACCCCTGCGTGTTCAAGAACATTCTCCCCCTATACCCCCTACTAGGGGAATTCTCTCTGAAGTCATCTATCTGAAGAGGTTGATGTCGAGTCGCGATTTGGCATGTTCGACTTGTCCAAATCACCTGCGTTTGACGCAGGTAGCTTTACGTTGTCGGGCCAGCACCCTGCTGCCATGATGCGTGTCATGGCAGCTTGTATAGCTCGATAGTCCTTCATGTTGATGGCTGTGGCGATTCTGGTGGGGGAAGTGTTTCCCGTGACGCTGATGTTCAAGAGGACCGTCGAAGCGATGGGGTCAAGACCTTCCTCTTGAGCCTTGAGGACGTTCGACAGACAGCGTGTTTCCATGCGCTGACACCTCCAGCACACTTTCTCCCTATCGATCCAGGACAAACGAGAGCGGGCGGCGCTGCAGCCTGGTGGGTACTTCAAGCTCTTGTCATTGAAGATGTCGTTCAGCCGGCTCTCCTTGAGTGGTCTTTCGAGCAGGGCATTCCTGGCACGGATGACTCGTTCTGCGTGTTCCTTGTTGTTTGCGCCCTTCCCGTTGCCATCTTCTTGCTGAAGCAACCAATAGGCTACCCAGAAGCTCTCATAGCACTCTCCCTCCTGTATGGGTCGATGCATTTCGATTCTTGGGAGATCCGCACGCAACCAGCAACGGTCGTTTGCGATTCTCCGCATGCGCATACCAGCCGTCAAACACTGGACCCAACACGACTCGCGCCCTCCAACTTGGCACCGAGTTTCGAACCCTGGGATACATGGCATAGGGGTGCACCGAGAACGAAGTGAACGCTTGCTAGCGTGGGACACCATGCGCTACGAGAAGCTCGGCGAACTTGCGGCCCGTTCTTCAGACTGGCAAAAAACGATTTGGCACAAAGAGAAACGGCTCATCTCGGCGACAAATGGAGCCAGCGCTGTAACTAGCACATGGCAGGTACAGTAATGGAAACGAGCGTTGAAGTGTGGAATGCACTTGCAGCGTTGCTGAAGTATGGGCCACTGCCTGTCGTCTGGAGTCAAGGCAACGGCCGCGGCGGTTTTGACGCCTTTGACACGGTGATCCAGTTGTGGGGCAATGAGATCCGGCAACGGTCATATTGTCAGGAAAAGCCTGCGGCCGCAACACGACGCGCTCAGCCGGCGGAATTCCGCTTTGGCGATGCTTTTCCGCACGACAGTGCGCCGTTCGCCCATTGGGCGTATCTCGAGTTCCTGCTAGACTTGGTGGAGTGCCAACACAGGGACTTGAAACAAGAAACGCGACTAGCAGACCAGAATGTTGGGGGGCAAATGCTTCAGACCGATCTCATGGACGAATCAGACAGACTGGCGGAGTATCTTCTAGCCGGCGACCAGGTAGAGGTACTCTTGCAGGCAGCAGAAGAAATCGCCGCAGGCATCGAGAACGGCGGTCTGGGTACTGATCTTTCGTCCTTCTGGAGACTCGACGCGTCAATCGGTGGCATCGGCGGCTATTGCCTGCCTTTGAGACCTTTCGGGAATCCGTACCCAGGAGGTATCGCGAGGGGACTGTTCCGCCCCATACAGTATGCGGCCGCGCTCATCGAGTACCACAACAGCGAGCTCATGGCGAGATCCACTGTACAGTTCTCGGGAATGCATCTGGAGGCCGTGACCAAGTACTGGATCAGCAGGACCATATCTTCTCTCGATCCGAACCACTATGGAAAGCCTACTCTGGGGAGCAACATTCACATACTCAAGAACGGCCCTGATGCCACAAACGAAATCTTCAAGCCCCTTGACACTATTCTCGCCCTATACAATTTCGCCAAACATGAGATACCCCAAGATAGGGAGCGGATGTTCACCATCGGAGACGCGCTCATGGTCTACGTCTCCTCGAGAATCCTGAGCACTAGAATACTGAGACCCTACTACGACGAAATCCTGCATGGCATTCCTGAGTGCGCTATGAAGTTCCCGGGGTTGAACATGCCTGAGACAGCCGCTCCCGGTCACTAGACGGACAACAACACGAGCCATGGAGATCCTTGTTCAGGGGCGCAGGTTGGAGCCCATCGCCGTTCCAATGAGCTTTGGCAGATGCGACATTGACAACGTATTCGCAGAGAAGAACAACAAGACACTGGCTGAGACTCTATCGGGAAGACGGTACACGAAGCTATCGGAAGAAATCCGATGTCACTATCCAGGTTCTCTGGATGACAGACTCGGTCGATTCCTTCAGCGGCTCAAGATGGGCAACGACAGTCTCTACTTGCGCTTCCTCAACCAGGATGGAGATAGCACTTTCTGTGATTTCTCGATAGAGAGAACGGATCTGACCAAGAGAAAGGGCGTCTACTACTTCGCGATCGCCGACGAAGTGAAGTACGTTGGAAAGACCCACGAGTCATTTGTGTGGAGGATCAACCAGGGCTATGGTCACATCTCGCCCAAGAACTGCTATCTAGACGGCCAGTCCACAAACTGCCACGTGAATCCGCGCGTCGCCAAGTCTCGCACCATCGTCTCCTTGTTCGTTTGTCCAATCGACAGCGATTCGGGAATCGACCGATTGGAGAGAGACTTGATCGATTTGTACCAGCCAGAATGGAACAAACGGCTCAAGAACAACCGGTAAGTCGGCAAGGATCGTGGCCCTTGCGCAACGTCTCAGGGGACTAGGATCAGAGTACATGAACGACTGCGCGTGAAGCTCGTTGTGAAGATAGTCCGGCGCTTTCTCTCGCCGCTGAACGGAGACAGTGAGATCCGTGGGGTATTGACATAGTACTATCGGTAGTATAATGCGCATGTCGGTGGACAAGGGGGGCAGATGCGTGTCACAACTCAAGAAGACTATTGAGAGGATTCTGAGTAACCCTAGCGAAATGGAGTATTCCACTATTGATGCTCTCTTGCGTCGATTTGGATATTGCATCTTGCCTACGAGTAATGGTTCTCATTTCTCTTACTGGAATGACAACATCGGCATGAAGGTACCACTTATCGTGGTAGTCCACCACGGAAAAGTGTATGAGTTTGACAACATCATCGAGCAGTTGAATCTGGAGGACTGGCATGAAAACGACAGACAATAAGCAGGAAGCGCTGATTACTGGATATGTCTCGATGCCTTGGACCATCCGCATCAGCAAGAATTCGTGGGGAAGGTACTTGGCTCGCGTTGACGAACTCGACGGCTGCTTCGGCGACGGAGAGACGACTGAGGAAGCCTTGGCGAGCGTCCGCGAATCGATGCAGGTCTGGTTCGCGACCGCCCTGTTGAAGGGACTCGAGATACCGAAGCCTAGCGAGGATGTCGCATTGAGCGGCAGGTTCGTCGTGCGCGTGCCGATATCTCTTCATCGCAGGCTTGCCATGCAGGCAAAGGAGGAAGGGGTTAGTCTCAACACCCTTATCGTGACGCTTCTGAGCGGAGAAGCGGGGAAGACAGACGTGATGAAGCAGGTCCAGAGTTGTCTCAAGCAAGCTGTTCAGCCGGCGCACGAGAAGGTATCGCTGCCCGGAATGTCACCAAGAGATCTGCTCCGCAACACAATCCTGGAAAGTGGGGATCAGGTCATGGAATCATGGAGGACACCGTGGAAAGACAAACAAAAGGCCTGGGAACAGAACTGACTGCATCGAAGGATGCTCTGCTGACCTTCGTGTC
>JAJFTL010000064.1 GCA_021373025.1 bacterium
ACGTACTTGTTGTCATCTTCCTTGATGTCGGTGGCAGGCAGGCGTCCTGAACGGCCGGCTGCGCGCATCATGGCGTTCATCCGGAAGGGATACATGTTTACCCAGGTGTTCTCTGAGTCGCACTTGTGCATTCTAGTATTCATCATAAGATCTTCGTACATGGTTTTCTCCTTTTTCCTTATCGTCGTCGTTCATCCGGCACGAGCCGGCCATAAGCCTCATGTGCAGTTGCCGATGTCCCTGGGGAGACATCTGGCACCACATAAAGGTATACGTATTAGCACTCACATGACAAGACTGCTAATCTTGAATGAACGTCACGATTAGGGAGGGATCTGACGCCGTCGGAGGAATGAGCGAGGAACCTGTTAGGTGAGGCTGTTGGCCGGGAAGAAGAGAAGAAGCGGTCGGCTTCAGCCTGCAGGGGACGGCTGAGCTGGATGCTTCCGAAGCAGCAGAATACAGTCGCGGACAAGGAGAGCACCGCCCGCGGCCATCGATCCGGCAATAAGCAGAGACGCGGCAGGGTCCGCCCAGCTGTGGCCGGCGGCGGCCAGTGCGACGCCCACGATGGCACCGGCGTAGCAGACCTCATCCTTGAGGAGGGACAGCAGGCGCAGACGGATGGAGGAGCCCTCCCTGGCACTATGGACGACATCGATCACTGGCAAGCTGACCAGCAGCATACCGATTGACAGTACGGTGATGGCCAGGGCTGGGTTGACCGCTCGGAAGGCCCCACCACGAATCAGCACGGCAAGTGCGCGCCACAGGGTGCCCGCTGCTAGAAACAGGATGATGAATGTCACCGAGATCAATGCGATCACGTTACGCTTGCTGCCACGGCTCCATCTGAGATACATGTTGACGGGCTTCTGTGACCAGAGCAGTGCGAGAAGAACGACAGTCGCGACGAGTGCATTGGAGAGCGTTGCAAATGCCTGGGCGAGCAGAGCCAGCATGTGCGTCACGAAGTAACTGGTCAGCTGGACGGCAAAGATGGCAATGTAGCCGACAAGAGCGAACGCGAGTCCCCGGCTCGCTCGCCGGATCTCCTGCATAATGTCCAGACCCAGCGTGGACCCTGGCGTCGTGATTGCTGTAGAGATCCGTTGGTCCTTCCTGTGTCGCATGGTCATCACCTCCTGGAAGTTTTTGCTAATAATATGCTGCCACTGTGATGTGATATTTCAAGAGCGAGCGTACAAATCCAGCTCGTTTCTTCGCCGTGCCCTCTCCTGGTGACGCGGTGTAACAGAAACGGGACGGTTCCAAAAGTGTAACAGTGTTACAGTATTGGAACCGTCCCGAAATGTTACAGTGGTGGAACCCCCCGAGCCCTTTTGTCCCTCGCATCCTTTTGTCCAAGATGCGGGGTGTTCTTCAAGGCAAGGGGTCTTTCCCTGAGTATGCTAGTTCAAAACGAGAGGTCCATCGGTCTCGAAATGGTACACGGGTGACACGCAGTGTATCATGCAGTATACTAATAAAGTAGCTGATTGAGGCCGGGGAGGCAACAGATGGATCCATTGTGGGTTCTTGTCATATTAGTCGGTGGTGTGTCGCTGGCAATCGCCGTCGGCTTAGTGGTGATGGCTGTCAAGGTGGCGAAGGCGGCTCGCGACATCGGCTCCAGAGTAGCTGAGGTGCAGGAACGGCTGACTGCCGCTGGCGTGCAGTTGGCCAGGGCGTCCGGATCCATCCAGGCTGCGGAAGCTCAGGTCAACCAGTTTGCGGACAAGGCTTCTATCGCTTCCCACCGCGTAACAAAGGTTGTGGCCGTGGTGCCGGGCATTCTGCGCAAGGTTGAGGACATCAATATCAAAGCAGAGGCAACTGTGCGTGCCGTGGGTATCGTGACGGCCCGAACCATCTACAATGCCCGGAAGCGCTCGCATGCCTCCAAGGGAGTGATTCTGAAGTAGCTCGCTGGCAGAACAGACGCTGTCACGAGGGCCGTTCTGCCTGGGCTATGAGCCAGGCAGATAGTTGCAGGAGGATCCGGATCTAGTACAATGACATCTAGTACAATGACTTCAGCGATGAAGAACACGACATTGATCCAGACTGATGAACTGGAGCGAGTCCTGCTGGAAACGACTCCACGGAAGGCCGTCCAGCGGGCGGTGGATGTTATTGCGCAGTCCATTCCGTCAGCCTCGGTGACAGTCATGGACGTTTGGCCAGGGCATTGTCTGCACTTTGTCGCAGCCAACGGCATTTCGTGGAGCGTCCTGCACAAGGCCGAAGCGAACTTCAACCGGGCATTGCCGCACAATGTCGAGGAGATCATTCGCGGTCGTGAGATCTGCTTCATCGAGGACATCGGATCCTATCCGGACTGGCGGGGACCGGCCGGCGATCTGGTGAGCTACGTTGGTTTCCCCATTATCATCGACCGGCGCGTGGTCAGCATCATTAACGTTCAGACATCGCGCCGCCGACTGAAATCTGGCGATGTGGACGCCCTGCGTCCTCTCGTTCATCTCATCGGACTCATCATTGCCCGCTACCTGAGGGAACAGCAGTCTGCGAAGCGGGAGAACTTCCTTGCCCTGTTGCATGAGACGACACTGGATGGCGTTCGCGCGACCAGCGCAATTGACTATATGAATAGGGTCGTGAGCCGGATTGCGCGGCGCCTTGGATATCAGTATATCGCCCTGTTTTTGTACGAGGCAGAGACCGACTCGCTGGTCCTGCGCGCGCAGAAGGGGTATCCGAGCGAGTACGATGGGCTTGTCCATTCGGTGCATGACCGCGTCGGCGTCGCCGTGCGGGCGTTTCGTCTCCAGAACGTTGTGAATGTTGCTGATGCCCGTACCTGCACGTTCTACCTGCATGCTATACCCGACGGGCTCTCTGACCTGGCTCTTCCGCTGATGGCAGGGGGCAAGGCAATCGGGGTTCTCAACCTCGAAAGTAGGAAGGCTGGGGCATTTTCTCGCGAGGATGTGCGTAACCTGATGCCATTGGCTGCCGGCATCGGGCTGATGCTGGGAAATATGCAGATCAAGCAGCTCCTGCGCCAGCAGGCACTGCTGGATGGTCTCACGGGCGCACACAACCGCCGGGCCATGGAGGAGATCATTGCCGGGGAACTGGACCGGTCACGGCGACACGGTCATGACCTCTCCTTTGTCATGGCAGACATCGATGGATTCAAGTTTATCAATGACCGGCTGGGGCATGCCGAGGGTGACCGCGTCCTGGAGTCCCTTGTGATGGTCATGCAAAAGTCGCTGCGTTCGGCGGACAAGATCATCCGTTACGGCGGCGACGAGTTTCTGCTCGTCCTGCCGGAGACATCGCAGCGACAGACCGAACTGCTGTTGGAGCGGTTGCGTGTGAATGTCGAGAATCAGGTCGTGACAGCCCTGGGAGCAGTGCGCTGTTCGTTTGGCATTGCGTCCATGCGAGGCGATCCGGATGAAAGCGACCTGGTTGGGCTGGCCGATAAGCGGATGTACGAGGCAAAGGCCAGGTACGAAGCGCAGTTCGAGGAAGCAGCCAGCACGTGACGAAGCGTGCCAGCTATCTGCCGGACGGGGAGAGGGGAGACCATGGAGATCCTGCCGCATGTGATTGAAGCGACGCATGTCTTTCTTGCGCCTGAGCGGCGTGACAATGTTCCACTGTACTGGAAGTGGGCCAACGACCGCGAAGTAACGCGTCTGACAAAAGGCTATGGACGAGCACCCAGCCTGGAGGCGATGGAGGCGTCCTATGACAAGGCCGTTTCGCTGGACGACAGTCGCCAGTTTGGCGTCCATCTTATCTCGACGGGGGATCTGATCGGACGGTGTGCGCTCAAGAATCTCAATCTCATCGCGGGCAGAGGCGAGGCCAGCATCCTGATTGGGGACGAAAAGTATCGTGGCCACGGATATGGCACAGAAGCAATGCGCCTTCTGTGTATCGTGGGGTTCGACATGCTGGAACTGCACACGATTTACCTTACGGTCCTCGCCTGCAACCCACGTGCGATCGCTTCGTATCGCAAGCTGGGCTTCAAAGATGCCGGATGCCTCCGGGAAGCAAGCGCCCGTGACGGCAAGCGCATTGATATCCTCTATATGGACCTGCTGCGCGAAGATCTGGTGCGAGACGCCGGGTCAGCAACCTGACGCGGCCATTGCCGGCTGCTCCTAGAGCTCCTGTACGCGGCGGACGATGGCGCTGGCATCGATCTCTTCGTAGGCCAGCAGCTCGTCGGGCTTGCCGCTCATCGGCAGCTTTCGCACTGCCAGTGAGAACACGGGGGTTGCAACGTCGGAAAGTGCAGCAGCTACCGCTTCGCCAATGCCACCCTCTGCATAGTGGTCCTCGATGGTGATGATCGCTGCAGTCTCGGCCGCTGCCGTTCGCAGTGTCGCGATGTCGAGCGGCTTGATGCTGTAGAGGTCGATGACACGGGCGTTGATGCCCGATGCAGCCAGTGTTTCAGCTGCTTTGAGCGCTTCATGGAGGGTGATTCCCGCACCGACCAGCGTCACACGGTCGTCGTCGCTGCGGCTGAGGGTCCTGCTGCCACCGATGGTGAATGCGTCCCCTTCCTGATACAGGCGTGGCAGGGCTTCTCTGGTGGTGCGCATGTAACAGATGCCATGGTGATCGGCCATCAGCCGAACCAGTGCTGCCGTCGAGACGTCATCAGCGGGATAGAGCACGACACTGTCCACCAGCGTACGGAACATGGCAATGTCCTCCAGGCCCATCTGCGATGGGCCGTCTGCGCCAATAGAGACACCGGCGTGCGATCCAGTGAATTTGATGTTGGCACGGTCCATAGCGTATTGTGCCATGCGAACCTGATCGAAGGCACGCGAAAGGAAGGCTGCAAACGTCGAGACGAAGGGGACCCTGCCCCGGGTGCTCAGGCCCAGCGCGACAGAGACCATGTTCTGCTCAGCGATGTACATCTCGAAGAATCGCTCGGGATAGGCCCTGCCGAAGGTAGCTGCAAACGTGGAATTGCTGACCTCGGCGTCGAGCACGACCATCTCCGGGTGTGATGGTGCGATGTCGACGAGGGCCCGCCCGTATGCCTCGCGCGTCGACAAGGCATTCGGGCTGGTCGCCTGGACTTGCGGCATGGGAGTCCAGCGCGCCGGCATCGTTTGGACCGGTGGCTCGATTGTCCCGAAGAGGTTCAGGTCGACTGGCCCCAGTTCTACCACTGCCCGATCGAACTGCTCCCTGCTCAGTGTCTTGCCATGCCACCCGTCCTGATTCTCGAGGAATGAGACGCCCTTGCCCTTGACTGTGCGGGCAATGAGGATGGTCGGACGACCACAGGCATGGTCAATCTCTCTATAGGCTGCCTGAACCGCGTCAAGGTCGTGCCCGTCCTCCAGGACGATCGTGTGCCAGCCAAAGGCGGCAAAGCGTGCTTCATAGGCGTCCAGCTCCCAGTCCAGCATGGTTTCGCCGCGCTGGCCCAGTCGGTTGACGTCGAGGATGCCCACCAGGTTGTCCAGTTTATACTGCGATGCCAGTTCAGCGGCTTCCCAGACCGAGCCTTCGGCGACCTCGCTGTCGCCCATGAGAACGTAGGTGTTGTAGGGCAGCTTGTCGATGTACCGTGCATTCATGGCGATGCCAACGCCAATGCCCAGCCCCTGGCCAAGCGACCCGGTTGCTGCTTCCGCATAGGGAAAGCGTGGTGTCGGATGTCCCTCGAGGGGCGAGCCCATCGCGCGATAGGTCATCAAGTCTTCCTGTGACAGGATCCCTGCTGCCTCATACAGGGCGTAGAACAGTGGTGAGGCATGCCCCTTGGAAAAGATGATGCGGTCGTTGCACGGGTCCTGCGGATGGTGCAGGTCAAATCGGAACGTACCGCCAAAGAAGAGGCCGGTGAGGAGATCAGTCGCCGACAGCGAGGACGTCGGATGCCCGGACCCGGCTTCCGTCGTCATCTGCAGGATGTCATACCGCACGCGGACTGCGAGTTTTGATAATGTCGACGTTTCCATGCATACCTCCCGATGGTGTCCTTTGCTGGTTGTCATGCTGCCTCTATTGTGCGCGGTCTGGCCACGAATGCAACATAATCCTTCCTATGTCAGAGCTTCTGGCTGCAGCTTCTTGAAGAGCTCGAACCAGAAGATGGTACTGATACCAACTGCTGCAGCAATGACCATGTCGATCGGGTGCTGGGCAGCCATCTTGAAGAGGCGTGCGGCGACGGGCACATAGAGTGTGATGGCAAGCAGGCTGATGGCTCCGACGATGACCCACCATACAGATTTGTTCGGAGTGCGCAGGGTATGCGCGATGCTGCGTGTCCAAGACCGGTTTGTCAGGATGAGCGCCACATTGGCAAAAATGAGCGTAGCAAAGGCCAGTCCCCGTGCATCGTTCTCGCTCAAGCCACGCCCGTAGAGAGCGACACCAAAAACGACCAGAACAGCGATCAGGATGCCAAGTCCCTGCAGAAGGCTCACCAGCACGACTCTCCGGCTGAAGGTAGGCTTTGCCGGGTCGCGGGGCGGCCGGTCCATGATATCGGCTTCCTCTGGCTCACCTTCGAACACGATAGAACAGGTGGGGTCGATGATGAGCTCCAGGAACACGATGTGTACGGGCTGCAGGATAAGGGGCCAACGCAGCAGGACGGGGATCAGGCACAGGCCTGCGATGGGGACGTGGACCGCCAGAATGTATGCCATGGCCTTGCGAATATTGTCGAAGATGCGACGGCCCATGCGCACGGCTGCAACGATGCTGTTGAAGTCGTCCTTGAGAAGGACCAAGGCGGCAGACTCGCGCGCCACGTCGGTCCCGCGCTCGCCCATGGCGATGCCGATATGGGCGTTTTTGAGTGCTGGTGCATCATTGACGCCATCACCAGTCATGGCGACGATCTCACCGTTGGCCTTGAGTGCCTGGACGAGCAGGAGCTTCTGCTCCGGAACCATACGTGCAAAGACGCTGATATCACGGATCCTGCTGCTGATCTCGTCCTCGGTCATGGCTTCGAGCTCCGGACCTGTGACGACGAGGTCGGGGTGCTGCAGGCCAATCTCGCGCGCGATGGACTGTGCCGTGCCAGGATAATCGCCCGTGATCATCACGACGCGAACGCCTGCACGCCGGCACTGGGCAATGGCCGATGGGACGGTCGGGCGGATGGGGTCGGCGAGGCCGATCAGACCAATGAATTCGAAGTCGAAATCATGTTGATTCTCGGGTAGGACCGTGCCGTTGTAGATGGCTCTGGCGACCCCCAGCACGCGCAGGCCGTCTCCTGACATGTCGAGCACTTGCTTCATGATCAGTTCCCGCTCGGCTTCCGGCAGGTGGCAGAGGTCCAGGATGGCTTCCGGTGCCCCCTTGGCAGCTACCCGACCATCGCCGGAGTGCATCTGCCACGCCTGTGACAAGGCTAGAAGCTGACGTGACAGCGGATACTCCCGCTCGAGCTCCCAATCGTCGTGCAGGTGCTCGGTGCCCTTCAGCGCGCTCTGTCCCATCTCGAGAATGGCCCGTTCCATGGGATCGAAGGGATCGGCTTCACAGGCGAGGACCGAGTACTCCACCAGTTCATGGAACGACTCAGGCAGGCTGCCAGGAAGCCCTGTCGCGGGAATGTCGAAGTACTCGCCGGCGGCCGCCAGCTTGCGGACGGTCATCCTGTTCATCGTCAGCGTGCCCGTTTTGTCGACGCAGAGCACAGTCGCTGACCCCAGCGTCTCGATAGCCGACATGCGGCGTGTCAGGACCTGATTCTGGGACATGCGCCATGCTCCCATCGCCATGAAGATGGTGAGGACAACTGGAAACTCTTCGGGCAAGAGGCCCATGGCCATGGCGAGTCCCGAGAGGACTCCGCGCTGCCAGGCCAGCAGGTTGTTGCCATTGGTCAGTGCAAAGACAATCGTTACGATAACCGACATGGCTGCGCCGGCCAGCCCCATGTCACGAATGAGAGCGTTGATCTCCCGCTGAAGCGGAGGCTTCTCAGTCTCCACATTCTGTAGTGCCTTGCCGATCTTTCCGAGTTCGGTCCTGAGACCGGTAGCACGGACTTCGGCGATTCCTTGTCCGGAAACGACGAGGGTGGCAGAATACACGAAGGGCAGGTCGTCGCCGCCTGGACGAGCCATCTCCATGACTCCATCCCATTCCGCCTTGCGAACCGGGACAGACTCGCCCGTCAGGAGCGATTCGTCAACGTACAGATTGGTGCACGAAAGGATAACGGCATCGGCGGGGACGCGGTCTCCCTCGGACAGCATGAGAATGTCGCCCCGCACCACGTCGCGGCCTGCAATGCGGATCCATTCACCGTCACGCTTCACGAGGGCGCGCGGGCTGGACAGGTCCCGCAGGGCGTCCAGGGCATGTTCGGTCTTTGCCTCTTGATAGTAGGTGATACCGATGACGACGAAGACGAAGCCGAGCAGCATCATGGCCTCTTCGTGGTCGCCCAGGATCAGGTAGAGCGTACCACAGGCAAGCAGCAGGAGAAACATCGGCTCTTTGACGATCTCAAGCAGGATATGAATCCATCCCCGCTTGCTGGTGGAGGGCAGCTCGTTGAGTCCTTCATCGTTCAGGCGCTGTTTTGCTTCTGCGGTTGTCAAGCCCTGTAGCTGTCGTTCATTTGGTGCACTTGTCATGACAGAAACCTCCATACTAAGGGTTGTGGTGGGTTCCCGACCTTGATAAGCATTGACTCTGGCAAGCCCCGCTTCCATCTGCATGTACACAGTGTATAGGCAGGCGACCTGTCAGGAACGCCACCATGCTAAGGCCGAAGCGGTGTGACGTCAAGACACGGACAGTGCATGTGGTTCAGCTGGATGCATGCTCGCTCTGCAGGCGGCATCACCGGCAACTGTGAACGGAGGCAGCGGTTTCGCCGATCCGGCTGGCAGCGTATGACCTGTCGTCTTCGATGGCATGGCACAGTTCCGTGAATGGAAGGATGGAATGGGAAGACCGAGCCCGTCCGTCCTCGTAGTAGGGACGGCACACGGTATCATGGTAGAGGACCGATACCGCGCCGAGTTCTGACAGGACGTGAGGAGGGACGGACGCAACGATGCCGAAGATACTGGTCAGCACCAATGCATGCAAAGGCAGCATTTCCACGAGGGTTACCACCGACACCGTGGCTCTTGCCTTGGGAACGCGGGGCTGCGGGTCGACACGGTCTGCCCGGTCGACGGAGGTGACGGGACCCTCCATGTTGCAGCTACCCTGGGGACACGTGTTGAGTTCGTCCATACCCTGGCTCCACTGGTGCGCCTTGTGTGGCGCCTACCATGACACAAAGCTATTGTTCAGTATACTGAAAACACGTGTGACCAGGAGGTAGCTATGAAAACAGTTGGCAATACGCTTCCACTTGTTGAGCTGCAGGACCAGCATGGCAAGAGAGGGTGCGAGGTGATGGCATGACCGAACTGGAGGAATATCAGAAGGCAAAAGACCGCGTTCAGGAAGTGAAGGGCTTCTACGCGCACGCGACCATGTTTGTCCTGACGAATGCGGCACTTGCTGTCCTCAATATGGCCACGCTCACAAAGAACGACGGCGTCATCTGGTTTATCTGGCCGCTGATTGGCTGGGGCATCGGACTTGCGGTCCATGCTATCTCGGTATTCGGTATTGGCCCGTTCCTGGGCAAGGACTGGGAGGAGCGACACATTCAGCGTGAACTTGATCGCCGGCATAAAGAGTCACAAAACTGACCGCCTGTGAGAACTGTTCCCAAAGCTCCCTGGCCAAAAAGGAGACACCCGTGGAAGACAGACCTGCAACTGATGCGCAGATAGTCGCCATTCCATCGCGCCGGCCACAGGGAATGACAGCGTTTACCATTGTCTGGTTCGGTCAGGTCGTATCCCTGGTCGGGACGGCGATGACCAGCTTTGCATTGACTCTGTGGGCGTACCGCACGACCGGCCTCGCGACAGCGTTGTCCATGGTCGCGTTCTTTGCGTTTGCCCCCATGCTCGTCATGAGTCCGATCGCGGGAGTCCTGGTGGATCGCTGGAACCGCAAGTGGACAATGGCGCTGTCGGATATGGCATCTGCCGTCGGGACGCTGATGATCCTGCTCCTGTTTGCCAGCGGACATCTGCATCTCTGGCACCTGTATGTGATCGGTGCGTTTACGGCGGTGTTTCAGAGCTTCCAGTGGCCTGCGTACAGCGCAGCCATCAGCATGATGGTGCCAAAAGTACAGTACCAGCGCGCCAGCGGCATGATTTCCATGGCAGAGAGCGCTTCGGGTGTTGCAGCGCCCATCCTGGCGAGTGCCCTCATCGGAGTGCTGGGCTTCGAGCGCCTGTGGGTCATCTTCGCCATCGACCTTGTGACATTCGTGATAGCACTGAGCACACTGGTGGCGGTCAGGATCCCGAACCCACCGAAGACGGTGCAGGAGAACGAAGAAAGCTTTCTCAGGCAGTCCACGTTTGGTTTCAGGTATATCTGGAGCCATCGCCCCCTGTTCAACCTGCAGATGATGTTCTTTTCATCCAATCTCCTGGCAAGCCTCTGTGTCACGATCCTGCCGGCGCTGATCCTGGCCCGGACGGGCAACAATTCGACCATACTCGGGACGGTGCAATCTGCCTCTGCTATCGGCGGGGTGGTCGGTGGCGCAGCGTTGACGGCATGGGGAGGACCCAAACGCAAGGTCGACGGCGTTCTTCTCGGCATGATCCTCACTTCCCTGTTCGGGACAGCTGTCCTGGGACTGGGCCGGTCGCTTCCAGTCTGGGCCGTCGGTGGATTCGCCTCCATGGCTTTTCTCCCTCTGTTGAATGGCAGCAATCAAGCTATCTGGCAGTCGAAAGTCCCTCCTTCGCTGCAGGGGCGCGTCTTCTCTGCCCGGCTCATCATCGCTCAGGTTGCGGCTCCCATCTCCATGCTCGCTTCGGGACCGCTTGCTGACAAGGTGTTCGGTCCTGCCATGCTGACTTCGGGCTCTCTGGCTCCCGTGTTTGGCTGGCTGACTGGGACAGGGGACGGTGCAGGGATCTCTCTGATGTTTGTCCTGTTCGGACTAGCGGGAGTGGCGGCGGGTCTTGCTGGATATCTCATTCCAAGCGTTCGTAACGTCGAGCGGCTCATCCCGGATCACGACGTACCGCCGGCGTAGGTGTCTTTCCCCGCGTTATTTCAGTGCCGGCAGGTCTCTGGTCCTTCCTGCTGCTTCTGGGGCCCGGCCTGTCGCCAGAGTGTAACAGTGTTACAGAACGGGACGGTTCCAATACTGTAACAGTGTTACACTTTTGGAACCGTCCCGAAATGTTACATTGATAGTGAATCCGGTATAATGAGCCACATTTCGACGGTGCGAGGCCAGGCAATGATTCGCAACCAGTGGTATCTCATTCTTGAATCACGCGGGGTTAAGCGGTGTCACAGTCACTGCGGCGTATGGAAGGGAGGCTCTGGTTTCTGCAACCTTCCAGGGTGAGGCTTTCGTCGTGCGCGAAGCGCACCGCTAGATTTACCTGTGGTGGGGCGAGGCGCGCGAGGAGTACCCTGAGGTGCCGTTCATCCCCGGTTGGACGATACCAGGCTGATCTACTGTACCTGGAGGGACCCATGGAACGCGTTCTACTCGCGAGCCATCGAGAATCAGCTGGACGTCGTCCACCTGCCTTTTTTCCACTACAACACCATCGGCGCGGGAACAAGACGATCGTCAACGGCCCCCGCAGCAGAACTGGATGGCAATGTCCTGCGGATGTGGGTGGACAATGAGAAGGACCACGGTCAGAAACCGTTGCGGTCAAACGAGCCACCGGTTCCACAGACCGAGTCGCGGCTGCCCTTCGTCTTTCCCGACCTGTGGCAGAACAATTTGGGGCCCAACGCACGCATTACAGCAGCCTTCGTCTGTGTGGATGAGGAGCACAGCATCCTGTATCTTCGCTTCTACCCCAATTTTGGCAGATTTCCCGGCATTCGCCAGCTGACTGACCTGCTGACAGGAGTGGCGGATATTACCATCGCGCACCAGGATCGCAGCGTCGTGCAAACGCGGCGGCCCTTTGTCGGCAGCCTGAACGGTGGAGAGAGACTGATCCAGGGAGATCTGCCCATTGTTCTCTGCGGGAGGCGCCGCGCCCAGTTCCAGAAGGAGGCCGAGGCTGTCAAGGTCTGAGCCGTTTCAACGGCAGTAGCCCCGGGAGAAGTCCCCGGGGCTACTCGGTTCCTGGCATGATTGAAATGGATGGCTCTACCAGCCGCCGCCCCCACCGCCGCCGCCCCCACCGCCGCTGAATCCCCCTCCTCCTCCACCACCACCTCCTCCGAATCCGGATTTGCTGCCAGGCGGTACGGCCGAGGCGCTGATGGCATTGGTGAAGCCACTTCCGATTCGGGTCGCAAAAGCCGCAGGGTTCACAGGGTTCCAGTAGGCGCCATAGTACCAGATAGGCGTATATGGGCGACCCTCAGCCGCCATGCGGGCGAACACACTGGCAAACTGCTGTGACCAGCGTTGTTCAACACCCAGTGCCAGCGCATAGGGAAGGAACTTCTCGAATATCTCGGGCGTTCGTTCAGGTGGATTGAGCAGGTTCATGCGGTCCTTCTCCGTGGTGGAGAGATACATCCGGAAGCCGGCAATCTGGCCCAGGAGCTTGCGCCCCTCGGGGGTGTAGGACTTGAGCGTGGAGCCGAAGACAGCGCTCATGATGGCAAGGACGATGATGACGACAGCGGGCGCGACAAACTGCATGGCCGTGCTGCTGGCAGCGACGAAGAACGTGACTACTACCGCCGCAACCGAGAGCAAGATTCCGGTCAGAAGATAGCCGGTGTTGCTGACGAAGGACCGTGGCTGGTAATGAGTCTCCAGCGAACGTTTGTTCGCGAGAATGGCCCGCTGGATCTTCTCGGCATTTGCTTGTTCAAAATCCACCTTTGCAGTTGCGCCAATCAGTGTCCTGGCAAGCGCAAGCTCGTCATCCGGCAGGACCGATTCTGGTGCTGTGTCGCGCTCGATCCAGTACTTGTTGCGCTCCTGGTGAATGGTGATGTACCGCTTGACGGCCATGTCGATTAACGCAGCGGTGAAGGCCTTGCTGTCATGGCCCATCCTTGTCAGGTAGCGGGCACCGCCGGGCGACACGCCGTCGGGTGGTGCAAAGAGAGGAATGATGGTGCCGCGATTGGGATCCTTGCCATGGTGATACCACGTGACCATGTAGTAGAGGAAGACCAGCAGGATGCCCAGGAAGCCCACAATGAGAGCGCTGTTGTCGCGCAGGAACCATTCCAGGCGCATGGCCGCAGTGGGGGTCTGAACAAACCCCTTGGGCCAGCCCACGACGATCGTGAGGCCTTCACCTGGGTTCAGGGTGGAAGTTGTGACGAACCTCGGCGTTCCATCGGCGGCCTGTGTCGTGGTGACATCACTAGCTGTGGAGCCTATTCCGCCTGTGTAGGCGGCAAGCCCTGTGATCCTCGCCGCAGCGCCAGGCGGGAGAGTCACGGTGGCGGATGCACGGTCAATCGGGAAGACCCATCCGTTGCCCGTCACGTTCCAGTACAGCTCATCATGGTCCGCAAAGTAGCCTAGCTCGCGATCAACGCTGAATCTCAGGGTCCACGTGTGCACACCGGGGCTGATGAAGACATTGGGGTCACCGATCTTCACGCGCTTGCCATTGGACCAGTTTGATACGGTATACGGCTCGGTCTGACCGTCGCGCTGAACGCCCAGTACCTTAAAGTCGATCACCAGTCGTCCGCCAGTCTTGAGGTTAGAGTAGACGGTAGGAAAGTCGTAGTAGATGCCGTGCTGGATCTGAGCGCCGTTCACCATGGCACTGATGGTGTTCTCTACTCGCATCGATCCGTCCTTGTTCACGGTGATCGCGCTATCAAAGCTGGTGATGCGCTCTTGTTCCCCCGCCAGTGCCAGTCCAGGCAGTGAGAAGATGAACGCCATCACCATCAGTGTTGCCAAGATCAGCAGCCCAGGCTTTCTCATACGTGCTCCTTTGGTTTCGTGTTCAGTATACGACCGTCCGAGTTCCCATGTTCCCACCCTCCACCGCCACCTCCGCCTCTACTATTGCTCCCGCGGCCAAATCTCGAGCTGTACCCGGGGGCAACCGACGCGGACATGACCGCTGAAGCGAGGCTGCTGAACGGCAACGACCTCAGTGACGAACAACTGGTGAACCGCCCCGAGGTGCTCACGAGCCAGGCAGGCTGAGGAATCGGTCCGCCCGACTGTTCGCTGGGTCAGTGGATGTCGTCGGAACATCACGGTACAGGCCGTGCTGGATGCTGATCCCGGCCGAGACACAGGTGATGGTCTCCTGGACGGCGATGGTGCAATCAGTGTGGACCGTCACGACGCTATCAAATGACAGGATGTGCTCATCATCCGCAGCCTCGGCTCTGCCAGCCGGAACCATGAGTGCGAAGGCTGCAACGATGACAACAACGATGCAGGCGAGTTTCTTCACTGCTGACCCCTGGCGTGCAGCCCAACTGCTAGTTGTTGTCAAATGAGACGTTGGGTGTCTCGCGCTCTTCGGCGCCATTCAGCTCGAAGAACTCTGCCTTCTTGAAGCCGAACATATTTGCGATAAAGACGGACGGGAACGTCTCGCACAGGATATTGAAATCGCGCACGGTGCCGTTGTAGTACCGGCGTGCCATCTGAATCTGGTCCTCGAGGTCAGCGAGCTTCGCCTGCAGGTCGAGGAAGTTTGTGTTGGATTTGAGCTCGGGGTATGCTTCGGCGACTGCGAAGAGGGACTTCAGTGTCGCGTTCAGCTGGTTCTCGGCCGCGGCCTTGTCGGCGACACCGGTTGCATTCATCGCGCGCGACCGCATCTCGGTCACGTCGGTGAAGACCTTCTCCTCATGACCTGCAAATCCCTTGACCGTCTCGACCAGATTAGGTATCAGATCATACCGGCGCTTCAGCTGAACGTCGATGCCCGACCACGCCTCGTCTTTGATCGTGCGCTTGCGGACGAGCTGGTTGTAGATGCTAATGAGCCATATGGCCACGAGGACAATGACTCCCAGAGCGATAATCCAACCCATTGTGTTCCTCCCATCTATTGATAGTGGATTGCGATGTCACCCCACGCGGGGGCTTGTTCATAGTGTAACAACATCTGGAGTATTGCAAAAGCCGGCTGTGCCATTTTGAGCCAAAAGAACCTCTTCTCGTGAACGAACATCCCAAGGAGTGTTCACCCCTGTAGACGGCGGCACCTCTGTGCTGTGCGTCCAGTCAAAGTTGCTCGCCTAGGGGTCTTCCTCCGGGAAGTCGTCTGTGTCCTCGGGCATGTCCGCTGGCAGCTGGAAGGTTCCGTCTTCACCGCAGGGAAATGGAAGGGCCGCCACGACGGCCGACGTGTTCAGCGGACCATAGATGTGAGGATAGTAGAGACCGTCGGAGGGCTCCCAAAGGGTCTGTGCGTTCAGCAGCTTCTGACTGATGCACAGCAGGAGCAGGTCACGGCGACCGGCGTAGTGACTGTTTGCGACGTCGACGATCTGTTCCAGTGCCGAACAGTGAATGAACCCGTCCGACTCGTAGCTGTCCGGGATGTAGTGCCCCGATGGCAAGGCTTTCTGCCAGATGTCTTCGCGTTCAATGCGGTAGATCACGTGTTACTCCTTCCAGCCGAAGATGCGGCGTTATGGCCTTGGTGTCATTCCCTTCGCCTTGCACGTGAGCCAGTCAAATGAGACTGCTATGACAGCTACACGCTCCAGCGTTTCCTGAGTGAATGTTTCTTCGGGGAAGCCGGCATGACAGTGGCGGGCGATGATATTCAGGTCTCGGCTCTTGGCCACGGGCTCGACCACAAACGAGGCAGTGCCGCTGCCGATGATGGTCACGTAGTTCTCGGTGCAGTCCTCGCCCGTTCTGCCGGTGATGCGCTGGACGTCCTCTTCGATTTCGACACACACATGAGGATTGGCACGCAGGATGTCGATCTTCCTGCCCTGGGCCGCTGAGTGCAGCAGGAGATGCCCGCTGTCCCATCCGCAGTTCATAGGGATGACGTAAGGCTCTCCGCCGTCCACCATGGCAACGTGGCACACTGTGGCACGTTGCAGGATATGTTCGATTGTCCCTTGATCGGTGACTTCGCACTCGCTCCTTCGCATTGGTCTCTCCTTTTCCGCCATGGTTCCTCCCTGTGTTGATATGATCGCCTGAGAACAGTATATGGAAAATTCCCGGGCCTCCATACGCTGTCGGCGGCAGCGGGTGTCTCATCAATGTGGCACAGCCTGTGACCCCTAGCAACGCGGGGTCTTGACAAAGAGCACAAGTGTATTACAACAATAGTGCACCAGTACGCTACAGCAGTGCCAGGGAGGCGTTGTATGGAGTTTGATGACAGGACTCCCATCTACACACAAATCATGGATTTGATCAGAAGGCAGATCGCCTCGGGCGAGCTGAAGGCAGGGCAGCAGCTGCCTTCGGTGCGTGACCTTGCCCAGCAGGTGCTGGTCAACCCGAACACGGTGCAGAAGGCCTACATTGAGCTGGAACGCGAGGGCTACGTCGCGACCCAGAGAGGCACGGGAACGTTCGTCTGCGGTGATGCCGGCAGCGTTGAGGAACTTCGGCGTCGGCTTGCAGGCGAAGCAGTGCACTCGTACGTCACACAAATGCGCTCGCTGGGATATGGCGGCGAGGAGATGGCTGCAATGGTCCTGGCTGCCGCAGGGGAGGAGCAATGAGCACAGTTGTTCAGCTCAACGATCTTACAAAGCGTTACATCATGACGACGGCATTGTCCGATGTGACGCTGGACGTGTCCGAAGGCCACATTGTTGGACTGCTGGGGCCTAACGGTAGTGGCAAGACCACCCTGATGAAGATCCTTGCAGCTCTCGTCTCGCCCACATCGGGCAGCGTTCTCATCGACGGTCTCGTCCCGGGCGTGGCAACCAGGGCTATTGTCTCGTTTCTGCCCGACGTCAATCACCTGGACCGCTGGATGACCGTCGCCGAAGCGGGAGACTTCTACGCCGACTTCTATCGGGACTTTGATCGCAAGCGCTTCCAGGAGCTGCTAAACATCATGGGCCTGTCGATGCGGCAGAAGATTGGTTCGCTCTCGCGTGGCATGGTGGAGAAAGCGAGACTTTGCCTGGTGTTTGGCCGCAGGGCTCGCCTGTACATTCTCGACGAGCCATTCGGTGGGTTGGATCCGCTTGCTCGCGGCCAGGTGCTCGAGGCGTTGGTGGCCAATTTCCGTACGGACTGCTCCATGATCCTCTCGACCCAGATGGTCTCTGACGTCGAGCGCTTCTTCGACGACGTCATCTTTCTTAACAAGGGTTGCGTGGTGCTTGCTGGTGTGGCCGAGAACCTGCGCACTGAGCGCGGCACATCCATCGAAGGCATCTACAGGGAGGTGTATGGCCATGTGGAAGCTCGCTAGATACCAATTGAGGGGCCGCAGGCTTCTCTACACGGTCGGTCTTCTTATCATGGCAGCGTTGACACTGTTTGAGGCGACCGAGTTCATCGGCATGCGCCAGGACCCGGCGTATTCGGCGCCAGTCTCAATAGGAGTGCCAGCGACGATGGCAATCTGCTGGGTCATCTTCTACGGGGTTATGACTATCATCAACATCGTGACATACACGCAGGACCTGTATGGCGACACCGGCTACCTCATCTTTGGCCTTCCACTGCGCGGAGCGGAGATCCTGGGCTCGCGGATCATTGTCCTCATCATCGACACAATCATGACCCTACTTGGGGGCATGAGCAGCGTGATCCTGCTGGCGTGTCTTGCTCCCGGCCTCGGGGAACAAGTCCGTCCAGTGGTTGGTCGGTTCCTGCTGACGGGAGACTACTGGATCATGTGCCTTGGAGTATTGGCGGTAATTGTCAGCTTCATGTCCATCATGTTCTTCGGGGTGACCTTCGGCAAGAGCCTTGTGAATTCCAGGAAACACTTGGGCAGTGTCTTCTCGGCACTCGTCGTCATGACCGTGCTATGGCTGAGCCTCAAGGCTGGAATATGGCTTGAAACGACGTTTGCCGGCTGGGATCTCTACCTTGATCCTTGGCGCAATCTCCCCTCCATCATCGTTGACGGGAAAGGCCCTATTCAGTTCCCGTTCCTGGCCCCTCTCATGTTTGTTGGTCTTGGCGTGTTGGCCTTTGTGCTGACTGCCTGGCTTATGGATCGCAAGCTGAACCTGTAGAAAGACTCAGAGGGAGCCAGGCCCGCTCGCTGTCACAATCGGGTGATCTCATGCGGGCAGGAGTGATTTGTTCACAATAGCAAATGATGCTATGATAAAGATATGAGACGCGCGATCATTTCGGAGAGCACGATGTCCATACAGCCACGTACGAAGTCGATCACCGGTGCTCTTTCGCCAGCGGAGCGCTTGCCGCCGATGAATCTGGACCCTATGACGCTGCGGCTGCCTGCCGAGGTCCTGGCGGTCACCGGTCCCATCGTGCACCGCCTCTCCCCGTACCGCGGCAAGTCCGGTCTTGTGATGCGCCTGCAAAACGCTGCCGGCCAGCTGTTTATGCTCAAGGTCTCCCGTGGGTCCTACCGCATGCAGGAGCTTGCTCTCGAGTACGAGGTGCTCGGCGTGCTGCATGAAACGGCTGTTTTGGTGCCGAAGCCGCTGGTTCATGTCCAGAACCGACCGCTGGGCTTCTTGCTCATGGAGAATGCTGCCGGCCGCTCTGCGACGGACGTCTTGCGCGAGGCCAGTTCAAGAGACCAGCGCGACCGTATCGCCATGGCGATAGGCTCAATGCTGGCAACCATTCACCACTTGCCCGTTGGTCCGTTCAGTTGGCAGGGGTGCATCGATGGGCAGCTGCTTCGGGCGGAGCATCATCTTGAGGAGAGAGTCATGAGCCGGGCCGAGTTTCGGGCCAAGGGCATCGCGGGGGATCCCGTGAAGGAACTTGAGCGCCTGAAGGCGACGTGCCCTGCGCCCGGTACGGTCGCCATCATCCATGGCGACTTCCGGCCCAAGAACATTCTGCTGGATGGGGAGCGGATCACATCGCTTTTGGACTGGTCGCTTACTGACCTTGGCGATCCCTGGTATGATCTTGCAACGATGTTTGGCTACCTGGATGCCGACGGGCAACAGGTGCTCCTCAACGCCTACGGGCTGAACGTCATCGACAGGGAACGCCTGGACTGGTTCCGCTCCCTCTCCGTGTTTCTGGCAGTCTAGGCCCTGCTTCGTCGCTGAAGCCCTGCGTCCGATCTCTGACGCTTTCGCAGCAGTGAAAGCTGCTGACCGCCAATGCAGTGAGACAACCACTGTATTGGTGCGTGCTTCACCGCAGGGGGAACATGACCCACGTGGGAGACACGGCGAAGAGGTCCGCAGTGCCCCTGTATGGCTATCGATGGGTTGTGCTGGCGCTCTTCATGGTCATTAACGTGACGACCAGAATGTAGTGGATCAGCTGTTCTGCGGTCACTGGACCTGCAGCGGCATGCTATGGCGTTCTGGGTGTCAAGATCGGCCTCCTCTACGATCTCACCGCTCTCTTGAGTGTCCCCGCTTATCATCTGCGCAGTCATCACGATGTGCCTGAAGGCCCCGGATGCTGCGGAGGACTACTCCTCATGACCGCACCTGACGGGCGTAGATCGTCGAGCCGGCCAGGAGGAAGACAGTTCCTGCTGTTGCCAGGATCAGCATTCTCGACGCGGTCCTTCTGGCGGTCGGCCAGCTGGACGATGTCAAGGACGGCGTCGAGACGTGATGCCAGAGTATCGGCGGGAACATCCTGCATGTGTGCGAAGAACACAAGGTTCTCGCGGCCAGAGAGGGTCGGGTACAGCGCAATGTCCTGGGGGGCGCCGATAACGCGGCGAACAGCCATTGGCTCTCTGAGGATGCTGTGCCCGTCGATGATGACGTCTCCCCCAGAGGGCACGACCAGGCCGCACATCATGGAGACGGTTGTGGTTTTGCCAGGCCCGTTTGGTCCAAGGAGGCCGAACGCCCCGCCTGCCGGAATACTGAAGTGCACACGGTCGACGGCGGTCAGCTTGTCAAAGCGTCTTGCGAGGTCCTTGACTTCTACCAGCATGGCGGTCTCCTGCTCATGGGTCGCAGTGACCGTGGTCCGGGTATGGTCGTGTCGGCGCCACTGGCCGGCTAGTGCTGCTCGACCTCGCGCTCGTAGACGAACACGTCCGGTTCGCCATGACGCCAGACGTTGAACTCGAGGCCAGTCACCGTTTGAAGGAGCGCTGTGGACCCCTCGTCTCCTGCTGGTATCATGGCCTGAATGGTCTTGATGCCGGGATACAGTGCGAGGGCATGCCGGACCAGGACGTCGAGATCTTCGGCCGGTCCATCTGCGAAGTCGATCGTGATTTCATGAGGCCCATGGTCCGGCCGGCAGACGACCAGCAGGCTGCGAAGCGAGCCGTTATCGGTACGGAGGCCGATGGCTCTGTCGAAGGGAGGCCATGCAACGACGCCGGGGCGTGACACCGGCCAGAACTTCCATCCCTGCGAGAGGAAGCCGCGGCTCCTGGCGATGAAAGGTGAACGCAGGATCCAGGCGCGCGCCTCATCGAACGATACGGGCGAAACCAGGGGCGACGGCTCTGCTGCAGCGCGAGCGGGACTATCCCGCCCTGCCTCTGCCAGGATGAAGGAGGCCTGCCGCTGAAATCCATGGTGCTCGACGATGTGAATGCTGGCATAGTTGTCGATATAGGTGGACAGCCCAATGCGTTGTGCCCCTTCGCGACCAGCCTTTTCGATGAAGTACGCGGTGAGGGCCTTGCCTGCACCATGACCCTGCTCTGCCGGGTCCGTGCGGATACCCTCAAGCCACACATAGCCAGGGGTCAAGGTATGCGTTCTCGCGAAGGCAATCACCGATCCATTCAGGTCAGCGACAGCAACCTCGGAGTCCCGCATAAGAAGCCATTCATCGATCACACGGGGGACGAAGTCGTCGCCCTCCCAGATGCGGGAGCTGATTGCAAGTATCTGCTCTCGGTCAGCAAGCCTAGCTGTGCGAATGATGACTCCCATGTCTTCCTCCCGCTATGCTCAAGTGACGGCACACCGTGCTGTCCAAGACAAGTATATGCCTGAGTGCAAGAGGCTGCAACATCTGGACTGGGTTCTATTAGGAGTGGCCTCCGCATGGCACATGGGAGCCGCTCATCTAGAAGAACCGTGCCCAGAAGAGAATGGTCAGTGGGAACAGGAGCGTTGAGACGACGACATTCTGGGACAGCTTCTTTGCATCCAGACCAATCTCGGCACCATACACGACACCGATAACGAGGGACGGCATGGCACTCTGGAGGACGAAGGTACTGCGGATGTCGCCCGTCACGGGCAGGAGCAATGTCAGGGCTAGAGCCAGTGCTGGTACGAGTATGAGTTTGACAGCTGCCGGTATGAGCGAACTCCAGTGGAAGTCCAGTTCCACGTTCAGCCCCACAAACAGCATGGCAAGAGGCGATGTTGTATTGCCGACGAGCTGACATGCGTTGGTAAAGAAGAGTGGAAGGGCGACGCGCTTGAGGATAAGAGCGAGGATCATGGCGATGAGTGGGGGGTTGATGAAGCTTCGCAGGTTCTTGTGAATCCATGTGCTGAATATCATGAAGGACTGGGTCTGGTCATAGATGACGGCAAGCGGCAGTGCTCCCTGACCGAGCATTGCCTGGGTAACTGGATATCCCATGAACCCTGTGTTGCCAAGCAATCCGGAGAAGATTGTCTCGCGAAAGCGTATGGGGACAAGCCGAAACGTCACGTAGCCCAGCGCCTGGATGATGACCACCCCAGGAATGATCCAGAGCACATTTGCGTCGATCGGGTTGCTGTACAGGCTGATGAAGATGAGTGTGGGCAGAGCGATGTTGAAGACCAGTTTGCGGATACTGACGATATCCTGCGCGGAGAGCACGTGGAACCGACGAAGCAGGATGCCCACGATCACGAGGAGGATGAGCGTAAATACCGAATTCATTTCTGCAAGGCTGACTGTCTGTGTCATGAGACTAGCATCTTACTGTCAAACCGGCGGACTGTCCAGTCCTATTACTCTCCGGTCAGACCCTGGTCATGCAGGATGCCGCGGAAGGCGCGCAGGGCATCTGCATGCGCCTGCTCTTGCCACGAGGGCTCCGATGGACAGAAGGATTCGCGCCAGAGCGTGCGGACCTCAGTAGCGACTGCTTCGCTTACAGCGCCATGTTGGCGCAGGCGATTGGCTGCCACGGTTCGCCACAGGCTGTCGATCTGGGCGAGCAGAGAGTCACCCAGGCATCCGAACTCAAAGCAGGTTGCGTACATTGCGCCCGTCGGGGCACTTGTCTCGTGCATCCGATACATGTAGTCGATCATGTCGCCGTCGATGTGGTAGAACTCCTCCGATGTCGCGGCAACAACATTTGGGTAGTGGATGCGTTGCGCCCACTCTCTGGAGCGGACGGGGTCCAGGCTAGAGTTGACGACGCTCATGCTGTCCCGTGGTCCATATCCCGTGTGAAGGTCTATGTGAACAAGGTGAGGTACTGCATTCAGACAGCTGTCGTACAGGCGTCGCATAACCTGGGTCTCTGGTTGCCATCCGGCGCCACCATAGTAGAGACCTTCCGGCTCATCATATTGTCCGGCCAGAAGAGCCTGACGCAGCATGCCGGACTTTCCCGTTACGGAAAGGCGTATCACTTGACTGGCGACGAGCAGGCGATTCCACCGCACGGAAGGCATGGGTCCCTGCGGCTGGAAGATGGGGCGCAGACAGCGGTAGCCATTGTTGGCCTGTGGCGGGGGGTCCCAGCTCGTGACAAAGTTGCGGTTCAGGTCGACGTTTGCCGCATTGGTACGCTCCCCATGGTTCATGCCCCATGGGTTGATGGCATGAACGAGACAGAGCGACGTCGTTGTTGGATCCAGCGTTGGAAGGATCTCCCGGATAACCAGCTCCATGATTGCGGAGCCAACGAACCCTTCGATGCCATGTTCGCCGGTAGTCACCAGCAACAGGTGCTGCGCGCGTTCCGTTGCTGGAGCGTGCAGGATGTCAATGCTCAGGTCGTCCTTGTCTGCGGAGATGACGTGCGTCTCAATCCTGCTGGCAGGCCATCGGAGCACTATGCGATCACGGCTCGAGCGGAAGCGATCACGGGATGCACTGTAGCTCTGCGGGATCAGCGATGTCATGGCACTAAAAGGGGCCCAAGTGAATGGAAACGGCAAGCAGAAGAAAAGCAGCCGTTATCACCAGTGTGAGAAGCTGAATCAGAATCGTCCAGCGAAACCATCGGGGATAGGACACGCTGGTCAGGCCTAGTCCGATCAGCAGGACAGCGTTGGTCGGATACAGCAGGTTGCTGAAGCCATCACCGAAACAGAACGCCGTGACAGCGATCTGGCGTGTGAGTCCGACCAGGTCTGCTAGCGGTGCCAGCAATGGCATCATCAGGAACGCTTTGGCTGACGCGGATCCGATGAAGAAATTCATCCCGAGAACCATGGCATAGATCAGCAGGCTGGAAATTGACGGAGAGGTCCTCGCAATGCTGGTGGCCGCGCTGTGCAGGATGGTATCCATAATCCCAGCCTCGGCGACGATGTACTTGACGCTCATGGCCATCAGGATCAGCAGAATGCCGGGAGCCATGCCAGCCAAACCGGAGGCAAACGTCCTGAGTGTGTTCCGGGATCCCAGTCCTGCCAGGAATCCAGCGCCCAGCCCTGCTGCCACAAACACGAGAGCGATCATGGGCAGCGAATACGTCTGAAGCACAGGAATCAGGGGACCCAGCAGGATGATAGTCAGCATGGCTCCCAGACAAATGCCAAACCAGGTGACCGCACGGCGAGGGGTGACGGACGTAAGGATTGCAGACGACTGCTGATAATGCGCGCGGGCCGCCAGCTCCTCCGGCCAGAGTAGCGTCGAACGTGAGGCGTGCTCGATGCGGCGTGCGTGTAGCATCACGAATGACACCACAACGATGTACATGACTGCAAAGACGATGAGACGGAACCATGCTCCCGAAAACAGAGGCAGCCCGGCGATGCGCTGAGCGACCCCAATGCTGAACGGATTGGCAACAGCTGCACTGAAGCCGAATCCAGTGGCGAGCAGGCTCATGCCAAGGCCAGTCAGTGAGTCCCAGCCCATGGACCAGGCCAGAGCAACGACGATAGGGATCAGTGGCACCATTTCCTCGAATATGCCAAGAAAGGCGCCCATGGCCATGAAGAAGAGGCAGACGACTGCGATCAGCAGATATCTGCGGGAACGGAATCGTGTCACAATGCCTGCGATGATTGTTCGAATGACCCCAGCTTGGTCCAGAATGGCAAAACTGCCGCCGACAAGCAGAATGAACAGGATAATTGTGATGACCATCGTAGCGTCGCTGCTGCCGAGAACCTCAATGGGAGCAGTGAACCAGCGCCAGATCGGGAGCGGGTGCGATGACGTCAACCTGAACGAGCCCGGGTCCAGGACTTCGCGCCCGTCCTGCATGCTGCGCTGGTACTCACCCGCAGGAACAATGCGCGTCAACACGCCCGCGACGATCATGAGGACCAGAAGGATGAGCGCCGCGGAGAGGAACGCGCGCCTGCCAATGCGAATGCCTGTCTGCTGCTGCATGATGCCTCCTTATGTTGTTGTCCGATGACGGACCCCACTGCAGTGGGAGTTCACGTCACCTCAGCGCTGTCCCAGGTGCCAGTGCGGAATGTGTTGGCTAAACGGCGGCGACGATCATCCCGGGCATGCCCAGGTGGAGTGAGTGCGTGATGCGGCCGTTGGCATGCACGACCATAGCCCCTCCGAACGAGCCTCCGTCGAAATCCTTCTCTCCTATCGAATTCGCCATCAGGGTCGTGACAGCCATCTTCTGAACACGCTCGACATAGATCTGGCGCTCTTCAGTCTCCCACCGTTTCTGGTCACACAGGCCGCTGTCAAAACAGCGGGCGAAAGGCATGAGGAGATAGGTGGGATGTTGTTCCCGCACTTGTTCCGCAACGGTGTCGTTGAACAGGTCGCCACAGATGGCGAACGCAAAGCGGCCGATGAGGGTGTCGACTGTGGGGCATTCCTTTCCCTCGTGGTATACTCTCGGGTCGCCATCAGGGCTTCGCCACCCCGGATCGATGCGGCGGTACTTGAGGAGGATGTCTCCAGTTGGGCCCACCAGCACTGCAGTGTCAAACAAGGCAGCTCCGTCGCGCTCCAGGATACCGAATGCGATGTGGATGCGGCTGGATTTGGCGAGCTCGGCGAAATGAGTTGTCGCTGGACCAGGAACGGGTTCCCCCAGCATCAGGTCATGTCTGGGATCGTTGTTGAGGATCAGTCCAGTGGTCGCGGCTTCCGAGAACAGGACAAGGTGTGCACCTGCCTTTGCCGACTGTGTTATTGCAAGATCCATTTGTCCGATATTCTTTGCTGTGTCCGGTCCGACACGGTGTACTACCAGCGATGCATTCATAACTGGTCCTCCTTTTCAAGTTCAACTCCTGCCCTGGCAGTTCCGGTGGAATGCTGCCGGCCTCGCTCCAAGCGCTGCTCCCGGGCACTCTAATCGTATCATACGTGAACGTCGTTTTTTTGCAATGCTGCATTCGGACTGTCCGGTCTGTCCAGAATCACGGGCCAAACTCAGGATTGTGAATCCCTTGGGGTCAGGCACCTTGGGGATTCACAATTCAGTGGGGGGAGGGGACGGGAGCAGCGAGCGGAGCAGCGCGAGGTTGCGTGCGAAGGCGGGATCTCCGCCAGGCGTCTCGAGGATGCCGGGGACGTTGGCGAAGTGCCGATCAGTCACAAAGAGGCGAAACGCTTCCAGGCCGATCTCTCCCTGTCCGATTTCTGCATGCCGGTCAACGGTTGAACTCAGCGCGCCCTTGGAATCGTTGAGGTGAAAGGCATGAACATTGTCCAGGCCAAGGACATCGTCCATCTTCTGGACAGTGGTGGCATATCCTTCAGCCGTACGGATGTCATAGCCTGCGCCGAAGATATGGCAAGTGTCGATGCAGAATCCGACGCGGTCTGGGAAGTGGCAGCGCTCGCGGATGGCTGCCAGTTCCTCGAACGTGCCACCCAGCACTGTGCCCGCACCCGTGGTGGTTTCAAGCAGGATGCTCGTGTGCTGCGTACGGGAGAGCCGGAAGATGTAGTCGAGGCTGCTCGCAGCAACATCGATTCCTTTTGCGCTTCCCTGGCCACGATGAGCCCCGGGGTGGACGACGAGCCATGGGATCCCCAGACGCTCCGTCTTGCCAAGGTCGGTGGCCATGCATTGCCGCGACTTGGCTAGTAAGTCTGGCTCAGCCGCCGAAAGATTGACCAGGTAGGCCGCATGAACTGTTCCCGGTGTCAGGCGATACTGTTGGACTTCCCGTTTAAAGCCGGTGATCTCATCCTTGGATAGTGGTGGCGCGTGCCACTGCAGCTGGTTCTTGGTGAAGATCTGAAACGTCTCGCACGTACAGGCGGATGCGCGCTGAGGTGCAAGTGCAACTCCTCCGGCGATGGAGACGTGTGCTCCCAGGATCATGAGCTTGAACCGTCTGGTTCGCGGACAAGGAAGAAGCGGTGTCCCGCATACTCCTCGATGATGAAGCGGGGATCGCTGCGCAGGGCGTCCAGGACCGGCAGGGGGTCGATCCCGGCACGTTCCAGCAGCAGCAGTGCCTGATCCTCGCGCATCGGGTGTCTCTTGCAGATCTCCGCGAGTGTCTCGACCGGATCTTCCCCCGCGCGGACGCTGAAGGCACCGAAGTCAAACCCAGAGGATGCTGCTCCACCCAGCGCCTCTTCCGCCTGTGCCAGTGCCTCAGGCGCGACAGGCTGGACAAAGCGTTCGGCGGGCGGTCGGATCGGCGTGTCGACGAAGAGGCGGTCGGGGCACACCTCCTGCAAGATGAGCCGCGTCTGCTCCAGGACTTCGGGTGTATCGTTGATACCCTTGACTAGCATCATTGCCACCCAGAGCTGCCCTCTGCGCTGCATGCGGGCGAAGTCCATCAGTCCCTGCTTTGCACGCTCCAGTGTGATACCAGACAGCGGGCGGTTCACGCGGCGGAACAGTTCCTCGGTGGGAGCATTGAACGAGGTGAGGACGACGTCCGCCAAGGCCAGTGCGTCACGAACTGAAGCATCAGACAGCAGTGCGCCATTGGTGATAACCGCAACGGGAATACTGGTGAGCTGCCGTACTCCCTGGATCAGCTCATCCAGGCCCAGGGAGAGGGTCGGTTCGCCATTGCCGACAATGGAGATGTGGTCAGGTGGCAGCGAGAGGTGCTGAAGCGCATCGTCCAGCTCTGCAAGCATGTCCTTTACAGCAAAGAACTGCCGCCGCCTGTTCGTCAGGTGGTCTGTGCGTCCCAGCATGCAGTAGATGCAGCTGAAATTGCAGGTCTTGTCTGGAATGGGGCTGATGCCGAGGCTCCTGCCCAGGCGCCGCGACGGGATGGGTCCATAGATGTAGCGATAGCTCATAGAGCACGCCTCCTTGACGTGACTGCGCCATGGACTGGAGTCTTCAAGTTCGATGGACAATCCGCTCCCAGCGGGCAGCCAAGGCAGAGGGGCCGTGCCTGGCAGTGGTCTTTGGCCAGGTGTACCAGCAGTGCATGGAACTCATTAAACAGGCGCGCATCCTGTGGAAGCTGTCTGGTGAATGCCTGCTGCACTTGGTCACGGGCAGGTCTCTGCTGAAGCATTCCGAGTCTGGTTCCGATGCGCTGTGTATAGGCATCGACAACAAACACGGGTTTGCCGATCGCGTACAGCAGAATGCTGTCGGCCGTTTCCGGGCCGATGCCCCGCAGTGCCAGTAGTTCCTTTCTCAGCAGCGCTGTCTGCTCGTCTGCGAGACTGGAGAGGTCTCCGCCAGCCCGCTGGCGTATCCAGACCGCAAGGGTCCGGAGATATTCTGCCTTGACGTGATAGAAGCCGGCAGGACGAATGGATGCTTCCAGCTGTGCTGGAGAGAGGGCAAGGATGCCGTCCGCAGTCATGGCATGCCTGGCTTTGAGAGCCAGAATCGCCTTTTGAACGTTGCTCCAGGCAGTATTCTGCGTCAACACCGCTCCGACCGCGACCTCGAAGGGCGTGTCGCCGGGCCACCAGTCCTGGGGTCCGTACGCGGCAAGCAATATGTCGTAGAGTCTGGCTGGTGTGATCATGTCCGCGTCACACAGCGTAGCAGGGCGCGGTATGGATGCAAGCCTTCAACGGTGGCATGAGCGTATTCAGGACGCCTGCGGCGCGCTTGTCGTGTACGGCATGTGTTGACAAGGCGGCCATGGGGGGTATCTTTTAGCGACATGGCTACTACGGAATCCAAACAAAAAGTGGGAGCATTGCGGCACATTGGCCCCATTATTCGCAAGTATTGGGCTCGCTACTTGGCAGGTATTCTCATTCTGGCTGCCGTCGACATCTCCCAGACAGTCATCCCGGGCATTGCTGCCAGGGTGATCGATGGCCTGTCATCGTTTACCGCCACGAAGCATACGCTGCTTCTCGCTCTCCTGCAGATCGGTGCCCTGATCACAGGGATTACCGTCGGGCGGTATTTCTGGCGCTACCTTATCTGGGGCAGTGCACGGTACATCGAGCAGGAAGTGCGTGCCGACCTGTTTTCAAAGTACCTTGACCTGTCCGCGGACTTCCATGATGTCCACAAGACGGGAGACCTCATGGCTCTTGTGACCAACGATCTGGAGGCAGTGCGCCAGTCTCTCGGGGACGGCCTGCTGATGATTGCCGACTTCTTCATCATGACGACATTCACGCTGGTCGCGATGCTGCGCTTCAATCGAAGCCTCACCCTGCTGGCGCTGATTCCTCTTGCTCTCATCGCGCTGTTCGTGATGCGCGTGGGTCCCCTGGTCTTCAAGTTGTTCAAGAACGTGCAGGACGCTTTTGCCTCGCTCACTGACTACGTTGAAGAGGCGATGACCGGGATGCGTGTCATCAAAGTCTTCGCGCGCGAGAAGGATGTCACTCGTGGACTAAGGGACAAGGCAGCAGGCTTGCAGCGGCGCAACATTCTGCTGATACGGCTTTGGGGTCTCACCGGTCCGCTGATTGACCTTCTTGGGTCCGTTTCGGTGCTGGTCCTGCTTTGGTATGGTGGTGTGTTGGTGACGCGGGGCTCGTTCACCATCGGAGGGCTGGTCGCATTCAACACCTACATTGGTATGCTCGCCTGGCCGATGGCTGCGCTGGGGCAAGCGATAAATCTGTTTCAACGCGGTCAGGCTTCACTGGCTCGCATCAATGATATCTTGGACCAGAAGCCCACGATCCAGGAGCTGCCCGATGCATGTGCTCTGAGGGAAGACATGCGTGGTGAGGTGGCCTTCGAGCATGTGACATTTGAGCGGGAAGGACACAGGATCCTGGACGACGTCAGCTTTCATATTGCTCCTGGTGAGAGAGTCGGCATCATCGGGCCCGTCGGCTCGGGGAAGACAACGATCGTTTCACTGCTCACGCGGGCGTATGACCCGTCTGCAGGAAGAGTCCTCATCGATGGCGTCGACGTGCGGCGGTATAAGCTTGCCGACTTGCGGAGAGCGGTTGGTGTGGTCACCCAGGATGTGTTCCTGTTCTCGGATTCTCTCGAGGAGAACATCAACCTGACTGACTTGCCGGTGGGTGAGGAAGAAATCCACGAAGCGACCCGTCAGTCGGATATCTATGCCAACATTTCAGAGTTCCAGGAGGAGTTTGGCACAATCGTCGGTGAGCGCGGCGTTACGCTGTCCGGAGGTGAAAAGCAGCGCGTTACGATTGCGCGGGCGCTCCTCAAGAAGCCACGCATCCTGGTCCTCGATGATGCGCTGTCGGCCGTGGATGCTGATACAGAAAAACATATTCTGGACAACATTGCCGGTGTTCCGTCGCGACCGACGGGCATCGTCATCAGTAACCGCATCTCGGCACTGCGGCAGATGGACAGGATTCTGGTGCTGGATGCCGGACGCCTTGTCGAGGAAGGCACCCACAGCACTCTCCTGAGGAAGCACGGCTGGTACTGGCGGGTCTACCGAAGGCAACTGGTGGAACAGAAAGTGGAGGGCGAGTAATGGCTGGCATCAACAACGAGGAAGTCCAGGAGCGGTCGTTCGACGCGACACTGATGGCCCGCCTGCTCCGGTTCGCACGGCCGTACTGGGCGCTGCTGCTGGTTTCATTTGTGCTGATCTGCTTGCTGACGGCGAAGACGATCGCCTTGCCGCTCATCGTCGGCAGGGCTATTGATGACTACATCGACCCGACGACAACGCGGTTCGTGCGCGTCGATACACCAGAAGATGCAGCAAAAGCCAATGCGGTCGTTGCTGGCACCTACCGCTTCATGTTGAATGGAGCTTGGTACTACGACAAGATCGAACTTGCCCGGGGGTTGCATCTGGCTGGCACAAGCGTCCGGACAACCGAGGTATCGCTGTACGTGGTGGCGCCGGTCAAGGCACGCCAGCTTGGCATCAGTCATCTTGACCTGTATGCGGACGCCGCACGGCCCTTTGTGTTCCGGGGACCACAGCCGGTGTTCGCCCCGGGAACCTATGTCATGGACGCGGCTTCGCTGTCGCGGTTCACCCCCAGTGAGCGGGCGTGGCTGCGTTCGGTCGACGTGGCTGGTATTCGTTCACTCTCCCTGCTGTTTCTGGCCATCATTCTTGTCGCATTCGCGGTAGGCTATATTAACCGTGTGGTGCTTGAGGTCGTCGGACAGCGTATTGTCTACGACATTCGGGTGAAGCTCTTTCAACATGTGGAACGCCTGCCCTTCAACTTTCTCGACCGCACGCCCTCGGGTCGCCTGACCACGCGCGTGACCAACGACATTGAGGCCCTTGCAGACATGTATAGCCAGGCTCTCATCAACATCGTTCGCGATGGATTTCTGCTGGTGGGGGTCAGTGTCGTGATGTTTAACCTCAACAGTTTCCTGACATGGGTCCTGATGGCGGTGCTGGCCGGTGACATCCTGCTGACGGCGATATTCAGGGTCTCCATACGCAATGCACATCGTAGGGCGCGCACATGCCTGGGCCGCATTAACTCGTTTATCGCCGAGCGCATCCAGGGCGTCCGTATCGTCCAGCTCTTTGCCATCGAGGACAAGGAAAAGAAGTCATTTCAGCGCATCAATCAAGAATACACCGCGGCACGCCTTCGCGTCATGCTGCTCAACGGTATTTTCCGTCCGCTCGTGTCGGCGCTTGCTACCCTCGCAACCGCTCTGGTGCTCTATTATGGGGGCGCAAACATCCTTGCGGGGGCGCTTTCATTCGGTACACTCGTCACGTTCATGTTCTACGTCCAGATCTTCTTCCAACCGGTGCAGGAGGTGGCAGAGCAGTTCGACACGCTCCAGTCAGCCATGGCCTCTGCCGAGAAGATCTTCCGGATCATGGACGAGCCGGAAGAAGTCTATACGCCGAGCGCATTTGACGGCAAGGTGCCTGAGTCCTTCGATATCGAGTTTCAAGGGGTCTACCTCAGCTATAACCAGGGCCAGGAGATTCTCAAGGGCATCTCCTTCAGAGTCGAGCAAGGAGGATCAATTGCGCTGGTGGGTCCAACCGGTGCAGGCAAGACATCGATCACTGGACTGGTGCCGCGTTTGTATAACGTCGACAGCGGACGCGTTCTGCTGGGAGGCGTGGACGTTGCAACCCTGCCGGCCGAATTCCTGAGGCGGAACGTCGCATTTGTCATGCAGGATGTGTTCATTTTTAGCGGCAGCATTCTGGAGAACATTGCTCTGTTTGAAGAACATCCGGATGAGGGGCGTGCGCAGGAGATCGTCGACTATCTGGGGATGGACTTTGTGGGCAGGCTGGACGGTGGATTACACTATCACCTGTACGAACGTGGCAACAACCTGTCTGCTGGCCAGCGGCAGTTAATCTCGTTTGCCCGTGCGCTGTATTTCGATCCCAAGGTTCTGATTCTCGATGAGGCCACGTCGAACATAGATACAGAGTCCGAGGCGGTAATCCAGGGGGCGATCCGGAAGATTCTTGCGGGCCGCACTAGCATGATCGTAGCCCACCGCCTTTCCACGATACGGACCGTGGAACGCATTCTTGTCGTGCAGCACGGGCGCATCATCGAATCTGGTACGCACGACGAGCTGCTGGCAAAGGGCGGCATCTACAAGAATCTGTATGAACTCCAGTCGTTGAGCGAGGGACAGGCGTAGCGCATACGCGACTGGGAAGCAGTAGTTGATCCCAGGGCTGTTGACAACGTCAGCCATGACGCTATAGATGGACTGAGCCGCACGTGAATGCAGCAAGGCGGGGGGAGTGTGCTGTGGAACTCAGGGGACGTGTTCTTCATGAGCGGTACAGGATCTACGAAGTGGCCGGAAGCGCAGGAATGGCTACTGTCTGTCTGGCTCGCGAGATCGCCACCTCCAATATCGTTGCCGTTCTGGTCCTGGAACCGCCGCTGACGCGGGACGCCGGCTCAGTACGGCGCTTTCTGCGGTCCGCGCAGCTGGGCGCAGGGTCCGGCCACCCATATGTGGCACCTGTCGAGGACTATGGCCAGGAACAGGACATCTGCTACATGGTGACGGGGTTTGGCCCTCAGGGAGTTACGCTGGCCGAATTGGAGCACAGAAGTGGTGTCGTCCCACCAGCTCAGGCTGCGTGGATCAGTTCGTGCATTGCCTCTGCGCTTGAGGCGGCAGCCGCATTCGGTGGCATTCCATTCCATGGCGCGCTTTCCCCTGCCGGTATCATCATCACTGCCTCCGGTGACGCGCAGGTCACTGGTTTCGGTACTGCGCCTGCATCCGGAGCAATTGACCGTGCCCTGGGAGAGCAGGCTGCAGCGTATGCGGCCCCGGAGCAGCTGGACGGCCGTGGCGTCGACATGCGTTCTGATCTGTACACACTTGGTGCGATCCTGTATGAGATGCTGACGGGACGAGTTCCCCTGGTCTCCGAGGTGCGCTCGTTTCTGACGTTCAGTGGCTCGGTCCAGACGGAGCGATTTCTGGAGAAAATTCCCGCTCAGCTGCGTCCGGTGATTTCTGGCTTGGTGAGATGGAACCCTGATGAGCGGTTTGCTGCCCCCGGAGATGTCCTGCAAGCTCTTGCAACCGCAGGCTTTCCACCGCCGCAGCGGCCAATGAGCGACGCTGTCGGACCGGGGAGGGAACATGGGCCGGTACTGGACGAGCTGGAGAGACCAGAGCGAGCTGCAGCACCCGTGCATATGGTTGGGATGGAGCAGCTGTACGCGCAGGAACAAAAGGGGACCGCTTCCCAGCCAGAGGAGACTGCACCCCTCACCGGGGGCGTTGGACGTGCGGAGATTCCGCTTCCAGAAGAGGGATTGACCTGGGAAGTCGCTGGTCCGACGGAGCAGGTGGTAACGACGCTTCTGGATGCTGTTTCCACTGCAGTACCTGGGTGGAGGAAGGCAAGACGCTGGATGGTGCCCCTGGCGGCCGGCATTGTTGTCGCAGCCGTTGTGGGCTACCTGGTCATCGCCAGGCCATTCAGCCATAGTTCCACAGGGCCTGGTGGAACGGCTACCAAGCCCTCTGGCAGTCAGACAGTGGACATGGGCACACTGAATGTGACCTCTGTTCCTGCTGGGGCTCGGGTCCTGGTGGACGGCGTCGACACCGGCAAGGTCACCCCCGTCACGCTGTCAGCGATGGTTCCGGGAAGCCATGGCATCGCCCTGCAGCTGGCAGGATATGAGGAAGACCACCGGACCGTTGCGGTGTCGGCTGGCGCGACGTCCACCGTGCAGATGTCACTGGCAAAGCGGCCGGATGCGACGGGTTCCTCCACCGTGCCCACGAAGCCGCCGGCGACCTCCGAACCCGTTCAGGCGGCGACCACACTGCGTGTGACATCATCGCCTGCAGGGGCTGCCATCATCCTCGATGCCAGGGAGTCGGGCAGGCAGACGCCAGCCACGCTGACCGTGGCTGCTGGCAGCCATACGGTTGGACTGCGCCTGACAGGATATGACATGGTGACGCGAAGGGTCAACGTCATCAAGGGGAAGCAGACATTAGTGTCCATTCCTCTCAGCAAGGCCGCTCCTGTGGTTATGGGATCGCTTCGCATCGAATCAGTACCGGCAGGGGCTGCCATCAGGATTGATGGCAAGACGGTGGCTGGACGAACTCCATTGACGACAGCCGTTACCCTGGGGCATCACGCAATTCAGGTGACGCTCTCGGGATATGAACCCTGGTCGCGTACAGGCGTGGACGTTGTCAAAGGCATTCAGACAGTCATCGTGGCGCGGCTTGCGCCGCTCCCGGTCGATCTAAGTTTCACGAGCAGGACAGGCGGATTTGGCTTCGTGTATCCATCGACATGGCAGGTGCTGGAGAAACCTGATACTACGGAACCTTTTGTGCAGGTAGAAGCCCGCTCCCTGGAGGGGCCCTTCGTGCGGGTTCTGGTCATTCCCTTGAACGGAGCATCGCTGCAGACGTATCTGGCAGATCTCAGGAGCACCCTGCAGAACTCTTCAGGTCTCGTGATCACTGCGTCGGGGGTCAGGGTGGTGAATGGCATTGCCTATGAGCATCTTGTGACAGTGCGCGCCGGAAGTCAGACAGAGTACTGTCTATTACAGTCCGCCGGCAGCGTCTATCAGCTCGAGTGTACTGCCGGGATGGCTCTGCTGGCCTCCTCTGCCCGTGGCTTCCAGACGATCCTGGGTTCGTTCTTCACTGCTCCCTGACCGATACAGACGCAGGGCTTCGTGCCTGTGCGTGCGGGCACAGGAGGGCTGCGTGTTGTATTCTACGTCACCGCTGTCTATACTTTAGTGATTTCAATCTCTGGAGGTACGCATGGACAGGACACAGACGAAGCTGCTACGGGCACTGATGAAACAACCTCTCAGCTTCTGGCAACTGGTGGGCAAGCAGGACGATGCCATTCCCGGCTATCTCGATGCGCTGAAGAAGCTGAAGATCAAGGGGTACATCGAGGCAAAGGGCGACCTCATTGCCATCACGAAGGACGGTAGGGAATACGCCCGCGCTGGTGGCGTCGAGCGGGAAGAGTCGATGGTATGTCCGACGTGCGGTGCAACGGGGGTCAAGCCCCATGGATGGCTGAAGGGCATCATGCCCCAATACGAGGCGCTGGCAAGGGGGCGTCCCGAGGTCACGGCGGAGTTCGACCAGGGTGTTGTGCCTCTTGAGAAGAACCTTGATCGTATCGCGTATATCTACGAGCGTGGAGACCTTGAGAACAGGAGCATCTTCATCCTGGGAGATGACGATATCCTCAGCATTGGGCTTGCCTTAACGGGCAAGTGCAAGAGAATTACGGTGGTCGAAATCGACAAGCGCATCAACAAATTCATCCGCAAGGTCATCAGAGAGCAAGGCTGGACGAATGTCGAGGTCTATGACTATGATGCACGTGATCCTGTGCCCGAGGAACTGAAGGGAAAGTTCGACGTTTTCATCACGGATCCCGTTGAGACGGTCGAGGGGATGAAGCTGTTTTATTCACGATGCAGCGAGGCTCTCCGGGGCAAGGGCTGTTCGGGGTACTTTGGCGTGTCGCATTTTGAGTCTGGGCTGGCCAAGTGGATGGGAGTCGAGAAGAATCTGCTTCGCATGAACCTGGTCATTACGGACATCCTGCGAGACTTCAACGACTATCTGCTCACTGGCGACCGCATCATCGAGAAGGGGTTCCGCATCGTCACCGAGTCGCCGTTTCCTCTCAAAGCCCCAGACTTCGCGTGGTATCACTCGTCGTTCTTCCGCGTTGAGGCGGTCAAGAAGCCTCGTCCACTGATCACCAAGGCCGTTGAATGGGCCCGCGAGCTGTATTTTGACGAGGACACGTTTGTAGCGCTGCCCTGATGGCAGGTTGATCAAAGGTGGCTCGCGGGAAGGGCGAGATCACGGAGATCACAGCTGGAGGTATTGTCTTCAACGGTGACAGGGTGCTCGTCCTCAAGAACTGGAAAGATGTATGGGTCTTTCCCAAGGGGCATGTCGAACTCGGTGAAAGCCGGGAGGAGGCTGCCCTTCGTGAGGTATTTGAGGAATCCGGAGTTCATGCCCGCATCGTTGGCGCCGCGGGAATGTCATCTTTCCACTTCTACTCATACGTTGACAGGGCCATCCATAGGAAGATCGTCTACTGGTTCGAGATGGAGACTGCCGACACGGTCGTGACGGTCAACCGGGAGCTCAAGTCCGGGGCGTTTGTTCCGGCCGTGGAGGCCCTGAGCATGCTGAGCTTTTCCGATGATGTTGCAAATCTGAAGGCCATCCTGGAGCGGCGGGCAGGCGATGTACGCGACAGTAGCCAGCGTTAGCGTTGTCGGCCTCACGGCTCATCCTGTACAGGTTGAGGTTGACATCGCCGAGGGCCTTCCGATGTTCACGATCGTGGGCCTCCCCGATACGACCGTTCAGGAGTCGCGCGAGCGTGTCAAGAGTGCTATCCGCAACGCCGGCTTCCGCTTTCCGTCCCATCGTATCACGGTGAATCTGGCCCCGGCAGACCTTCGCAAGGAAGGCGCTTTCTTTGACCTTCCAGTGGCTATCGGGATTCTGAAGGCGTCTGGTCAAATGGACGCCTGTCTCGACGGATATGTGTTCCTTGGCGAGCTCTCGCTTGAGGGCACGCTGCGGGCGGTCCACGGCGTTCTTCCGGCCGTTGCTGGTCTGGCGGCTGTGGACGGGACTCACACGTACGTTGTGCCACGGCAGAATACTGGGGAGCTGGCTCTGCTCGAAGGGACGCGCCTCCTGCCATCAGCGGGTCTCAGTGATGTCGTACAGGCTATCATGGAGGGCCCAGTGATCCATGTCGTGCCCGCATACCGTCCGCCCGTGACACCAGTCGACTCGCCTCTGGATTTTGCTGACGTGAAGGGACAGGCCACTGCCAAGAGGGCCATGGAGATCGCCGCCGCCGGAGGGCACAACATCTTGCTGACAGGGTCGCCAGGCTCGGGGAAGACCATGCTTGCGGAGCGCCTGCCTGGAATCATGCCGCCCATGACGCGCGAAGAGGTCCTTGAGGTCACGACCATTTACAGTGCGGCAGGACTGCTGACGGATGGCGGGTTCATGGTGGAACAGCGGCCATTCCGGCATCCACATCACACCGCATCGAGTGTCGCCATTATCGGCGGAGGTGCTGTTGCACGTCCAGGCGAGATCTCACTTGCCGACCGGGGCGTGCTGTTTATGGACGAGCTGCCCGAATTTCACAGGGACGTCCTCGAGGTCCTGCGGCAGCCACTGGAAAGTGGAACGGTGACGATTTCGCGCGTGCGTCAGACACTCACGTATCCTGCCCACTTTCTGCTGGTAGCCGCCATGAATCCCTGTCCGTGCGGCTGGTACGGGGACCCGACCCATGAGTGCACATGCTCTGTCTCTGAGGTGCGACGGTATCGCAGCCGTATCAGTGGGCCGCTTCTGGACCGTTTTGACATGGTTTTGTCCGTTCCGCGTCTTCAGGCATCGGAGCTTGGCGAGCTGCACCCCGGGGAGGCGTCGGCGGTCATCCGCGAGCGTGTCGTGGCTGCTCGTGAGCGCGCGCAGAGCGTGCTTGAGGGGAGCGGCCTTCATGCCAATGCAGACCTCTCCGGTCCCCAGGTTCGGGCGTTCGTTACACTCGACCATGATGCGCAGGCGTTTCTCGCCATGGCTGTTACGCGGTTCAGCCTCAGCGGGCGCGGCTACGACAAAGTGCTGAAAGTTGCACGTACGATCGCTGATCTCGATGGTGCACAGCGCGTACGCGGGGAGCACATCAGCGAGGCGCTGCAGTATAGATCTGCCAGCGCGGCCTGGGATGCCTGATCCGGGAACCCGGAGACGACATTTTGCGTCCTAGAAGTACAGGCCCTGCCGGAAGGACCGTGCAGGGTCTGCTTGCCGAATGGGCATGCTCCACTATACTGCGACAAGAGGGGGTGCTGGCGAAATGATCGGGAATGGGAAACTGCTGCAGCGGTTGACGGTTGTCCTGCTCGCGACTTGCTTCCTCGCACCACTGGTGTTGCCAGTGATGCCAGCTCAAGCAGCCGATACGACGTCATGGTTCCGTCTTGTGACGGTCGACACGAATCTCGATGTGTGGCTGAATGGCACGAAGCTGTCGATGCAGGCGAAGCGTTGCGGCGATACCGTTCTCGTCCCACTGAGCGTCCTCCATCAGGCGTGGGGTGTCACCTACGCGTTGTCAAACGTGTGTTCGGCCCTGAGTATAGGAGACTCCCACGCGGTGTGGCAGGGAAGATCGCCCATCTACCGTCTGGGACAGCAGGAGTTTCCATGGGATGTCGCTCCGTTCATGGTGGGAGCCCAACTGTACATTCCCCTTCGGGAGTTGATGGAACCGATGGGAGCCTTCGTCGGAACAGCGAAGCCCTCCGGTGACCTCATTGTCGCCTATTCGACGCAGTGGCAGAAGCAGCCGTGGCTGCGCCAGGCACAGCTGGCCCAGCTGGAGAAGATAGACCAGATTCCCATGGGCGTGAAGAGCCTTGCTGGACGGGCAAAGGTCGTGGCATTCACGTTTGATGACAACTGGGACCCGGAGGCAACCGCCCGCATCGCTGAACTGTTTCACCAATACAACGGGCACTGCACGTTTTTTGTCGTCGGCACAATGGCGCGCGCTCATCCTGAGGTTATCCGGGAGATCGTTCGACTGGGGCACGACATTGGCAACCACACCCTGAGCCATCCCGCGGCGACGAAGATCACCGGCACCGACTTCGCCAAGCAGATACGGGCGTGCGAACAGGTGCTGAACGGGATCGGCGTGACCAGCCGGCCTTACTTCCGTTTCCCATACTTTGCCCAGGATAAGCACCTGATGAAGATTGTGACGGATCAGGGATTTGTAACGATTGGCTCGGCCTGGACAATCGAGGACACAGAACCAAACCGGTCGGTGGCGCACAGTGTCGCCACGATTCGACGTTTCATCAGTCCCGGCGTCATCTTCGTGGCGCACCCCAACAGCACGATGACCTACACTGTCATGAAGACGATTCTTCCGGAGCTGGCCGCCAGGGGCTACAGCTTTGTCTCAGTGAGTGAGCTCCTCAGCAGGCGCTGAGGAACGGGCTTAGTGCCCCATGTCCATATGGCGATCGCCCGGCTTCAGTGCCAGGTACTTCTCCGGGTCTTTCTCGAAGGCGTCCTTGCAGTGGTCTCCGCAGAAGTAGTAGGTGATGCCCTTGTACTCAAGCGTGGGCTTGCCTGTGCCCTCTTTCACAACCATGCCGCAGACTGGATCGATGTGCTTTGTCATTGTTCTACCTCCTGTGTGATGATGTTCCCAGCGGTACCCTGTTTAGCCGCAGAGAGTTGGTGACAACGTTGATGCTGCTTGCCGCCATCGCTATCTCGGCCAGAACGGGGTGCAGGAGCCCGAGGGCTGCGATCGGAATGGCGATGACGTTGTAGAAAAATGCCCAGAACAGATTCTGGCGAATCTTCGCAAAAGCCGCTCTCGACAGGCGGATGGCCCGAACGACTCCCTCCAGGTCTCCACTGACGAGCGTAATGTCGCCGGCCTCCATGGCAATGTCTGTGCCTGAGCCGATGGCGATACCCACATGTGCCTGCTTGAGAGCCGGAGCGTCGTTGATGCCATCGCCCACCATGGCAACAATATGCCCCTGCTGCTGGAGTGACCTGATGACTGCCAACTTGTCGGCGGGCAGGACCTGTGCGTGAACTTCGGTGATGCCAGCCTGCCTTGCGATGGTCTCTGCCGTGTGGGCGTTGTCCCCTGTGAGCATGACGGGCGTGATGCCCAGGTCCTTGAGAGATTGAATAGCAGCGGGTGTCGCCGGTTTGATTGTGTCTGCCACGGCGACGATCGCCAAGATGGTTGACCCCCTTGCGAGAACAGAGACGGTTTTTCCCTCGCTTTCGAGACGCTCGAGTGCGGCCCTGGTTTCCTCCGCTGCAGCTTGCACGAGCTCGGGGCCCGGCTTGCCAGCGTAGTATAGGGCCCCCCTGATGGTGCCGGTGACACCCGTTCCCGGCAGGGCAGTGACCGCTTCTGCCTCGTACAGGGGCGCACCAGTGGCACGGGCATACTGCACGATAGAAGTGGCGATTGGATGTTCAGAGCCTGCTTCCAGTGAAGCGAGAATGCCCAGGCTCGCAGGATCCCCTGCTACGTCGAGCACGTCAGTCACGACGGGCTTGCCCACAGTGAGCGTGCCTGTCTTGTCGAAGACCACGGTATCGACGTCTTTCATCGTCTGGAGTGCGGCGCCCGTGCGGATGAGGATGCCGTTGCGAGCCCCGAGGCCACTCGCGACCATGAGCGCTGTCGGGGTAGCAAGTCCCAGTGCACAGGGGCACGCAATGACGAGTGTTGCCACCGTTGAGAAAATGGCTTGTGAAAGAGGATTGAGCGCTGGGTTCACCCAGGGCAGGAACTGGTGTGCCCAGACTGCCAGCGCATGTGCGGTTCCCGGAAACACCATCCATGTCGTGAACACCAGCGCGGCGATACCTAACACGACAGGGACGAATACCGATGTCACCTTGTCGGCAAGTGCCTGGATGGGGACTTTGGTCCCCTGAGCTTCTTCGACCAGGCGGACCATTTGCGAGAGGAACGTCTCACTGCCGACCCGTGTGGCTTCGACACGGATGAGCCCCGTCTGGTTCACTGTAGCGCCGATAACACTGTCGCCAACCGTTTTCTCCACCGGCATGGACTCCCCGGTCGCCATGGATTCGTCGATTGCCGTCGTCCCGAACGTGATGATGCCATCGGTCGGGATCTTCTCACCAGGTCGGACCACCATGATGTCGCCGGGGTCAACCTGCTCGATGGGCACCTCGACTTCCTGGTCGTCGACAATGATGTGTGCCGTGCGTGCGCCCAGCTCGATGAGAGCCCGGATTGCCCTGGATGCGCGTCCCTTTGCGGCTGCCTCCAGATAGGTGCCGATCAGATGAAAGCCCATGATCATGGAGCCGACCATGGCAAAGCTCTCCACCTGCATGCCTGCGACATTCATGATACCTGTCGCGAAGGAAGCTATCGTCCCCAGGGCGATCAGGATGTCCATGTTGAAGTTGCCATGAAACAATGCCACAAAGGCTGCCCGCAGCACGGGGTACCCGACGACGAAAATGACAGGGGCTGCGAGAACCAGTTCCACCCAGTGCGCTGCCTGCATCTGGTGCATCGTGAGGGGGATGAACCACATGGCCAGCATGAGCACGGTGCCGGGCAGGACAAATGCCCAGGCAGCAATCAACTGTCTCCGTGCGCGTTGCGCCTTGCGTTCGGCAGAGTCGGCCGTGTGTCCCAGCACCAGCCTGTATCCTGTTGCAGCAACGGCCGCCGCTGCTCCCTCCAGCGTCAGGACATCGGGATCATAGACGAACGTGGCCTTCTCCGTATTGATGTTGACCGTGGCACTGCTGATGCCTGCAGTCTTGTTCAGGGTCTTCTCGACCGTCATGGCACATGAGGCGCACGTCATGCCGCTGACGTCAACGGTGACCTTCTTGGTGCTCATGCTACTTCTCCCCCACCAGATGGTCGATGACTGATTCCAGCTCCTTGAGCTTGTGATCGAAGTCACCGCTGGTCATGGACTCCTTGACGCAGGTCTCGAGATGTGTGCGCAGGATCTCGGCATCCGCCTTGCGCAAAATGGCGATAACTGCCTGGAGCTGGTTGCTGATGTCGATGCAGTACCGGTTCTCGTCGATCATCTGTTCTATGCCGCTCAAGTGTCCCCTGGCTGTCCGGATCAGTGGTAGCGTGCGGGCATGCTTTGGCTCGTCATTCGCCATGGGAGTACTTGTCTTCGTATGCTGTGCCATATCGCTCATGCATCACCTCTACCCTCCCCCCATGGGGTGGGTACTATGAGTATGACGCCGTGCAAGAGTTTGTAAAGACAGGATACATTCTGCTGTTCACCGTGTCGTCACAACAACCGGAAGAGACTTGCGATAGGCAGGGAGGACCTCGGCTGGCATTGCACTCTGACTGTGCCAGGCAAGCCCCACGTTGAATACAACGTGTTTCACTGAGGCTGCTGTGCTCGCTGTGCCAGGAAGTTGGTGGTCGCCTGCACGACCAGGCGCCACTGCTCGGATGGCGGTATCACGGCTGCATGATCTCCCAATTGAGTCCCGTAGGAGCCGAACTGAGCATGGTTGCCACCTTCGATGAACACATACATTGTGGTTTCCGGCAGCAAACTTCGTGCTGCCGTAATCTTTGCCGGTGTCGCCAGTCCATCGCGGCTTGCACTGATGGACAGGACAGGAAGTGTGGAGCCGGAGAGATCATCTGTTTCGGCGGGATAGGATGCCCACAGCACGAGGCCCTTGATTTCTTCAGGGTGCAGGCGGACAAAGCGTGCTGCCATGGAGCCGCCCAGCGAATGGCCACCGATCGTCCAGGTCTGGATGTCCGGGTGGCTGTCGATCACGGCCTGGGCACGTTCTGGCGAAAGGACGGCGAGATGCAGCAGCATAGGCGTGATGATGACCGTCGTGCCCTGGGCGGCGATGCCTTGTGCGAGCGGAGCATAGGCGCGCGGATCGATGCGCGCTCCGGGATAGAGAATGAAGCCGACCCCGTTTCGGACGCCGGTCGGCTCGAACATCAGGCGTCCCGCTGCGTCGAGCGAGACCTTGACGCTGTCATTGCTCTTCATGGCGGCGTAGGCCTCTGCCGATGGCTTGGCGGGTGTATTGGCCCATGCCACGAATCCGCCGGCGGCCACAAGGACAATGACCAGCAGTGTAATGAGGATCCGGCGGATGATTCGCATGGCGTCTGCTAGCCCAGTTCGTTCAACAGCGGTTCACACCGTGTCATGTCAGTCGTCCAATTCTGCCACAGCGGCGGCTGGTCATGCAGTGCGGGGTGGAGATCGCCATAGGTCGGCCGCTCATGCACGTAAAGGATGCCGATGGGAATGTGGTCGTCCCACTCCAGCGCCTTCACAAAGGCGGCTTCGCGGTTTGTCGGGTCATAGTCGTCAGGCAGCTTCTGAACGCGCTCCTTGTACCAGCCAAAGGTGTTGACCTTATTGAACGTTACGCATTGCTGCAGCACGTCGACCAGTGCAAACCCGTGGTGGCGAATGGCCGCGCGCATCGTGGAAGCCATATGGTCGGGGTCACCTACGAAAGTCCGTGCCACAAATGAGCAGTCCAGTGCTATGGCGGTCGCCAGCGGGCTGAACGGCTCCAGCATGACACCCAGCGTCTGGGCCACCGTTGTCGTACCCATGGCAGTCGTCGGCGACGCCTGTCCCTTGGTAAGACCATAGATCTGGTTGTCATGGACGATCAGCGTTATATCGACGTTGCGCCGCATGGCGGCAAGGAGGTGATTGCCTCCCTCGCCATAATTGCATCCGTCGCCCGAGTGGACCACGACCGTGAGGCTGCTGTTCGCGATCTTGGCTGCCTGGGCGGCAGGCAATGCTCGTCCGTGCAGGCCGTTCAGGACGTTGACGCCCTTGAGGTAGTGGGGCAACTTGGCTGCCTGGCCAATGCCGGACACGTACAGAAACTCATTGCGGGCAATCTCACTGCCCTCGATGACACGATTCACAGCGTCCAGAATCGCGAAGTTGCCACAGCCCGGGCACCAGGCAATGTCCATCCCATCTTTCCACATATCAGATCACCTCCAGCTTGTGCAGCCTGCCGGCAATATAGTCAACTGTCAGCGGCCGTCCATCAAAGCGCAGGACCGAGCGGTCGATGCGCCTGCCCGTTTCGCGCTCGATCAGCTGCGCAAACTGGGCGGTTGCGTTGCCCTCGACGGCGATGACCGTCCGGGCGCTTGCCATCTCGGCCAGCAGCCGTTCAGTCCGCAGGGGCCAGACTTCGTTGAAGTGTACCAGCCGAAGGTCGGCAGCATTGTCCAGCACCAGCTCCTCCAGCGCCCCGAAGCTCGAGCCCCATCCAACCAGCAGCGTGGAACCCTTTCCCAGGACCACCGGCTCTTCCATTTCCTCGAGCAGACTCCTCTGCTTGCTCAGGCGCTTGTCCACCATGCGCTGCCGGTTGTCGAGATCTTCCGAGAGATGACCGGCCTCATCGTGTTCATCGCTGTCGATGATCACCGGCCAGGGAGTTTGAAGCGGAACGAGGCGTGGAGAGATCCCCGACGGTGTCAGCGCATGTCGCTGATAGGGCTCCTGGTAGGTGCCAGGTTCTGCCAGATGGCGGTCAAGATGGACAGCGCCCAGGTTCCACCGTGGAAGAGTCACCAGCGTGTCCGCCAGCTGCTGGTCCGACAGGATGATGGCAGGAATCTGGTACTTCGATGACAGATCGTACGCCTTCAGTGTGAGCGTGAAGGCATCCTCCGCCGTGCGTGGCGCGTTGACGTAGCGCACGAACTCGCCATGTCCCGCGTGCAGGACGAACCAGAGGTCTCCCTGTTCGGTGCGCGTTGGCAGTCCAGTGGCCGGTGCAGGGCGCTGGGCATCTACAATGACGATGGGTGTCTCGGTCATGGCGGCGAGGGACAGGGCTTCAACCATCAGCGCAAACCCCCCTCCCGATGTCGAAACCATCTGGCGGACGCCTGCATAGCTGGCTCCCACTGCCATGTTGGCTGCCGCGATCTCGTCCTCCGCCTGCTCGACAACGATGCCATACTGCTGGGCGTGTGCTGCCAGGTAATTCATGATGCCGGACCCCGGCGTCATGGGATAGCCTGAGTAGAACTTGACACCTGCTACAATCGCTGCCGCGCCCATCGCCTGGCTGGCGTTGGCAAGCAGCTGCCCTTTCAGCGTTCGCTGTGGCAGGGACCACGCCTTGATGACCTGCTGGGAATAGCCCTCTGCAAGGACGGGCAGATTCTTGTCCAGGATCTTGGCGGGCAGGACCTTGTGCGCCACAGCAACTGCCACGTCGAGGGGAATGCTGAGCATGTGGCACATGGCACCAAACAGGAAGACGTTTGCCGCCCGCGTATCACCTGCCAGGGCAACCGCGCGCTCGCTCGCCGGCACGGGGATGACGCCGGGAAGATCGATGCCCGACTTGCCGTCGCACAGCACTCGTGTCGAGGGTCCGATCTCCGCCTCGTGGCCATTGCCCGGACGGTGATAGGGCAGCACGGAGGAGGCGAGGGGAACGAACAGATCGATGTGCTGGCGCACGGCATGATGTGGTACATCCGACGCCCGTATCGTCGTGGCATCCAGCCCTCCACGGACGCGGCTATGGTAGCTTTCCTCCTGGACGACATAGTAGCCCAGGTCGAACAGGACGCGTGCAGTCAGCGAGCCGATCGTCTTGACTCCCTGTCCTGCCTCGCCGCTGATTGTGATGGTGATGTCCATGATAGCTCCTTTGACGTAACTAGTGACGTGTTTCCATGAGCGCAGTGTATCGCCACGAGATCGCGGCCGGCCTTTTGGACGCACGCAGCCGCTGCTCCAACATCACAAATGGTTGCGACGATAGTATCTCTTGACATTTCCTCCAGATGTGGCACAACACACAGCGTTCCATGGCGCTTGGATCGAGATATCTGCCAGACATCAGTAATCTCGCCTCCTGTTTAACACTTCATCTTCATCCCAAATTGACCGATCTCGCATTGTTGGGGAACTCGTACCGCGTGTCTTGAGAACCCCACACATCATTCAGCCAGATTGTTGGCTTCTGGTAGCCTCTCGTTTACCAGCCTGTAAACGGCTACAAACATCATTGCCCCGACGAAGTACTGAAAACCAGGAGATACAGCACAAGGGGCTAAGAAGATCCATATAAGCTCTGGATAGCGGACAGAAACGTAACTGTGCCACCGAGAAATTGCTGAGATTCGAGACTCCTCATCAGAGTTGGGGGAATTGAAACTGCGAAAACTGAAAGCCAGATAACGTACCTGAAGGCAACGATTCTCACGGAAGATTCTCCTCCATATCCTCTGCCCACAAGGAGTGAGATAATGCCTATCGACATGAAGGCAACAATAGAAATTGGAGTGAACAAGTCCATCGAGAAATTCGTTGTCAATTCAAGTACTTTCAAATTGCTATATAAAGTCGCAGAATCAAATCGTTGCATGATCGTCATATAGATAACATCCAGGAAAATGTGGGCTACGAAGAACACTGCGCCTGTCCTGAGCAGGAGCTTCCTGTGGCGAGTGTCGGGGTTGTTCACTGTCGGGACTATTCCCAAAAGATAGTACATGACTAAGAATACGAGAAAGAGCGCAATGGATTTCCGAAGGAACCACAGGACAATTTGTCCAAGAGTGAATTGAGTTGTTGAAGGATACGGGAAGTGGCTACTATATGCATGCGTAAACCATCCATAGTTTATGGTCTCCCGTAACCTCTCGCTATTTTCAAGACGAGCAAGGGTGAAGCCCACAAAACTTGTCAAAAGACCAAGAACGGGCACTGTGAATAGGGACAACATGAACCACCACCATGTGAGCCACTCACTGACCGATTCCTTGAAGACTGTCCATACTCTCTTCATAGCTAACTCGCCCAAAACCTATGTCTATCCTCCATTGAGCGTTCTAGTGACGCAGTGCTTCGCGGGCCTTGTGCACCCACGCATGGTCGGCGGCAAGCGCGCGACCGACGCCAACGAGATCGGCCGTTCCGCTCTCAATAATGTCTTCCGCAGTCTGCGGTCGTGTGATGCCGCCAGTGCAGATGACATGCGTGTGGACAGCTGCCGAGACGGCCTCGGCAAAGGGTCTGAAATAGGCCTCTCCCGAAACTCCCGGGGGGCGGCTTCCACACATGGCAGCCGACACGTCGATGATGGCAACACCTGCCTGGTCCAATGCCCGGGCGGCTTCGACGCCTTCGTCCAGCGTCAGGCCTCCCGGGTAGAGCTGAAACGTGGGCGGGTTGTCTGCAACGCCCAGTCTGACCATAAGGGGCAGGTCGCCATGAATGACCCCCTTGACCTCTTCGATCACCTCCAGCAGCAGGCGCCTGCGAGCCGCTGGCGTGCCTCCGTACACGTCCGTACGGTGATTTGTGAGCGGACTCAGGAACTCCCCCAGCAGGTAGCCGTGGGCGCAGTGCACCTCAACGAAGTCATAGCCTGCTTCCCGCACTCGTCCCGCTGCCGCTCCGAAGGCGCGGATCACCGAGGCGATGTCTCCTGTCGACATCTCCTCTGGCATCAGGTGCGAGACAGGGTTTTCGACCGCACTGGGAGCGAGGCACCGAGCGGGCATGCCTTCGCCGCGGTTCGAGCCTGCATGGCTGATCTGCGCGGCGCAGAGGGCACCCGCCGCATGGATGGCAGCAGCAATGGCTGCATGGCCAGCGATGTGTGCATCCGTTGCGAGTGAGATCTGTTGCAGCGACGATCGCCCTTCGGGCGAGACGGCCGAGTGCTCGACGACGACAAGGGCAGCGCCAGTGGCAGCCAGTGAGCCGTACCGGGCAGCAGTCGCAGGACCTGGATTTCCCTCTGCGTCCGCCTGTTCCGTCGCCATCGGCGGCACGACGATGCGATTGGCCAGGTGGAGCTCCGCAACGTCCAGTCCTGAGAACAGATCGTTCATGGTCATCCTCCAGTGTACATGAAAGGAACAAAGCGTTCTAACGTCATTGTAGGACGTGTCTGCACCTTTGCAAGGACGAGCTTTCGACACCGTGATGGTGGCGGCACCGCGTGTTGAGACTATACTATATGTATGTCAGATCCAACAGGGCACTGTGTCTCGAGAGGAGCATAACCATGATAGAACGACGTGGACAAGCGTATCACCGCAGGTTTTCGCCACTGTATACGGACTACTATGAATATTCCATGACGCAGGGCTACTACCTATCGGGCAAGGGACAGGAGCAGGCCGTGTTTGACATTTTCTACCGCGCGAATCCGTTCGGTGGAGGATATGCTATTGCCGCAGGCCTGCGCGATGCCATCGACTATGTGCTGGGCATGCGCTTTACTCCAGATGAGCTGAGCTACTTGAGTTCGCTCGGGTTCCGCGACGATTTCCTTCAGGTACTCGAAACGATGCGGTTTACAGGAGACATCACGGCAGTACCCGAAGGTGAGGTTGTGTTCCCGGGGGAGCCCATCATCAGCGTCAAGGGACCCCTGATCGAGACGCAGCTGCTGGAGGCGCTCATCCTCAGCACCGTGAACTTTCAGACGCTGGTGGCAACGAAGGCACGCCGTCTCGTCTGTGCAGCGGATGGGAGAAGCATCACTGACTTTGGCCTCCGCCGCGCGCAGGGAGATGGGGGGATGGGTGCCAGCCGCGCCAGCTTCGTGGGTGGCGTTGCGATGACGTCCAATGTGCTGCTGGCCTTTGAAGAGAACGTGCCGGCAGGCGGCACTGTTGCCCACAGCTGGATTCAGAGCTTTGACTCCGAGGAGGAGGCCTTTCGCGTCTATGCAGGGATGCATCCGGATGACGCCGTTCTGCTGCTTGACACCTATGATACGCTGGGCCAGGGACTGCCCAATGCCATCACTATTGGCAAGGAGCTTGAGGCACAGGGGCACCATCTGCGTGGTGTGCGGCTCGACTCGGGAGACCTGGCGTACCTCAGCAAGAAGGTACGAAGGGCACTTGACGAAAACGGGCTAGGCCATGTGAAGATCTCGGTCAGCAACCAGCTTGATGAATATGTCATCGAGTCGCTGATAGATCAGGGCGCGCCCATTGACATGTTTGGCGTGGGCACGCGCCTGGTGACGGGATATAACGATGGCGCGCTGGATGGCGTCTACAAGATGGTCCAGCTCAGGGGACGGCCGATCATCAAGATTTCGGAGAATCCCGCCAAAATCAACGTTCCAGGTGAAAAGGAAGTGTATCGCTACTACGATGGGGGCGATGGGCTGTGGCTGCTGGACGGGCTGTGTCTTGCCGGAGGCGATGAAAATCCTGCTGTCCTGATGGACCCGGACTTTGACTACAAGAAGACCGACGTGGCGGGACTGCGCCGCGAGAACATTCGCAAGGAGATCGTTCGTGGGGGTGAACTGGTGTACTCTTTCCCGACCCTCCTTGAAACGGCGGCTTGGAGCGCACAGCGATTTGCTCTCCTCTACGGTGAGCACAAGCGTTTCACTAATCCTCACACCTACCACGTCGGGGTCAGCCGCGAGCTGTTCGACCTTCGCCGTAAGCTGATTGAGGAGAGATCGTCATGAACTATGGGAATTTCGGGTTGGACACGGCGCTGCTGGTCATCGATGTTCAGAATGACTTTTGCCCGGGCGGCGCTCTCGCTGTCGCTGGAGGCGATGACATCATCCCCACCATCAATGCCTGGATGCCCCGGTTTGCCACGGTGATTGCGTCGCGCGACTGGCATCCGGCGAATAGTGTGCATTTCAAAAAGTGGCCGCCGCACTGTATTGCCGGCACAATCGGTGCACAGTTCCGGACAGGGCTCAATACGCGGCATATCCAGCTGGTCCTCGACAAAGGGACTGGCGACACTGATGACGGATACAGTGCATTCGAGGCGACCAACGTGGACCTTGAGGGCTGGCTTCGCCTGCGGAAGATCACCACCCTGTACGTGTGTGGTCTCGCAACCGACTACTGCGTGTTGCAGACCGTGTTGGACGCGCGCCGCCGTGGATTCAGCGTTGTGGTGCTGCGCGAAGGGGTAGCAGCTGTCGAGGCTGCTCCCGGTGATGGACAGCGTGCCTTGGACGCAATGGAAGCTGCAGGTGCACGCCTCCTGTAGCAGAGCCACCGTTGTCGCGATATGCACCGAGTAGAACAGGGAACAGTTGGATGAGCTTATTCTCAGGGAATGAGGTGGATGTGAAGGTGAAACAAACACGTCTGGCAAGCCGGTTGGTCGTCCTTCCTCTTGTGTTTGCCATGTTTCTGACGGCGGTGCCTGCAGGGGTTCTTGGAGTTCCACTGGGGACGAACCCTCCCGACACCTCTATCCGTGCGCGCCTGAAAGATGCTGCTCTCCGCCACAACATCCCGTCCGTGATTCTCATGGCCATCGCATATCAGGAGTCTGGGTGGCGGCAGTTCGATGCGGGTGGAAACCCGATCATCGGCACGAATGCCACGTCGCAAGACGTGGGCATCATGCAGATCAACACGTCAGGGCGCAACGATGTGGACCGTCTCATGTCGGACATCGACTACAACATCGACATAGGCGCCAGGATTCTCGATGGCAAGTGGAAGGTAACGCCGGGGATCGGCGACGGTGACCGGAACGTGCTGGAAAACTGGTACTACGCCATCTGGGCCTACAATGGCTTTTCGTCAACCAACAACCCTAATACGGTGGGTGGGCGGCACTATCAGGACCGGGTTCTTGCTCTTATGGCCCGTCAGGTGCTGGGTAGCGACGGCCAGCCATTGTGGCAGCCCGTGAGCGTGACACTGCCGAACCCGGCCATGATTGCCAATCCGCCCGCCTGGATCCCGACCCCCGAGCCTGTTCATTATGGCGATCTGTATGCAGGCTTCAACCGGGGAGACAACTTTCGCGTCCTCGAAAGCCCAGCTGGCGCAGTGCTCTCGACTGCTGGGGGGACCGCTGTCCGGTTCCTGCTCCAGAACGTAGGGACGACGACGTGGGACACTTCCTATGTGCCGGTCCTTGCCGTTGGAGACCCTGTTATCACAAGTCTGCAGGGTCAGCCGTGTGCCCAGGCCATTCTCCCTGGGGCCAGTGTGCCAGTGACCTTCGCCCTGCCGCCTGCCCTTCCCGCGGGGGCTCTCAGCATGACCCTGTCCATGACCCGAAGCGGCGCGGTGTTTGGAGCAGGATGGCAGGCACAGGCAACCATTGTGGACATTGCCGCAACGGCAGCCATGCCGGACAGTCTTGTCCAGGGTTCTTTGCTCGACGTTCCCATCCAGGTCTCCAGTACCCAGCCTTTGACCGTCACCCCGGGCTTTGAGCTTCGAGACATGCAGGGAACGCTAGTTGACAGCTCCTCCCTGGTCGCGAGGCGCTATGGCACGCCAGTCGGCATCGTACCAGTGATGCTTCCGGGACAGCAGTCGGGCGACATACGCTATTTTGCCGGCGCAACGGCTGCCGGGTTGCTGCAGCCGGGGCAGTATCAGCTGACTGTCAACTTCACTGCTGGCCTGTCGGCGCTGGAGGGCGTATCCGGCACGGTTCCCTTTGCGAGCATCACGCATCCTCTCCAGGTGCTGCCTGCTGGTCAGCCCGGATTGCTGATCGTGGACCCGGTACCCGTGGGGGCATCCGTGTCGGTGGATGGCAGTGTCCAGCCAGTTGTGACGCCGTGCGCGGTGCCGACCATCCCAGGCCTGCACGTCATCCAGGTGACCGGCGCAAACATGCTGCCCGTTGCAGCGACCGTCGATACGTCGGCAGCCCCCGTAACACTGGTGGCGCCGACGCTGACCCCGGTGGCTGAGACTCCGGTGACCTTGACACCGTCGCCCGTCAATCTGGACTTTGGGGTACTCAAGGCAGGAGCGGGCGTGACGGGGCAGGTGACGCTTCAGGTGAGCGGGACAGCGGGGGCGCAAGGCGTCGTCTCGGCCTCGGCGAACTGGATACGGGTGAGCCCACTGACCTTTGACGGCAGCCAGGTCTTCACTGTGGGTGTCGATGGGCGCTGGCTGGACCCCAATGCAGCCAACACGGGAAAGATCACGTTCACCATGGGCAGCACGACCGTTGCTGTCCCTGTCAAGGCGGGCTTCGCGCCGATTCCGACCATCGGGTTTGTTCTCTCGCCCCAGAGCGTGCAGGTAGGCATGGGCGATGAATTTGAGTTGAACCTCACGGCCCGCAACCTCCAGCTGCTGTTTGATCATGTGGACCTCACCGTAGCCTGGGACCCTGCGCTTGTCTCATTCAAGGGCATTGCGGCGTCGTCTTCTCTGACAGCGCCGCCTGTAGCGCCGGGCGACCCTGGGATCCTTCGGATCCAGAGCGACGTTACAGGATTTGCCGACGGTCAGAGCATTCTGGCAGTACTGCGGTTCACAGCTCTTGGCCAGACGGAGAAGACAGGCATCAATCTGCGGGGCACCGTGACGTTGGGCGGCAGTCCCGTCCGTTCAACCATGGGCGGCTCCGCGGTTACCATCAATCAACACTTTGTTCTCCCAGGGATGCCCGACGGCTTCTCTGCAGCAGGAGAGCAGGGGCAGGTGCGTTTGAGCTGGCGGGCGTCTACCACGGGGACGTACCCGATCGCCCGGTATGACATCTATCGCAAGCAGGGTGCGTCCGACCTTGAAACAGCGGAGCTTGTCGGCGAGGCAGCACCCGATGCTACGCAGTTCCTGGACCGCGGACCCCTCGAGCGTGCCACCTACTACTACTGGGTCATGTGCGAGGACACGCGCGGCAATGTGAGCAATCCGGCCGGCCCTGTCAAGGTGCAGCCTATCATCAACACCGACCCCGTCGCAAAGATTACCCTTGTCTTTAGCGTCAACAAGCCGTCCGTCGTCATGAACGGAGTGACCGTGCCCATGGACACGGCACCCGTCATCGAGAACGGACGAACCATCCTTCCAGTCCGCTATATCGCGACGCCGCTGGGGGCACAGGTGCTGTGGAGTCCCAAGGAACAAAAAGTCACCCTGGTGGGCAGCAAGAGGGTGGAGCTATGGATCGGCAAACCGACCGCAAGGGTCGACGGTGTCGATGTGCTGATCGATCCGGACAACCCGAAGGTGGCTCCGCGAATCGTGAGCGGCAGGACCATGCTGCCCCTCCGCTTCATCAGTGAGACGTTTGGTGCCAGCATCGTGTATGACCCCAAACTGCAGACGGTAACCGTCACCCTGGCCAAGGGAGCGTAAGAGGCGCACATGGTCAGGTTCAAGGAACCTTCAGCGGGTATGCACACCTGCTGGCCCGCAGTGCCAGTTTCGTCGTGCTGATCTTGCGCTACATGGTTCCACTGGTAAAGGCTGGATGACATGAGCCTGCAGTTCGAGGGAGTCACGCAGCACCTGTGGGTGGCAAAGTGTCGGAGATATGCCATGAACACCGGCATCGTGCACGATGCAGGACATGCTGCGCTCATTGACCCTGCACTGCTTCCCGACGAGGTCGAGGAGATTGCTGCCTTCTGCGAGCAGAAGCATGTGCAGGTCGACACCGTCATCATCACCCACCACCACTGGGACCACGTCCTGGGTGCCGCACGGTTTCCTGGGGCGCACCTGCTGACGCACCAGGCGTATCTCGGGCAGATGGCGCTCGATCTGGAGCATACGTGGAGTGCAATCCGGCGCTTCTATGCGTCGGAGGGCGTTGCCGTTTCCGGCTCGTTCAGCCCACCCTTGCCCGACCTGACCTTCGACCGCATCACCGGGCTCATGGTCGGCGAGTTGCGCGTTCAGCTTTTTCATACGCCCGGCCATGCGCGCGATCATCTCTCAATCTACGATGCCGAATCTGCGTTTCTCTGGGCAGGCGACCTTCTGAGCGATCTGGAGATCCCCTTCATCAGCTACCGCCTCGATGCCTTTGAGCGCACCCTTGCTATGTTCGCCGCCATGGACATCCGTCTGTTGATTCCCGGCCATGGCAACAGCACCCGCGACCGCGCCGAGATCGCACGGCGCATCGCCGACGACCGCGCGTACCTGTCCGAACTGCGCAGGCTGATCGAACCCGTTGTCCTCCGGGGCGGTTCGGTGCAGGATGCAACTGCTGCCTGTGCCGGCATGGTCGTCCGCAATGCCGCCGACAATGCCGAAGCGCACGCTATGAACGTCGAACAAGTCTTCCTCGAATGCGGTGGCTCTGCCCCTCCCAACGTTCTCCTTGGCTGGTCCCGCGAATTGTGACTCCCCTTGTACCAGGTACAATGGCATTCATAATTGATCATCTAGCACATCAAGGAGGCTGGTGAAGTGGGTAGAACGCCGCGCATCGAATATGAGGGAGCCGTGTATCACGTGACCAACCGGGGCAACGGCCAGGAGATGATTTACCGGGAAGAAGCTGACTGGAAGGCTTTCCTGGGCATTATGAGCGACGTCGTGTCGGAGTTTGGGTGGAGGATCTACACGTACTGTTTGATGGGGAATCACTACCACTTGCTGGTGGAGACACCTCAACCGAACCTGTCTCTGGGAATGAGAGAACTGGACCTGCAGTATACCTTGCGGTACAACTGGAGATACGAGCATTCGGGTCACGTGTTCCAAGATCGCTACTGGTCGGGGCTTGTCCTCAACGACAACTACCTGATCGACGCGGCGAGCTACCTGCTGCTCAACCCGCTTCGGGCCCAGCTGGTCCAATCTCCGGAGGAGTGGCGTTGGTCGAGCTGCGCGGCCATGGCCGGACTTGTCCCGCCGCCCTCATGGCTCGACATGGATTGGCTGCCTGTCGATTTCCGTGGTGCGACGGGGGATCCAAATGGTCCATTCCTGTCCTACGTCCGGGAGTGCATCAACAAGCCGCGTCCAGCAAACCTGGAGAAGCAACGCCATCGCATGCGCAGAAATGTGAAGACGCTTGTACCTGGTACAAGAGAGATACACAATTGAGCATCTTCAAGCTGAAAGCGCCGTTTGAACCATCGGGAGACCAGCCGGAAGCCATCGAGAAGCTGATCGCCGGCATCAAGGCGGGTGACCGGTTTCAGACGCTGGTCGGCGTCACGGGTTCCGGCAAGACGTTCACGATGGCGAACGTCATCAAGGAGTTCGACCGCCCGGTCCTGGTCCTGAGTCACAACAAGACGCTTGCCGCGCAGTTGTACAGCGAGTTCAAGGCGTTCTTCCCCGAGAACGCGGTCGAGTATTTTGTCAGCTACTACGACTACTATCAGCCGGAGGCGTATGTGCCGACGATCGACCTGTACATCGCCAAGGATGCCGACATTAACCAGGACATCGCGCGCCTGCGGCACTCGACCATCCGGTCGCTGATGGAGCGCAGGGACGTGATCGTTGTCAGTTCGGTCAGCTGCATCTATGGCTGGGACTCGCCGGAGGAGTACCGGGAGGGCCTGCTGACGGTGACGCAGGGCGCGTCCATGAAGCGCGACGACATTGCCCGGGCGCTGATCGGCCTGCGCTACGAGCGGGCAGAGGACATCGGCAAGGGCGGCTCCTTCCGCGTGCGCGGGTCGACTGTGGAGGTTATGCCCAAGGAGACGGAAACCGGCATCCGCATACGACTCTCTGTGGACGGGACGGTCGAGAAGATCCAGGAGTTCGATGCGGGTTCACGCCAGGTGCTGAGGGAGTACAGGGAGTTCATCTTCTTCCCGGCCGCGCAGTTTGTGACCAGCCCGGAGCGTATCGAAAAGTACATCGCGCTGATTCAGAAGGACATGGAGGAACGCATCCAGTATTTCAAGGCGCAGAACAAATTCGTGGAGGCGCAGCGCATCGAAGAGCGCACGAAGAATGACATCGAGATGCTGCGCGAGGCCGGCTACTGCACGGGCATCGAAAACTACAGCCGCTACTTCAGCGGCCGTGATCCGGGTTCGCAGCCCTACACGCTGCTGAGCTTCCTGCCCAAGGACTTCCTCCTGTTTGTGGACGAGTCGCACATCAGCGTCCCCCAAATCCGCGGAATGTTCAACGGGGACCGGCAGCGCAAACAAACGCTGATTGACTACGGCTTCCGCCTGCCGTCTGCGCTGGACAACCGGCCGCTCACGTTCGACGAGTTCATGCAGTACGTCACGCAGGCGATCTTCGTCAGTGCTACACCTTCGGAATATGAATATCAAGTCTCCGGCCAGGTGGTCCAGCAGTTGCTGCGTCCGACGGGCCTCGTGGACCCACTGATCGAGGTGCGCCCCAGCAAGGATCAGGTCCCCAACCTCATGAGCGAGATTCGGCAGCGTGTCGAGAGGCAGGAGCGGGTGCTTGTGACGACGCTGACCAAAAAGAGTTCGGAGCTGCTGGCGGACTACCTTCAGCAGGAAGGCATCAAGGCGCAGTATCTGCACAGCGATCTGGACGCACTTGCCCGTGTGCACATCCTGCGCCAGCTGCGCTCCGGTGACATTGACGTCCTGGTGGGTGTCAACCTGCTGCGCGAAGGCCTGGACCTGCCAGAGGTCTCGCTGGTGGCGATTCTGGACGCGGACAAGGAAGGGTTCCTGCGCAGTGACACGTCGCTGCTGCAGACCATGGGCAGGGCTGCCCGGAACGTGTCTGGTACGATCATCATGTACGCGGACGAAGTGACAGGCTCCATGAGTCGCGCGATGGCCGAATCACGCCGACGGCGTGAGTATCAGCTAGCCTATAATGAGCAGCACGGCATCACACCGCAGACGATCCACAAGGCGATCTCCGAGCTGATTGACCTGCCCTGGCGCCAGCCGGACGAGATCGAGAAGCTAGGAGGAGATCTGCTGGCGAAGATGTCTCCCACTGAGGTGCAGGCCCTGGTCATCCAGCTGAACGAAGAGATGCTGGAACATGCCCAGTCGCTGGAGTTCGAGGAAGCGGCGGCGCTGCGCGACAAGATTGCCCAGCTGCGCGCATTGCTTATCGGCGAGAAGCCGCCCAGAGCGCAAGCTCCAGGCCTCATGCCCCATATGGGCAGGCACAAGGGGCGCTGAGTGGTTGGGGAGCGATGCAGAGGCAGCTTGACAGTGACACGGCGGGTGCTAGCATGAACACCACAGGAACAGGGTGTCGACAATTGCTGGCAGGAGGCAACACAGCACCATGAACACGTTCAGACCTGAGGCAATGCCATGATGGCGACTCGAGCGAGATCGCTCGCTACACTGGTCGTGGTCGTTGCCATTCTGCTGAGCAGTGCAGGGGTCGGGCGCGCCCAGACTACCGCATCGGGGGATGCCCGCATCCAGCAGCTGGTGGACCTGCATATTCTCAAGGGAGCTCCGGATGGCGACCTCCAGCTGGATCGGCAGATCAACGGTGGTGAGCTGGTGGTGCTGCTGGAACGCGTTCTACAGCAACCTCGCGTTGTGTCACCCACCCTCGGAACGCCTTCGGTGGGAACAGAGAGTCAGGGATGGATCCAAGCGTACGCCTGGGTACGAGCGATGTCGAGCCGCTTGCTGGACGCGCGCCGGCAGATTGGGCACGTCTGGTTCGATGTCAGGTACCGGATGGAAGAGCCGGCGCCCTGGGGCATCGATTGCACCCACTGGATGTTCACGTCGTTGCGCAATGCCTACCTGGACGATGGGCTGATCGACCTTTCGTTCGATCCCATGAAGCGCATCGGTGGCAGCGATGGCATCGAGATGCTGCTGACGGCAGCCGGGTTTGGCGGTGAGGTCGACACCATGCAGGCTCGGATGGATGGAGCTCCGCGCGATGACACGCTGCGGATCGTCTGCCGACAGCATGGGTTTGACAGTATCATGGACTATGCCGGCAAGCCGCTGACACGAAGAGAAGCAGCGCTCATGGTCTGGAGGCTGCTGGCCCTTCGAACCAGTGCAGATTGAAGCAGACAGCGGATTGGCGCAGAGCTGCGAGCTGCTGTAGTTGGCCGGAGGTGCCGTTCCGCTAGTCGGTCAGCTTTGGGATTTCGGGCAGAGCGGCGGGGCCGGGGTGCTGCATCGCTGGATGATGCCGGAACGACACCACAAAAACGATGATGTAGGTGCCATAGACGGCAGCAGTCAGGATCATCGGCAGCGTGAATCCGGTCTTCTGGATCAGCCAGCCGCCCAGTGCAGTCGCGACAGCCCATGATCCTGTCCATGCCATCTGGAAGACATTGTGTGCCACCGAGCGCTTGTCAGGCGGCACAAGGTCCAGCGAGAACTTGTCCGTCACCGGTGTCGAACACATCATCAGGCCGGCGCGCATCCAGAACGCCACGGCTGCTATCGTGATGTTCTGCGTGAAGGCCATGATGACCAGGAACACCAGCGATCCACCTACCGTAAAGGCGATCATGCGCAGCAGGCCGGCCCGCCGCACCAGCCATGGCGCCAGCAGGACACCGACAGTCAGGACCACGTTGCTCATCGCGAACAGGTTGCCGACGACCACCGTGCTGGCGTGGAAGCGGTCAGCGAAGTACAGGTTGAGGTAGGGGATACTGAGACCGGCCCCAAATCCGATGATGGCGTTGGCGACCGCATACCGGAACGCGAAGCGCTTCCAAGAGGGGGTGACGTCCGGCTCGCTCTGTCCAGCGGTCATAGGATCATCCACCCGCTGGCTGCCGATGGCCTGGTGTTCACGGACGCGCAGGAACACCGCTGTGCTGGCCAGAATGAAGGCTGCACCCACGATTAGTGTCAGGCGGAGTCCCATGAGTGGCGGTGCTCCGAAGCGAGCGAACATGCGTGGCAGCAGCCCGCCCACGACGGATGCGATGACGGACATCACCGTTCCCACCATAAAGGCAAGGCTAAACGCCGTCTGACGATCCTCCGGGTGGGTACTGCGCATCATCTCAGGGTTGTAGGCAGCCCCATACAGCATGTTGCTGGCCGAAACACCGATCTGCATGATGATGAGCACGACAGGAGCCAGGATACTGGCCTGCACGCCGCTGAACACAGCGATCAGCAGGGCAGAAACAGCCAGCGACTTCCTGCTGCCCAGGCGTGTGGCCAGCAGTCCAGCGGGAATGGCAAGCGCAAGCGATCCGATGGTCCCGAGGGAGTTCAACCTGCCCAGAAAGGCCTCGCCCAGCCCGCCCTGCTTCAGGTACAAGTTGAAGAACGTCATAAAGATGCCGTTGCCCAGCCCCAGCAGCGCTGCGCCGACAAGCAGCAGCCGCATGTTGGTGCCCAGGTGGCGGATGACAGTCCAGTAGCGTCGCAGTTCGTGGTGCATCGTCTGCCTGCCTAGGAGACTGCGGAGGCAATGAACAGGAGGACACCGCCCACGAGGACGGCTGGTCCTATGTGTTCACCAATGAACAGCACGGCCAGGAGTGTTGCGAAGACCGGCTCAAGGGAGTAGATGATGCTGGCCTGTGCGACGGTCACCTCATGCTGAAAGCGATTCTGCAGCAGCAGCGTGATGACGGTCGTGAAGATAGCAAGATACAGGAGCGATGGCCATGAGGCCGGGTTCACGACCAGCGTCTGCTTCGTTGCGACGGCATAAGCAAGGGAGCAGGCGGCCACGGCAAGCAGCTGGAAGAACGTGGTGGCATAGAAGGACTCATGGTCCGAAAACAGGTGGATCATCAGCACCTGAACGCTAAAGGCCAGGGCGGACAGCAACGTCAGGAAATCTCCCGAGCCCATGCCGCCAACGCGCAGCGTGAACCCGAAGGAGATGATCCAGAGACCAGCGACTGCTGCCATCAGCGCAACGATGATCCTCCAGGAGCGCTTCTCGTGCAGGAAGATAAAGGACAGAACGGGGGCCACAACCACCGAGAGCCCGGTGATGAACGCACTCTTGCTGGCCGTCGTTCTTGTCAGTCCTGTGACCTGCAGCATGAAGCCCAGGTACTCCGGAACGCCGATGGCCAGCCCCTTGAGAAGGTTGAGCCACGTGAAGGCGATGCGCCGGCGGAACAGCACATAGACGACTGCCGCAGCGATGGCAAAGCGGATGAGTACCAACAGGGCGGGCGAGATGCTTCGCAGGCTCTCCTTCATGACGGCAAATGTCGTCGACCACAGCAGGACAGCGAGCAGCAGGAGCAGCTCGGAACGACGTTCCGACATGCCTGAACGCCCAGCCATCAGGCGTTTTCAGCGGCCGGTCGGCGCAGGAACAGGGCGAGCACAGCCCCAAGGCATGTCAAGGCGCCCGCCATGGCAAAGCTTGCGAGGTAGCTTCCCGTCGCATCACGCACCATGCCGCCGATCGCGGGGCCAAACAGGACACCCACGTTCAGCAGGCCGGCCAGGACACCATACCCAAGGCCAGTTTCACGGTCATGCAACAGGTGCGGCGCCAGGGCGAAGACGGCAGCCGGCGCCAAGGCAAGGCTGAAGCTGATGCAGAGGAACAGGAGGATGACGTGCTGTGTGAACAGGCCCAGGAGCACCACGAAGAGCGCGAACACGAGGTCAGCCACGACGATGCCCCACCTCTGCCACTGCCGATGCTCCAGCACATGACCCATGGAAGTCGACGCGACTACCGGGAAGACAATGAGCACGCTAGCCATCGTTCCTGCTGCCTGCGGCGACATACCCCGGCCGACCAGCAGGTCATTGGCAAACGTCATCAGGACGAGCGCCCCGGCATTCCAGAACATCCACACCAGGCCCAACACCCACACCTGCAGATTGAGGCGCCGTAGTCCCCTGAACAGGGAGACAGGCTTCTCGTCGTGCTGTGGCGGATCCCGGTACCACCCTGCATAGGCAACAGCGACGATGCACGTGAAGGCAAGGCACGCCCAGACCGGTGCCTGCCAGCCGTGTGCTGCGGCCAGCGGAGCGAAGCCCAGTTGACTGATGAGGATGCTCACCGGAACTGCTGTATTCATCATTCCCATCGCTGCGCCTAAATACCTCGTGCCCATGAAGTTCTCGCTAATGATCTGCGCTCCCAGGATTGATAGCGTTGCGGAGCCGATGCCCATGGCAAGCCGGGCCAGCAGCAGACTGCCGTACGACGTGGAAAGCGCAAACCATGCCTCAGCAGCAATAAGGCATGCGAGTCCCAGCAGGCCGACGGTTCTGCCTCCCCAGCGGTCGGCCAGATAGCCCACGACTGGTGAAACGACGATGCCAAACAGCGCCAACGACGACATCAGCGTCCCTGCCTGTCCGGGCGAGATGTTGAGCGTCTGGCGCATCACGGGGATGGTGGGCGGCAGAAACTGCAGCGCAATGCCAAACGCGATTGTCAGCCCGTATCCAGCGACCAGGTACCATAGTTTCCTATTCATGCCACGTAAGCTGCTCCATTTCTTGAATTGTGAATCCTCTTGTACCAGGTACAAGAGGATTCACAATTGTGGGTTGTCAGGGTTTCTGCATGGTGATGAAGTGGACAGCATGCTTGAATTCCTGCACGCCTCCACCTTCGCGGACGATCTCGGCCAGTTCCTCTGGGTCACGGGCAACTGAGCCGGAAAGTGCGTCGACGCCGTAGTCGAACAAGAGTGCCGAGAGAGGCGTGGAGGGCCCAATCAGCATGACCCAGGCACCTCTTGCGAGTTCGAGGAGCCGCGGCAGGCTCTTGTTGGCCAGCGCCGATCCTGTGATGGCAACGACGTCCATGCGCGGCAGCAGATACTCCTCTGCCTGTTGAGGAAGATCCCCGTCGCGCGGCTGCTGGTCGAAGACTGTCAAGGTTGCCGCCGCAGCACGCAGCTGCTCGGTAAATGGAAAGTGTCCGATGACGCCGACCGTCTTGCCAACTGCCTTCTTGAGCAGGAGGTCTTGCCCGTTGACTTCCTCCGCGCCCGCAAAACGCTCAGTGATGTTGCATGCGGCACAGATGGCGGCGGCCCCAATCGCCGCTTCCCGGTTGTTCCACGAGAGCGACAGTTCGGCCAGTTCGACGACGGGCTTTCCCCTCAGATGAAAGAACGTGCCATCCCCCTGCGTCGAGGGTGACAGCTGGGAGAGGGAGAGCCCTGTGGCATGCTCTGTCTGGACCAGGGACCAGACCTGCCCCGCTATCACCTCCTGGGCCGGCTCATCGTCACACTGGGCAATCAGGTCACGGTACAAGGCGTCATAATCGAAGCGTGCTGAGTGGCGTCGCATGGCTACTTCTCCAGGGGTGGCAGAGCTTCGAGGTCGACTTCGCCCGCCTTGGTCCGCAGGTGCTTGCGGTTGAGCCATGTGAACCCCTTGTCGAACGTGATGACTGCGATGTCGATGGGTCCGCCCACACCAGTCATGTCGCCTGGGTCCATGAGCACGCCATCGCTGAAGCGCTGGATGGCAGTGGTGGTCTCGATGGCCAGTTGGCAGAAGTCGACGGCGTCCTGCAGGGTCATCGTGCCCCACTGGATGCTGTATTCCACGCCACGCAGCTGCTGCTGCACAGCAGGCTCGCCGATCTTGGCTGCTGCCTCGCGGACGAGCGGGATGCCCTGAAGGCGCGGGTCGAATCCGAGGACGATACGCGTAACGACGTCCGTCTGCCCGATCCAGCCTGCACCGAATTCCTTGCCTTGCTTCCGGCTGTCGCGTGCCTGGTCGATGGCGCCGGGAATATAGATCATGTAGACTTCGCTGGTCTTGTCCTTGTTGTATCCTGCCAGAATGAACTGCAGCCCATCGGGAGCAGCGACTGCTTCCTGGACCTGACCCTGCTGGTTCTTGAAGTGGAACACGACGCGGGTCGGCTCTTCCTTGACGTCGAGGAGTTCCATGCCCTGGCGAGCCAAATCGGCCTTGATGCCCGCAGGGATGCTCTTCAGCTGGTCACGGTAGGGGACGCGGGCATCGAAGTATTGGGCGAGTTCCTTCGCAACCTCGCCTACCGACAGCTTGTCAACGGGGATCGTCTGGCGGAAGTCTTCGATGAATCCGCTGACATTTTTCATCACACCCTGCTGCGGCAGAAAGGCAAGGCCTGCAATGACGAGACCCATGCGCGAGCCGATGCGGAAGACCTTTGAGGCCGAATCTGACCCGATGCGGGCCATCCCCTTTTGGTTGCGGTACGTCTGACGGCTGTCTGCTGCCAGCACGATTCCTTCGGGAATAGTTACATTTATGCCAAGTGACATGCGTCACCTCCCATGCGATGCTATCTCTTATAGCATGAGCAGGTTTGACGCAAACGCAACTGTTTATTGTGGGTATCTCTGAATGCGTCGGGGACAGCCCGTGAGGCGATGGGTCTGCAGAGTCGCTACGGCGCTCCGGGAATGTTGATCCCGGGACCCATCATGCCACCCTGTCCCATCATTCCGCCTTGTCCCATCAGGTCATCCATGCCCGTCACCGGGCGGATGCCCAGGGCAGTGATCGTCGACTTGCCACGGCGCCCCACAACGCGGACGATCGTTCCAACCGGGATGTCCGAACCAGCTGGGAAGTAGGTCTCCTCTGTGATGATGACCAGCCAGCGCTCCCCGGTCAGACTATCGACGACCCACTGCCTGGCTGTTCGGGACACGACGATGCCGATCACGGCCCTATCATGCATGCCGCCAAAGGGATTCCCTCCATGCCGGAACAGCTCGCGGCCTGGGCCGGTATGGAAGGTCAGCCGCGTGAGATTTGTGGCGTACGCTCCACCAGCCCCTGCTACAACGGCAACGATGAGTGCCAGCACCAGCCACCATCGGGCAACACGGTACAGACGGGCGGTACGGCGCAGGACGATAAACGACAGGACGCCAAGGAGAACGACCAGGACGAGGAGCTGCCACGGAAAGTCGAACAAGCCGGGACGCCGCCACCTCGGACCCAGCCGGAGGTCGTACAGCGTGCCACTCTCGACGAGAATGTACACACTGCCTGCGAGTCCCAGTGCGGTCAGGGCAAAGAGAATCGCCACCGCCGAGTGCTTCAGTGCCCTCACGAGGCGGAACCACCACCCGGGGGTGGGCTCTAGATGCTGCTCCTCGATCTGTCCAAGGATTTTGTCTTTCAGGTTCTCGTCCATTGCCATCCTCTCTTAATTGTGAAGCCCCTTGTACCAGGTACTAAAGAAATTCACAATGTGTGCGGTTCTGCAACAGGCGCCTCTCTTGAAGGCGTCTCCAGCTGCTTGCGCAGCTTGCTCTTGGCCCGGCTCACGGTGGGTCCCACGGAGTTGACCGCGACCATGAGAATATCCGCTATCTCGCTGTAGCTCTTGCCTTCGACCACCGACAGCAGGAGGACATCCCTGCTGCGCTGGTCCAGCTGGCTGAGCGCGCGGCTGACCGACCCTTTGAGTTCCTCCTGCAGCGCTTCGGCCGGAACGTCGGTGTTGCCCGTCAGAAGTTCGACAGTCTCGCCGTCCAGCTCCAGTTCCGTCGGCACAGTTCCATGCCGCTTGCGCGACATGTTGACCGCCGTATTGTGAACAATGCGGTACACCCACGCGCTGAAGGTCAGGTGCGGGTCAAATCCGGCGAGGTTGCGGTACACCTGCAGGAACGCCTGCTGGACGACATCCTCGGCTTCCTGCCGCCCGACAAGGCGGGCTGCGTATAACGTCAAGGGTCGCTCATATCGCTCGACCAGCGCCCCAAAGGCGTCTCTGTCTGTAAGCGCCAGTCGAACGAGCTGCTCGTCCGTCGGCTCCTGAGCACGCTTCTCCATGCACCTATGATACAGGAAATCGGGCCGTTTCGTACACCCGACAGTGCGAAGATGCCTCTCGCGTTTGACACGTTTGTGGGCGCGCCTATGATGGAATGAGAAAACCGGGAGTCCTGGAACGGTTGACGGCTGGCGACGAGATGCTCTGGTGCGCCTGTCGCAGGCGTTGCACGTAGCAAGGCACAGGAGGTGCTGTATGACGTTGGATCGGTCGATGTTTCGCATGTACGATATCAGGGGTGAGGTCGGTAAGGAGCTGACACCTGAGGCGGCCCGCAGTATCGGCCAGGCGTTTGTGCACATGGTGAGACAGCAGACGGGCACGAGCTCGCTGACATTCGCGGTCGGGCGCGACGTGCGCCCCAGCAGCGAGGACCTGGCGGCAGCTCTGATCGACGGTATTACGAGCCAGGGAGGAAATGTCATGGACATCGGCGTCGTACCGACGCCTACGCTGTACCATGCGCTGTTCGCCCTGCCCGTGGACGGCGGCATCATGATCACGGGCAGCCACAACCCCCCACAATACAACGG
>JAJFTL010000006.1 GCA_021373025.1 bacterium
GAATACTAGAATGCACAAGTGCGACTCAGAGAACACCTGGGTAAACATGTATCCCTTCCGGATGAACGCCATGATGCGCGCAGCCGGCCGTTCAGGACGCCTGCCTGCCACCGACATCAAGGAAGATGACAACAAGTACGTCATCCTCATGAACATGCCTGGCGTGGCTAAAGAGCGCGTCACCATTACCGCTGAGGACAACGGGCTGAAGGTACGTACCACAGAAGCCGAGAAGAACGAGGATGACACGCTCAAGACAGTGTACCGCGAGCGCATGACTGGGACCTACGAGCGCGAATTCCACTTTGAGGAGCCCGTCGACATCGAGAAGACGGCTGCCCACATGGAGAATGGCGTGCTTGAGCTCACTGTACCCAAGAAGGTTCAGGACACACAGGCAAAAACCATCCACGTGGGCTAAAACCCACCCGTCTCTGCGTTGTTGATACGGTGCCCCGGTCCTCATCTGGACCGGGGCATTTGCATGTCTTGGTCTCGACCGTTTCCACATTGACAGTCAGCCAACCTCCGGTATAATAGCGCATGGTTGGGGAGTAGCTGCCTGCGTTCTACGCAGGAAAGGCTGCCGTCAGGACGGAGGCGTGTGTCTCCCGGCAGGCCAGTAGATGGGACAAGTGCCAGACCACCATGATTTGGTTCATGGGGGTTTGCTGTCTTCTTGGTGCCCCCACCTGCAGTAGGAGGCTCTATGAATAATCCGACCGAACAACTGGCAGATACGATAGTTCCCAAGAACTCTCTCGTGACGCCTTGGACCCAGTCTCCGCATGATCTCTGTGATATGCTGGCCACCGATCCCCATGCAGGACTTACTCCTGCAGAGGCGCAACGTCGTCTGGAGGAACAGGGTCCCAACCAGCTGACCGAAGCGAAGGGCAAGAGTCCGTGGCGCCTCTTCTTCGAGCAGTTCCAAAGTGTCGTCATCTGGGTGCTGATGGCTGCGGCAGTGCTGTCGGGCATCATGAGCGAACTCATCGACACTATCGCGATCCTCGCCATCATCGTTATCAACGCCATCCTGGGGTTTGTCCAGGAGTCGCGCGCCGAACGTTCTCTGGCTGCGCTCCGTCGCATGAGCAGTCCTGTGTGCAAGGTCCTGCGGGGTGGGCACATGGTGAGCCTCGACACCCACGACCTCGTTGTAGGCGACGTGATCATCGTCGAAGCAGGAGACCGTATCCCTGCCGATGCACGCATCCTGTCGGCGACACCCAACTTCGCATCGGAGGAAGCGTCCCTGACCGGTGAGGCAGCTGCCATCCGCAAGAACGCCGACACACTGACTGACCCGTCCGTGGCCATCGCCGACCGTGTCAACATGCTCTTCATGGGCACATCGATCGTGGAAGGCAAAGGACAGGCCGTCATCACCGCCACCGGTATGCAGACCGAGTTGGGACACATCGCGGGCATGATTCAGCAGATTCCCGCGGAGAGCACCCCTCTGCAGCGCAAGCTGGACACCCTGGGCAGGCAGCTGGTCATGGCGTCGCTTGGGCTGGTCGCCGTCGTCTTCGCCGTCGAAATGCTGCGCGGCGCCTCGTTCATGAATACCCTATTGATTGCCGTGTCGCTTGCTGTCGCCGCCGTCCCCGAAGGACTACCTGCTGTCGTCACCATCGCACTCGCCATGGGTGTCCGGCGCATGGCGACACGGCACGCTCTGGTCCGGAAGCTGCACTCGGTCGAAACCCTGGGCGCAACGACCGTCATCTGCACGGACAAAACCGGGACGCTCACGCGCAACGAGATGACCGTCCGTGCTGTGGTGACACCACATGCAACGTACGCAGTCACGGGCACAGGCTACAAGCCCACCGGCTCGATCCTGCTCAATGGACAGAAAGTCAACCCACTCACGCAAAGCGACCTCGTGGCTGCTCTGAACGCAAGCGTGCTGTGCAACGGCGCTGAGCTGAGCCAGGATGAGCACGATACATGGTCTATCGTTGGTGATCCGACCGAGGGCGCCCTGCTGGTTGCCGCCCGGAAGGCAGGCGTAAATCTGTCCGCCGTGCGCGACGATCACCCGCTCGTTGCGGAGCTGCCTTTTGATGCGCGCCGCAAGTGCATGTCGATGGTGCGCCGGCTCACGACCGAACGCCTGGTCGTCTACACCAAAGGCGCACCAGACGTTGTGCTCCAGTTCTGTTCCACCGGTCTGGTGAACGGAGTCGTCGTCCCCATGGACACGAGCCTGATGGACACCATGCTGCGAGCCAACGAACGGCTGGCCGGAGAGGCACTCCGCGTGCTGGCGGTCGCCATGCGCGAGTTGCCAGACAGTGACACAGCCCTGACACCGGAGGTCGTCGAACGCGACATGACATTCCTGGGTCTCATCGCCATGATGGACCCTCCCCGTGATGAAGTCCGCAGAGCCATACGTGAGTGTGCAGGCGCGGGCATCCGGACGGTCATGATCACCGGTGACCACAAGGCGACTGCTGTCGCCATCGCGCAAGACCTCGGGTTCTACGATGAAGGTTCCCTTGCCTTGTCAGGGCCAGACCTGGACGCGCTGAGCGACAAGCAGTTTGAAGACGAGATAACGAAGATCGCTGTATATGCCCGCGTAGCGCCCGAGCACAAGCTGCGCATCGTCCGCACCTGGCGCCAGCGTGGTGAGATCGTGTCGATGACTGGTGACGGCGTCAACGACGCCCCCGCGATCAAGGAAGCGGACATCGGGATCGCCATGGGCATCACCGGCACCGACGTCACCAAGGAAGTCGCCGACATGGTCATCACCGACGACAACTTTGCCTCCATCGTGGCCGCGGTTGAGGAGGGCCGATCCATCTACGACAACATCCTCAAGTTCGTTCACTACCTGTTGTCATGCAACCTCGGCGAGATCCTTGTCATGTTCCTCGCTTCTGTCATCGGACAGCCGGCGCCCCTCATCGCAGTGCAGATCCTCTGGATGAACCTCGCGACAGACGGCCTGCCGGCGCTTGCCCTTGGCGTCGACCCGCCCACGGACGGTCTCATGGAACGACCACCCCGCAAGCCAGACGCACCGCTCCTGGGGCCACGACGCACGACCATGCTGGTCGTGCAAGCCGTCTCCATCGCTGCGTGTTCGCTGGCTGCATTCGTGATCGTGCTGCACATCGAACACGAATCGCTGGTGAAGGCCCGCACGATGGCCTTCACGGTCATGGTCCTGGCGGAACTCTTCCAAGCCTTCAACGCCCGCAGCCTGCGTGAGTCGGTGTTCAGCCGCAAGCTGCATGCTAACTGGAACCTGGTGGCTGC
>JAJFTL010000007.1 GCA_021373025.1 bacterium
GGCGGCGATGGCTGGGATTCACCCGACTTCGTCAAGATCGGTGGCGCGGCTGTCGAAGGTGGCGTCTTCTCCAACCACTTCTCCAAGGATGATCCAAGCCCCACGGTCCAGAAATTCGTCAAAGCATACACAGCCAAGTACGGGCAAGCACCTGACGGGTTCGCTGCGCTTTCCTATGATTCTGCAGGACTTCTCCTTGATGCATTGAAGACGTCCGGCTCCATCAAGGGTTCCGACATCAGGGATGCCCTGAAAAACACCAGTTACGTCGGCGTCTCCGGTGCCTACAAGTTTGATGAAAACCGTGATCCCATCAAAGCGGCAGTCATCCTGCAGATCAAGAATGGCCAACAGTTATACATAACAACCGTCAATCCGTAACGCATCAGACATTCTGACGCAGTGGGAATCGGTACTTCCCGCTGCGTCCTGTTGGAGGAGAAAATGGGTGAGTTTCTGCAGCAACTTATCAATGGCATTCAGATAGGCAGTATTTATGCGTTGATCGCTCTTGGCTACACCATGGTGTACGGCATCCTGAGGCTCATCAACTTCGCCCATGCGGACATTTTCATGGTTGGCGCCTATATGGGCTTCTTTCTTGGGCCCGTCATGACGAAGATCTTTGGTAGCGCTTTCCTCCCGACGATCATTGCAGCCATGCTTGTCTGTGGCTTGTTGGGTTTCGTCATGGAAAAACTCGCCTACCGTCCGTTGCGTTACAAGTCGCGGCTCTCGGCGTTGATTACTGCACTCGGTGTTTCGATGTTCCTTGAAAACTTCTGCTCCATGCCTCGTGTCTTCAGTCCGGCATTCCTTAAGTTTCCCGACCTGATTGTGGCCAGGAACATTCCCATTCCCGGCAACCTGGGGCTGAACGTATCCAACGTGCTGCTGCTTGACGTCAGCGTATCGGTCATCCTGATGGTCCTGCTGTTCTGGTTCGTCAACAAGACTCTTATCGGCAAGCAGATGCGCGCTGTCTCGTTCGACAAGGCGACCGCCAGTCTCATGGGCATCAACATTGACGTCGTTATCAGCACGGCCTTCATTGTCGGCCCAGCGCTGGCAGGGGCCGGCGGCATCCTGTACGGGACTACGTATGGGATGCTGGCTTCCCCGTTCCTTGGCACATGGCCGGGGATCAAAGCATTCATCGCAGCTGTACTAGGTGGCATTGGTAACATCCCTGGAGCGGTGCTCGGTGCGTACATCATGGGCATCTCGGAGGCATTTGCGACATCGGTGAACTCGAACCTGGGGTACGGTATTGCATTCGCGATTCTTATTGGCATCCTTCTCGTTCGACCAAGCGGACTGCTGGGCAAATTCATGCCAGAGAAGGTCTGAGATGACGTTCATTCGTACGCATCGCACTGTGGCTACCGTTGCAGCTTTTGTGCTGGTCTACGTCATTATCAAGACTTTCAGCATCCTGCCCCTCGCAGAGGGCAAACCCTTGATCAACGGCTACTATCTCCAGCTCATCGCGCTCATTGGTATTAATATCGTCATGACAGTCAGCCTGGGCATGGTGAATGGCTTCACTGGCCAATTCTCCATTGGACATGCCGGTTTCATGGCTGTGGGCGCGTATACCTCCGCTATGATCACGACAGTGTGGCTTCATGTGAGTGTGGCCAATCCTTGGGTGGGCTACCCGGTTTTCATTCTTGCGATTCTCGTAGGAGGCCTAATGGCTGCAGGCGCAGGCTATCTGGTCGGTGCACCTTCGCTGCGTCTCAAGGGTGATTACCTGGCGATCGTTACCTTGTGTGCCAACGAACTCATCCGAACAGTCATCCGTGTTACTGAGGTGCTTAACGGACCCCGCGGTCTGGGCGGTATCCCCAAGTTCACAAATCTCGAAGTCATTTTTGTCTTTACAATCGTCAGTGTCGTGCTCATGCGCAACTACGTGTTCTCATCACACGGACGCTCTATGAAAGCTATTCGGGATTCGGAGATCGCAGCGGAAGCCATGGGTATCAATACAACACGGCAGAAAGTATTTGTGTTCGCCTTTTCTGCCTTCTTCGCCGGCGTTTCTGGCGGCGTCTTTGCCCACCTGCTGCAGTACATTCATCCGGACAACTTTAGCTTCGTGAAGTCACTCGAGTATCTCATTTATTTGTACGTTGGTGGCTCCGAATCAATCAGCGGCGCCATCATCGGCCCAGCCATCTTCACCCTCCTGCCTGAACTGATGCGCGGCTTGAAGGATTGGCGTATGGTCATCTATCCGTTGATCCTTATCCTGACGATGATCTTCCGCACAGAAGGCATCATGGGTCTCAAGGAATTCAGCTTCATCCTCATTCCCCAGCGCAAGAGGAAGGAGGCAAATACATAATGGCTCTCCTTACCATTTCACATCTCACACAGTTCTTCGGCGGCCTGCGCGCTATCTCCGACTTCAACATCGAACTGGAGCATGGCGAGATCGTTGGCCTCATTGGACCGAACGGTGCCGGGAAAACTACTGTATTCAACGTGCTAACCGGCATATATGTCCCAACCAAGGGAACCATCGTCTTCGACGGACAGAACATTGTAGGTAAGAAAACCCATCAGATCACTCAGGCAGGGATCGCCCGCACGTTTCAGACCATCCGTCTCTTCAGCAAGTCCAGCGTTATCGATAACATCAAGATCGCCTATCACTCTCGCATTCCATATGGCGACGCTGATGCATTTCTGCACACACACAAGTACTGGCAGGGTGAACAATTCCTCGACGATTACGCTATTGACCTCCTGCGCCTTTTCCATTTGGAGCAACATGCCGATGACATCTCGGGCTCGCTCCCGTACGGAGCCCAGCGCCGGCTCGAGATCGCCCGCGCCTTGGCCACAAAACCGAAGCTGCTCATTCTCGATGAGCCCGCGGCTGGCATGAACCCGGCTGAGGCAGATGAGTTGATGGAAACGATTCGCTGGCTGCGTGACAAATTTGACTTGACGATCCTGCTCGTTGAGCACCAGATGAGGGTCGTCATGGGTGTCTGTGAACGCATCAAGGTCATGGACTTCGGCGAGACCATCTGCGAAGGTTTGCCCGAGCATGTCCGCAATGACCCCCGGGTCTGCGAAGCGTACCTTGGAAAGGGGGCCTGACATGCTGCTCGAAGTCCGAAACATTGACGTGTATTACGGCTCCATTCGCGCTCTCAATAATGTCTCTTTCACCGTGGACAAGGGTGAGATCGTCACGATCATCGGCGCCAACGGCGCAGGCAAGTCCACGACCCTGCGGGCAATCTCCGGCATCGTCCGCGCGAAATCGGGCAATATCCTGTACGAGGGCACAGATATTACGCACATCCCTCCGCATCTCATCGCCCGCATGGGCATCTCGCACGTACCGGAAGGCCGCGGGATTTTTGGCAACTTGACGGTACAGGAAAACCTCGACGTGGCTTTGTCGTCCGTAAGAGACAAGCGAACGGCCGGACCCAACCAGGACAAGGTCTTCTCCCTCTTTCCCCGCCTCAAGGAACGGAGACGCCAGGTGGCCGGAACACTGTCCGGTGGTGAGCAGCAGATGCTCGCCGTCGGGCGCGGCCTTATGCAGAACAACCCGTTCATACTTTTGGACGAGCCATCGATGGGACTTTCACCGGTGCTGGTCGAAGAGATTTTTGGCATCATCGTCGAGATCAACCGACTGGGCAAGACCGTACTGCTTGTCGAACAGAATGCCTTCAAAGCGTTGTCCATCGCTCACCGGGGATATGTTCTCGAGACTGGATCGCTAGTACTCGCCGGGACTGCCACTGAACTGCGCGACAACGCGGATATCAAGAAAGCGTACCTGGGCGGCTAACCTCCCCCGCCAATCCTCTTCAGCCGTTTCCGGGCAGCGGGACCTCTTCACTGCCCGGAAACGGCTTTCTAAGTGTCACTTATTACGACTGCTGATGCTCCATTTCGGGTGTATATGAGCCAGTTCGAGCAGCGCTGTTACACTTGCTTCGATGATAGAACGCTGCCTGAGCTGCCACGACATTTGCCTCCTCGCCATGCCAAATGCTCAGTGCCGGCTCCTGCAGTGCCCGTCCATACGAGTAGCTCAACTCCCACGGATGCGGCCCCAGCTTGTTCATCGCATTCAGATGTGCAGTTGCCAGCTCGGAGGACTGCCCGCCCGAGAGAAATACAATACCTGGAACGGCAGCCGGGACGGTCCGGCGAAGCGTGCGTACTGTTGCTTCGGCAACCTCCTGAACACCAGCCTGACGTGCACATTGCTTGCCTGAAATAACCATGCTCGGTTTCAGTAGCATCCCTTCCAGCAACACTCCTTGACCGGAAAGCTCTTGAAAGACTGATCTCAGAACCGTCGACGTGACAGCCTCGCACCGTTCCTGATCATGATCGCCATCCATGAGGACCTCGGGTTCGACGATCGGAACAAGCCCGGCTTCCTGAGCAAAAGCGGCATAACGGGCAAGTGCATGAGCATTGGTACTGATGCATGCTGTGCTCGGGATGCCGGCGCCGATCGTAATAACAGCACGCCACTTCGTAAACCTGGCCCCCATGCCTCGATATTCGGCTAGTCGCTCGCGCAGTCCATCCAACCCTTGTGTGATTTTCTCACCTGGGTGAAGGGGCAGGTCTATCGCTCCGGTGTCCACCTTAATGCCGGGGATGATGCCTTTGTCGGCCAGAAGGCGTGGAAACGGTGTTCCACCGAGTGATTCCTGGCGAATCGTCTCATCGTACAGGATGACGCCGGAAATGAATGCCTCAATACCCGACGTTGTAAACAACATGTCACGGTAGGCACGGTGCGTCTCGACAGTCGAAGGGACCCCGAGCTTTGCAAACCTTTTTCCGATCGTACCTACACTCTCATCTGCGGCCAGGATGCCCTTGTTCGGAGCTACCAGCGCTTTTGCCGTTTCTACCAGTTCCCGTTCATAGTTCATACATTCCTCCTTGTTTACTGTCCGTCTATACCGAAACGGTGCACATGTCATGCACGAGTCGTGGAATCACTCAGGTCACTCATCCGTCTCTTCGTCTGTTTCACCGAGGTCGGCTGCCCGGCTGCGGTAGTCCTCTGCCAGTTCCGACTTGCCAATTTCTTCGTAGGACTCGCTCATTTCCCAGAACAACTGTTGTCGCAGCTCAATACTGGGTTGGTCCGCTTCAAGGTCAAGTGCCTGCTGAAACAAGGCAATAGCCTGTTGGTACTCTCCGTCGAGTGCGCTGGCATCACCCATCGTCTGCAGAGCCCGCGCCTGGAAAAGCGTGTCCTTCAACCTTTTTCCAATGATTTCGCCCTTTTCAGCTAGCTCACGCGCCTTGGCTGCATCACCCTGCGCTATGGCAACCTGGCTCATGATCAGAAGGGCGTCACCCTCGACCTCACTGTTGCCCATCCTGTTCGCGGTCTCACATGCAATCTGAAAATAGTGCATTGCCTTGTCCCACGCTTCCATTTCTGTGTACATTCCACCGAGATCGCTTGCATAGTGCAACGTGAATTCATGGTCAGCAGGCAGAGACTTCGCCAAACCTTCGGCTTTCAGCGAAAACTCGATGCCCTTCTCCAGCTGGTCCAGCATGCCATAGAGAGGGCCCATATTGACATACACGTGAGCCAGCCCTGCATTGTCGTGTTCCAGTTCGTACAACTCTGCTGCCCTGTCCAGCAGAGCCAGCGCAGGTTTGAACTCATCTTGCTCCGCAAGGACCACCGCGGCATCCAGCAGTCCGGTTGCAGGCTTCGTACCTGGAGGGCACGCCTGCTCGACCTTCTGAACGAAGGCCGCCGGATCTTTCTTGAATAAGCGCGTCAGTTCGGCAAGACGCTCGCGTTGCCTGCGGTCGTTGCGTTCCTCGGCACTGTTGCCAATTGGCGTGCTGTTCTTATCCACCATGTCTGGTCCTCCAACGACCAAAGATTTCCTTCGAGTCCGGGCAAACCCCCGGCGTTTCCTTTACAGTATAGATGGTCCGCGCGAATTGCATGGAGGAATCTCAAGTTCTCACTCAGGAACGCCACTGGTTCCCTCTAACATGTGATGGGTGCCCTGTCAACAGGACCTCATTCTTCAGAACATCCGTCGACACGGGCTCGACTGTGGTTCAGTCTGACTATACTGCTATCACATGGTATGGAGGCAGAAATGGAAAAGTTTGAAGAACTGTTAGCGAACGTCAGTGTTACCCGTATACCCGTCGGTCGCTTGTCGACCAATTGCTACGTCGTGCGATCTGGAACAGAGCTGATGCTCATTGACCCTGGTATGACTCAGAACCGCGAGCTGGAAGAGGTGGCCACTGTTATCGAGAGCGCCAATGCTCGCCTTCGGTGGGTTATTTGCACACATGGGCACATCGATCATATCTCGGGGGTCGATACCATCATGAAACGATTTCCATATGCGACACTCCTCATGGACCCGAAGGAAGCTGAACTGGCGCGCGATCCAGCAACCAGTTACGCCGTGCAGCTGGGGTCGACGTATGTCATGCACGCTGAAGCGTCTCCCCTGGCGGCGGGGCAGGAGATTTCCCTGGGGCTCATTACCTATCGCGTTGCGACGATCGTGGGACATTCCCCCGCAAGTACTGTCCTCATAGCACAGGACCACACATTCGTTGGCGACACGCTTTTTGCAGGTGGTGTTGGACGCGCTGCTACTCGAGATGCTTTCGAAGAGCTCCTGGATGGGATTCGCAAGACGTTGATGGTTCTGCCGCCAGTCACCCGGATCTTCCCGGGACACGGGGAACCAACCAGCATCTCGACGGAATTGACCACGAATCGCTGGCTGTAGTTGTGGAAGTGCATCCATCACGTTGCGCTGCCCAGGTTGGTGTTGCACAATCATCTGTGACCTCGTGTCGAACGAGTGATATAGTGAACTGTTTGGAAATATATTACATCAGGAGGTTGAAATGGTAGACGTGTTCATTATCGGTGGTGGCCCTGGCGGGTATGTTGCCGCTATCAAAGCTGCTCAACTGGGTCTTTCCGTGGCCCTGGCTGAACAGGCCGATATGGGCGGAGTCTGCACAAACTTGGGTTGCATCCCGACCAAGACGATGCTCGCCAGCAGTAAGTTGTACACCCAGATCCAGGAAGCACGCAAGTTCGGACTGAGTGCAGACAATATTGGTGTTGACTTCCCGGCCGTCATGGTGCGCAAAGATCAGGTCGTCGTCCGGCTGCGCAAGGGAATCGAGTTTCTTATGAAGAAGAACAAGATCCAGGTCTATCCCAGCAGAGCCACACTCAGGGACCCGACTCACGTGTCTTTGGACACGACAGGTGAAGTTGTCGAGGCAAAGAATGTCATTATCGCGACCGGAAGTTCCCCCATCAAGTTTCCTCCCTTTATCGATCCTGGCATTTGGACCAGTGACGATGTCTTTCGCAACACCGAACAGCCGAAAAATCTTGTCATTATCGGCGGCGGAGTCATCGGTGTCGAGATGGCTACGTTCTTCAACGCCATCGGAACAAACGTCATCATCGTCGAGCTCATGCCGCATATCCTGCCCATCGAGGATGAGGACATAGCGCTGGCTCTCACCGCTACCCTCAAGAAACGCGGTGTCACGATCATCACCGGAGCAAAGACGCAGTCGGTTACACCTGCGGACGGCGGCTACTTACTGAGTCTTGAGGTCAACGGCACGGTCCAGGAGATTCATGGTGATCATGTTCTGCTGTCCATTGGGCGCAAGTCGAACGTTGGCCCGGACTTCGAAGCTGCTGGTATTGCCATGTCCAAGAAGGGCATTATTGTCGATGACCATATGCGCACGAACGTTCCTGGCATCTACGCCGTTGGTGACGTTAAGGGAACCTTTATGCTGGCTCACGTCGCTGAACACGAGGGAGTCATCGCTGCCGAGAATATCGCTGGGCATGATGCTCACATGGTCTACACAGCCGTCCCTTCAGTTGTCTTCACTAATCCGGAGATCAGTGTCGTCGGCAAGAGAGAATATGAACTCAAGGCAGAAGGAATCCCCTACAAGGCAGGGACATTCCCCGTCAGCGCCAGTGGTAAGGCTCGCACGATGGAAGAGAGTGTCGGCTTCGCCAAAGTGATTGCTCATGCCAAGACGCACGAAATCCTGGGGGTCGCCCTCTACTGTGTCGAGGCCACCGATCTTGTCATGGAATCGGTCATTGCTGTCCAGTTTGGCTTTACCTCAGAGAAACTCCTTGAAGCAATCCACCCGCACCCCACCATGACCGAAATGATCATGGAAGCTGCGGAAGGCTCGATCGGGCTGCCACTGCAAATGTGAATACCAAGGTGCCTGGCCTCAGGGGATTCACAATGGATGCCGGGTGCCTGAACGCGTGTGAGGCACATCATGAAGCAGGCGGAGGAGGGCTTCTTCTTCCTCCGCCGTTTGGTTCTCGGAAAACAGGAACTCATAGACACGCCATAAGACAGCCTCCAAGTCTGAAGAAGGTGCAACTCGGCGAATGAGTTCCAGCAGTGTTTCTCCAGGCCGTCGAGGCTCTCCCGCAATGCCCTCCAGCGCCAAAATCAATGGGTTGCGCCTGACTACTGAGCGATGGTGCAGGAGCAAAAATCCAACAGCTATAGCTCCAGCAAGCCCGGCAAGGACGCGCCAATCGCGCAGCAAACGCCGTGCTGCAATGCGGAAGGAAGCAAACAGATCTGCCATCGCACGGCTGCTTGCTGTCATAAAACGGCTGGCGGTCGTCACTGCCTGAAGTTGACTTGCCAGATTATAGGTGATGACGTTCCGGTACCACGCCATGCGGATATTGTCGAGCACGTTGGTTATCATGGACACCTGTTGGAATGAGCCAGGCGTCGGATCGTATCGTACCCAGTTGTCTCGATCCAGAACCTCGACCCATGTGTGAGCGTCGCTTGCCCGCACGATCAGATACCCCGAGGCGTTGTTCCACTCTGTGCCCACGAATCCGGAGACGAGACGTGCATAGACACCCTGAGAGCGTAGCAGAAGTACCATAGACGTTGCAAAGTGCTCGCAGTATCCTGTGCGATGGTTGACGACAAAGTCCTCGATCGACGTTGCTGTCGGGTCCAGCGAATACGTGTAGTTGGCCAGCAGAAAATCACGGGTCGCCTGCGCCTTCTGAGATATGGTTGCACCCCGGACAACACGCGCGGCTATTGCCCGAAAATCCGGCGAAAGATCTGGCACCTGAAGGTACCGGTCCGGCAATTTCGGCTGATGAACGACAGCATCGTCAACGGGAATTGTATCGTTTGCTAGCGAGGCAACGTCATAGCGAATCGTCTTGTAGTACGGTGCATCAGTGAAAAGGCTGCCCTCCGCATCTCGACGCAGGAACTGAAACTGCCCTGTTACCTCTGTGATATGGTCGAGGCCGAAGATGACGTCCGTCCCTGTAGGCTCAAGGTACACCGTTGTCCAGGCGCTCGCCTGCTCGTCGCTGGTCACAAACGTATCGATCCCGGAGGACGCATACAGAGGCTGCGGTCGGCCGGCCGCAGCCAGCCATTGACTGCCACTGAACGTAGTATACCGCATACCTGAAATGTAGGCCGGCAAACGAAGTGGTGGTTCACCCTCCCGGGGTTCGATGCGCATGACGACAGTGGCATCTTGCTGCACCTGCCCCGGCGAGATTGTCACATCCTTGGAGAATCCGGTGGTCTGTGTGACAAGGGCAGGGTTTCCCTTGATATATCCAAGTGTCCATCTGGGAAGCGCAAAAAACACACCAAAAGCAAAAATGAAAGACACCAGTGAGCATGCTACCATCGTTCCGTAGAATCCCCTGGCAATGAGGGGAACGTCGCCGTCAAACTGCGCCATGATCAGCAGCATGGTCGCAGCGAGAAACTGCGCTAGCAGCAGAAGTCCAAATGTCACCGAAATGGAGCCGGCTGCCGACAGCACGGTTATGAAGACACCGATGAGCACCAGCCCCTGGTAATCGCGCGCGTTCTCGGTCAGGACAAATCGGCATGCCATTGCCACCAGCATCGTCTGTGCCAGAAGAGCAAACAAGGGAGCCCCCAGAACGACAAGGACAAGAAACCATGCCAAAGGCAATGCTTCAAGCAAGCGCCGTTCCCAGCGTTTATGGAGATGCCCTGCCAACAGCAGGGCAAGAACGAACATGAAAGTATAGAGAAGATACCACGTCTCGACGATTGCCAGGAACCCACATGCCACGAGACCGAGCACGAGTGCCAATACCCGTCGAATGTCCATAGACGACTTCATAGGGCCTCGTCCACAAAGCTGATGTCCTCGTGGGTTGAGCAGTGAACCGGTCCGGGGTGCGGCGGGTCATCGACCAGCTCAGCAAGTGCCAACAGTTCCATAGCCTCCTGCCAGACTCTGTGCTCACGCCCATCCAGAAACACTCCTGGAAGGGCGAGGGCTATGGCTTCTCCTCGCTCAAATGCGGTCGTCAACGCGCTCGCAACCTTTGAAACGCCGATCTCGAACGCCGGCGCGTCAGGCCACGCATCCCGTGCCGTATCGATATAGAACACTGTTTCCTGCTGATACCTCGCTTCCTGTTCTATGACATAGGGGTCACCCCGCCGAGCCGACACCTTCCAGTCGATGTGGCGCGAGTCTTCTCCCTCCTCATATCTCCGCAACGAGAAGTAGTCGCCATCACCACCAGCCCTGGCTCTTTCCAGGCGATGCTCGCCCTCATCTTCCTGTTGTCGCAGGGTGACTGGGCGGACTGCTGGATAAACGATGACTTCTCCCTTCACCTCGACATCTCGCCGCATCTCCACGATTCCAAATGGAAACGTCGAAGAGATCTCTGCCCTGATGCCCCTAGTACGTCCCCGCGCAGGAAGCGTGAGGACCACAGAGAACTGACCAGTCGCATGAGCGTTCACAAAGGGGACATCCAGTAAGATCACACCACGACCTGCCTTGAGGCTGATGTGGGCAAAGAAGAGTGGAAACGAACCGGCGTTACGCACCTGCAGAACGACCCTTCCTGGCTGGCCGGCATAGATGTCCTCCATGCTTTCGATCGAGACATCGAGATGCTGAAGATTTGCGACGGATAGCAGCCCTGAGAAAATGAGCGCCGAGAGAAGCACGCTGAACGTGAGATACAACAGGTTGTTTCCCGAGTTGACAGCGACTGCCCCGATGGCAACAATGGCGAGAAAGAACAACAGCCCGCTGCGGGTCAGCCGTTCAGCACGGTGACGCCTTCTAAACCGCACCTCCATCGGACTCCTGGGGACCCGTGGCAGTGACGCTGTCACGCAGGTGCCTGCACCTGCTCAAAGACGCGATCGATGTCAGCCCTGGTTGCACCTTTCCGACTGCCGCGACGTATGATGCGGTGAGCCGTCACGTATGGAGCCATCGCCTTGACATCGTACGGCACGACAAAAGCGCGGCCCTGCAACAGCGCCCACGCCCGAACTGCCTTGAACAGATCGATGGCACCGCGGGGGCTGATGCCCACGTCGAAGAGCGCATCCGAACGTGTGGCACGCACAAACGCAAGCAAGTAGTCGAGCACAGGCGGAGCTACGGTAACGCGATCAATGGCACTCTGTACATCCAATACCTGATCAACAGAGGCCACAGGCTCGATGATGATGGAGTGCTGGCGCACGGGACGCTCTGTCAGAATCTGGCGCTCTGCTTCGCTGTCTGGATACCCGACTCCCATGCACAGCTGAAACCGGTCCAGCTCACTTTCGGGCAAGGGATATGTCCCTGTGTACTCGATGGGGTTCTGGGTGGCGATGACAAAGAATGGATCCGGCAGCTCCCAGGTTGTGCCGTCAATACTGATGCGCCGATCATTCATGGCCTCCAGGAGGGCGGACTGCGTCTTTGGACTGGCCCGGTTGATTTCATCGGCCAGAACAACGTTGGCAAAAATAGGACCCCGGCGGAAGCGGAATTTCCCCGTGGCGACTTCATAAATGTTGACTCCAAGAATATCGGCTGGAAGGAGGTCGGACGTGAACTGGATGCGGTTGTAGGAAGCACCAATCGACTGTCCCAGTGCCTGCGCAAGTGTCGACTTGCCAACGCCCGGGACGTCCTGCAATAGCAGGTGTCCACCTGCAATCATTGGAACGAGTGCCAGGAGGACCTGCTCGTGCTTGCCCCGCACCACACGCTCGACACTGGCCGCGATGGCCCCCACAGTCCTCATGGCCGATTCAAGCTGGTCTTGTTGCTCCTTGCTCACGCTCATCTCTTCCTTTCCATCATCTGGAGACCTGCTTCACTCTGACAGCGAACCACGAACCACGGAATCCCACATTCTATATCAGACCCAAATTATGCTCCCATTGCGGGCTTAAGGCAAGCCTCTGAGCTGTGCCATTCCTTGCATCGACATATTCATCAGTTTCAGCATATACTGATTTTGGAGTTTATGGCCACGAAAACCGAGAGGCGTACATGAATACGATTCGTGCAAGGGAGGAACTGGGACCCAACGTCACCAGATACGTTATCGAAGCACCAGTGATTGCAGCACACAGAAAGCCTGGTCAATTCGTCATCATCCGTGTGACCGACGAGGGTGAGCGCATTCCATTGACAATTGCCGATGTTGACGTTGCTGCCGGTACTGTTTCCCTGATCGTCCAGTCAGTCGGCAAGACGACGCGTCAAATGGCCTTGCTCAAAGCAGGAGACGCCATTCACGACATTGTCGGCCCCCTGGGGAAGCCAACGCACATTCAGCACGTTGGCACTGTTTTGTGCGTAGGAGGGGGCATTGGAATAGCCCCGCTCTACCCTATTGCAAAAGGCATGAAGGAAGCAGGAAATCATGTCATAACAATTCTTGGGGCCAGAACGCGCGACCTTCTCATCTTGGAGGATGACATGCGCCGTTTCAGTGACGAAACCATCGTTATGACAGATGATGGATCATACGGTACCAGGGGAGTTGTGACTGACGCTGTCCGCTCCCTAGTACATGGCGGAACCCATGTCGACCAGGCCGTCATCATCGGTCCTCCACTCATGATGAAATTCACATCGCTGCTCACCAGCGAACTGGGCGTTCCTGCCATTGCGTCTCTGAATCCCATCATGGTCGATGGCACGGGCATGTGTGGCGCTTGCCGTGTTACAGTTGGCGGCCAGCTGAAATTCACGTGCGTCGACGGCCCAGAATTCGATGCACACCAAGTCGACTGGGACGGACTGATCCTTCGACTGGGAATGTACCGCGCAGAGGAGAAAGCCGCTGCTGAACGCTTTGACCACGAATGTCAGCTGCACCGCGCCCTGGAGGAGCCACAATGAATGCTGCACAGCGTTTGAAGCTTCAACCAGTTCCTATGCCCGAACAGGAACCGGCTGAACGAGTTCACAACGTTCGGGAGGTCCCCCTCGGGTTCACCCCGGCGATGGCAGCGCAGGAAGCCGAGCGGTGTCTTCACTGCGCGGACCAGCCTTGCGTAAAGGGCTGCCCTGTGGGGGTACAGATTCCTGATTTCATCGCCGCGATCGAGAAAGCCGATTTTGCCGCTGGAATCAGCATCATCAAACAGACAAACCTTCTGCCTGCAGTCTGTGGACGCGTCTGCCCTCAGGAATCACAATGTCAGAAGGCCTGCACGGTGGGAAGAGCGCACCGTGATGTCGGACAAGCCGTTCAGATCGGCCAGCTGGAACGGTTCCTCGCTGACTGGGAGCGCGAGAACCATGCTCAGATCATTCCTCAGATTCCACCACCCACGGGCAAGGCAGTGGCTGTCATCGGAAGCGGCCCTGCAGGGCTTACCGTCGCAGGAGACCTCATCAAGCTGGGGCATGCGGTCACGGTGTTTGAAGCGCTCCATAAGCCAGGAGGAGTTCTGGGATATGGCATTCCCGAGTTCCGGTTGCCCAAAGAAATCGTCTATGCAGAGGTCTCCTACCTGTCTCGGCTGGGCGTTGACTTTCGCTATAACACAGTGATCGGAAAGTCGCTCACCCTCGATGAGATACGTCACGACTACGATGCGATTTTCATCGGCAGCGGCGCTGGCTTGCCCAATTTCCTGGGCATCCCAGGCGAGAGTTTACTGGGCGTCTATTCGGCCAACGAGTACCTGACGCGTGCGAACCTCATGCACGCCTATGATGAACACGCGGATACCCCGATTCTGCGCCGTGATTCCGTGGTGGTCCTGGGCGGAGGCAACGTTGCAATGGATTCGGCACGAACAGCACTTAGGCTCGGGGCTCGCAAGGTCTCGGTCCTCTACAGGCGGTCCGAGGAAGAGATGCCTGCACGCAGAGAGGAATACCATCATGCACTCCAGGAGGGCGTGGAGTTTGGTTTTCTGCAAAGCCCGATTGAGATTGTTGGCGACGCCCAGGGATGGGTAACTGGCCTCACCATGCAACAGATGCAGCTGGGGGAACCGGACGCCTCTGGACGCCGGCGTCCGCTGCCAATTCCTGGCCAGGTCACCAATGTGCCAGCGGAACTCGTGATTGTGGCAATTGGTAACGCCCCGAATCCGCTCATCCCTGCCGCTCTGCCAGGCCTTGAAATGAACAAGCACGGCGGAATCGTGGTGAACGAAGAGACAATGCAAACATCCATCCCTGGCATCTTTGCGGGAGGAGATATTGTGCTGGGCTCAGCAACCGTGATCCTGGCGATGGGCGAGGGTCGCAAGGCTGCCCGCGCTATCCACTCATGGCTCACCAAAACTGCAGGTGACGCCAGACCCTGAATCAGGCCATCGGAAACGGGTCGCCCGCACAAGGGGGGCACGTGCTCCAGCCCTCGCCGTGGTTTCTTGTACTGCAGGCAGATACACCTATGATAACCTGTGCAGGTACGTGCACTATCCGAGATATGTGCGGAAGAGGAGACCCCTATGGACAACTTCAAGCGGTTCATGAGACAAAACTGGCGGCGATATCTGCTGAACCTTGTACTCGCTGGCGGCGTTTACGGGTCATCGACCTGGTATGCCATGACCAACCATGCAACCGCCAATGTTCACATTCTGCAAACGGCCTTTGACCGGTGGGTACCGGTCATTCCACAATTCATCGTCCCATACAACTGGCTCGAACCTGTTCTCTACTTCAGCCTCCTGTTCTTCTTTGTCTTTCACCCAAAGATCTTCACAGCATTTGCTGTAGCATTCATTGCGCTCGAGGCTATCAGCAATGGCGTGTACATTGTATTTCAGACGCAGGTGCCGCGTCCCACGAACCTGGTCCCGGGCAGCAGCAAATATGTGGACGAGCTCCTTGAGACGTACAAGACAGACAACCCCTACAACTGCTTCCCGTCTCTGCACTGCGGCCTGTCAGCTCTTGCTGCGAGCTTCTGGTGGGTTAAGAGGCGCTATTGGCCTGTTGCCTGGCTGATGACACTGTTTGCCGCGGTAACGATCATTGCCACGCAAGTTCTCAAGCAGCACGTCATCGTGGATACGGTCGGCAGTCTGCTGGCTGTCGTGCTATTCCTTGTGGCATATCGCATCTTTGACCTGAAGACAGAGGTCTGAGGTCTGCAGCAACCCTGCATACTGTCTTCGCACCCCTGGCGCTCGCGACGAATCCGGGCTGCTGGCTCGGTTCCCGCATTCCTCTGTCTTGCATTCCTTTCTATTGCGCAGACAATGAAACAAGTGAATCCGGTCCTGGAGGCGCGATATGGCTGACGACGCGTTGTTCGACAGTAAGGCTGATACGTATGATAGCTGGTATATGACCCCTTTGGGTGCCTACGAAGATGAGCTTGAAAGCGCTCTGGTCTTCAAGCATGCGGGCGTCGTTCGGGGCAAGACGGTCCTTGATGTAGGGTGTGGCACCGGCTTGTACAGTATTCGCTTCTCTGAGGCAGGCGCCGACGTAACCGCTGTTGACATCTCCTCAAGAATGCTCGAAATTGCGCGCCGCAAGGCACAGGATCGCGGTCAGTACATCTGGTTTGATCAAGCGGACATGTCAAAGCTTCCGTATGAGAACAGGACATTCGATATGGTTCTCTCCGTTACTGCGCTTGAGTTTTCGGAGGATCCTCTGAGTGCTCTCATGGAAATGGCTCGAGTCCTGAAGCCAGGCGGCAAGTTGATCGTCGGTGTCCTCAACAGTGATTCCCCATGGGCCGATGCCCGTCGTAAACGGGCCAAGCGTGAGGAGTCCATTTATGGATCCGCCAACTTTCTGTCGCCGAAAGAACTGCGCCAACTGTTCCACCGCACCGGTACGTTTGGGGCCCTGACTATGGAGAGTTGCATTTACACGCTTCCCGATGACGAGGCTTTCAATGATCGAAGGGCAGCGAGGCAGGAGTTCTTTGGCCGCATGTTCAAGCCCCTGACCGGCGCGTTCCTGGTTGGCGCGGCGCGTAAGCGTTAGGGGTCTGGAGAGAGGACCATGCTTGTTCACGATTATATGACCACGAACGTTGTGACAACCTTGCCCGAGACACGGCTGCCTGATGCGCTTAACATGATGCGCGCACAAGGCGTCCATCACCTTCCCGTCATTGAAGGTGGGTTATTGGTTGGGGTCGTCTCCGAGAAAGACCTCCTCTACGCTATGCCTTCCGCGGACAGATCAGTCAGCTGGGTCGAAGCCGCGGCTCAGGCAGCCGTGCTCCCGGTCCGCGATGTCATGAAGCAAGATGTCATCAGTACCTGTCCGAGTTGTCCCATCGAAATAGCTGCGATGACGATGGTGGACCATAGTATCAGTGCTTTGCCTGTGGTCGACCCCCCAAAGTCACCGACTCTTGTGGGGATCATCACCAAGTCCGATATCTTCAAGCTGTTCGTTGAAATGTTAAATTCGAGAAAACCTTGCGTCCGTGCATCCCTCGAGATAGAAAACCGCAAGGGGGCTCTCGCCTCCCTGTTCAACAGAGTTGTCGAAGCAGGAGGTTTTGTTGTCAGCATATCGACGTTTCCTGCAAGTCTGCCCTATCGCATCCGAGTCATTCTCAAAGTTACAGACATCGACCAGGAATCGGTTCATAATCTGCTCAAGCCGGAGGAGACAGTGATCGACCTGCGAGAAATCCAGGGAGCCTCCTGATCTCCGGGTTTGGCCACCGGTCTCAAGCATGAGACGACTGACAACGTTTCTTGCCTTCGCAGGAGGCCTAATTGGACTAGCTAACTACGTCTGGGATGGATGGACCGTCGTTTCTGGCGGCCGTAATCTGTACGTGCTCAGCAATGCGGTGTCGATAGTGCTGCTCACTATTTCCGGTTCGGCAGCAGTGACCATCCTGCTGCACAGTCGCAATCGCATGCCCGAAGAAGAGCGCAAGGAGTACCGGGCGACACTGGCAATATCGGCCCTTGCCTTGGTGGTCCTGATTTCCTGGATGCTGTTTCGCGCTCTCAGCAAGAGCTGACGACTACTTGACCCGGTTTATGAGAGTCCCGATCCCCTCGATCGAGCACTCGACGATATCTCCTGATTTCAGCCACTTCGGGGGATGGAACCCCATCCCGACGCCGGCCGGTGTGCCCGTACTGATAACGTCTCCTGGCTTCAGGGTCAGCCCCTTGCTGAAATCGCTGATGATCTCTGTGACGTCAAAGATGAGCTGTGATGTGCTGGCTTTCTGCCGCAACTCACCATTGACTCTGCACTCAATGTTCAGAACGGGCGGGTATGTGATCTCGTCGGCTGTGACAACGACGGGACCCATGGCACAGCCGCCGTCCAGACTCTTCCCTTTGAACCACTGCTCGTGTCGCTGCTGAAGATCACGTGCCGTAACATCGTTGAGAACAGAGTATCCAAAAATGTGCTCAGAGACACTTCCGGGATCGATGTCGTGTCCTTCCTTACCAATAATAACAGCAAGTTCGGCTTCGTAGTCCAACATCCGTGTGACGTCCGCGTGCGCCGGGATCGCCTCGGTTGAACCACGTACATAGTCAACCATCTTCGAAAAGTAAACAGGAGCGGTCGGCACGCCTGATGCCTGGCCTCCAAGCGCGGCTGCCTCCTTCACGTGATCTCGATAATTCTTGCCCAGACAGATGATGTTGCGCTTCGGATGAGGAAGAGGAGCAACCAGCTGTACGTCTGTCAGCAGGAGGCCTGTATCAGATGTGGTCTGTCGTGTCCGCACACGAGGCTCCAGATCCTCCCAACGTTCGATGAGCTCCATCATCGTTGCAGGAGCATCGCTTCCCAGCAGCTGGTTCAGGGGGATGATTCGTGCCCGGTGATCAGTGACGACTCCTACCTGTTCATGACCCAAATACTTAAACGTTGCTACCTGCATGATCGACCTCCTCCTCTTCCACAGATCCTACAAGCCCTGCGACCTTGTCCGTGGCCTTCAGCCCATGTCCAGTGAACGCTGTGACAATCGTCTGGCTCGGTGCAGCAGCACGGGCATACGTGCGTGCCCCTGCGATGGCTGCGGCCGATGTCGGCTCGATGAACCACCCTTGCCGGCAGCAATCCCTGAGACTGGCCAGAATTTCCTCTTCGCCAACCGTGACAAATGACCCACCAGTGGCACGTACTGCTGCAAGGATCTGTGCCCCGCGCGCCGGAGATGCAATGGCAATACCTTCGGCAACCGTACTATCTGGGTGGATCGCGACGGGTTCATCCAGTCCTGCTGCAAACGCGGCAGCCAGAGGAGCACATCGCGCAGCTTGGACCGCGATGATGCGAGGCACATGGTGTACAGTTCCTGCTCGCGCCAATTCCACGAACCCCAGGTACGCGCCTAACAGGAGGGTGCCATTGCCTGCTGGCAGAACGAGCGTATCGGGTGCCGTCCAGTTAAGCTGTTCAGCCACTTCATAGGCAAACGTTTTTGTTCCCTGCAGGAACCATGGATTGTAAACGTGACTGGCGTATGCAGATGATCCGATGGCATTCAGCGCTGCGCGCGCCGTGTCCTCGCGCGTCCCCCGGATGCGATGCAGGCTCGCTCCATATGCCTCGATCTGCGCCGTCTTGGCCGGAGATGTGTCCTCTGGTACGTAAATATCGGCCTCGATGCCGGCATGAGCCGCATATGCAGCCACGGCGCACCCTGCATTGCCCGACGAATCTTCGACAACGCGCGTCACGCCGAGTTCGTGCAGGTGCGTCATGAGGACCGCCGCGCCTCGGTCCTTGTATGAGCCAGTGGGAAACAGCTGCTCCTGTTTCACAAGAAGTCGCCGACCATCGAATGTCACCGGAAGGAGAGGAGTACAGCCTTCGCCCATAGTGATGATGTCATCGCCAACAGGAAGCGCCTCACGGTAGCGCCACAGATCATGCGGACGCCCAGCCACCATGCCGGGCTCGAACAATGACTCGAAATGCACATCCAGCGGGCCACCACAATCACAGCGTACGCGCCTGCCATCGTCCTCGTAGTCGCGACCGCATCGCATACACCGGAGTGAGGCAGTCATCCTTCCTCTGGAAGCGTGCCCAAGCTGATCATAGCATCCGTAACAAGGTTCTGCACCATAGGTCTGCCAAATCGTGACGCAAAGCATTGGGGACCTGTCCACACGCTTGGTTTATGGGCCAGCCATGCAATTAGCAGAGTCTGCTGCTGACCAGTAAAGCCTTCAATGATCTTCGTGTGCTGCACTGGTGCCTCCTTGGAGCTCACAGGCAAAAACTGGCAAGATACAGTGTAGCGGGAGCAGCACATCTGACAATAGAAAGGAAGGGGCACATGTCCGTCCATCCATGTTGTTTCATCATTTTTCGGTATCATCTCTTCATGAGAAAACAGATTTCGTTTCTGACGAACCGCATCCATGTATGGCTGGAGAACCCTTGGCCATTTGCAGCGTTTGTCGGTGCAGCACTGCTCTACGTTGCGGCTCTCGCCTCAGGGATCACTGAAGAGGTCCTTGACAAGGAAAGCATCGTACGCATTGATGGCTGGCTCGTACAGCGGCTGGCTGCACACCGTACCTCCTTTGGCATTGAACTCTTCAAGACAACGTCCTTCATTGGGAATTGGCAAGTCGCTGTCATCGTCCTGGGGCTGGCCGTCGTTGTTCTCTGGAACCGGCATCGGCGAGCAGCTCTCGCCCTCATGCTGTCCAGTGTGGGATCCGAATTGGTTGTCTTCGTGGGCAAGGCTGGATTCGGGCGTCCACGGCCTCCTGCTGTCCTCGCCGCCGTCAAGGAGCTTGACGCCAGCTTCCCGTCGGGACACGCAAGTATCTCGGTGGCTCTCTATGCACTGGGCTTCTACCTGCTGTTCCGATATGCATCGTCACGCAACCTCAAGAGGCATTGGCTGGCATTGGCAATTCTCTTTCCGCTGATTGTCGGGTTTAGTCGCCTGTACCTTGGTGCACACTACTTTTCGGATGTTCTGGCCGGGTGGAGTGTCGGAGCGTGGTGGTCGATCTTTGCTCTCGGATTGTTCGGATTCATCAGGCGACGCCGCACCGCCCAACTTGAGACAGAGGACTTGAGGTCACGGCCGAAGGCGGCGACCGAAATGATGACGTCACAAAACAGGTAGTACGTTCCAAGCGTCGACACGTTGGCATTGTGACGTTCGTCATGCGGTTGCCGTAGGGAAACACCATTGCTGACCAGCGATATGACTGCACGCAGTGAAATAGCGCCGACAAGCACTGCTCACCACGAGGAGAGCAGAATGACGGTGGACTACCCCCATGATCACGAGGTTGAAGACGATAAGGCTTTTCTTGTAGTCCAGCAGGGCGATGATGTTGGAATTCAGTGCAAGGAACCTGGGGTCGGGCCGCCAACGCTGTGACGCAGTATGTTGTCCGAATTCCGTGCGCGGTACGGCTCCCGTACCGCGCCGCTCATCTGCAGGTTCCTTCTACCTAGGGCCGCACGAACGCGTGGTGTCCAGCATAAGAGGCCTGATTGCCCAGCTCCTCTTCGATACGCATTAACTGATTGTACTTCTCGACACGCTCTCCGCGGCAGGGAGCGCCTGTCTTCAGGTGTCCAGTGCCCATGCCTACGGTGAGGTCAGCAATGAAACTGTCGACTGTCTCGCCACTGCGGTGCGAGACCATGGCTCCCCATCCGGCCTTGCGGGCCAGCGTAATGGCCGCAATGGTTTCAGTGAGGGTTCCGATCTGGTTCAGCTTGATGAGAACAGCATTGGCTGCATTTTCGTCTATGCCGCGCTGGATACGCTCGACATTTGTGACAAACAGATCGTCGCCGACCAGTTCGACTTTCTGTCCGATGGTCTTGTTCAACAACTTCCACCCATCCCAGTCGTCTTCAGCTAAGCCATCTTCAAGCACGACGAGCGGATACTTCTCTGCCCAGTCGGCGTACATGGCGACCATTTCTTCAGACGTGGCCTTGCGGCCCTCTGTGCGCAGGTTGTACAAACCGTCTTCGTAGAATCCACTAGAAGCTGGATCGAGCGCAATGGCGATCTGCTCTCCCGGCTTGTACCCTGCTTTCTCGATCGCCTGGATGATCAATTCTATGGCATCAGCATTGTGATTGAGCGCGGGCGCAAATCCACCCTCATCTCCAACGCCAACGGTGTGGCCTGAAGCCTTTAAAACAGCCTGAAGTGTGTGATATGTCTCGCTTGCCCAGCGTACGGCCTCATGGAACGTTGGTGCACCTACCGGGGCGATCATGAACTCCTGCAGATCAGTCCCCTGCCAGTTGGCGTGGACGCCACCGTTCATGATATTGAACATGGGGACAGGCAGCACCGTCGCCGTGACACCGCCGATATAGCGGTAGAGCGGGAGTTCCGTGGCCATTGCGGCAACACGGGCCACTGCCATACTCACGCCCAAAATCGCATTGGCGCCCAGGCGGCTCTTGTTGGGGGTGCCATCCAGATCGATCATCTTTTGGTCAATAGCACTCTGGTCAGTTGCGTCCATATCCTCCAGCGCGGCGGCAATTTCTGTATTGACATGTTCTACTGCCTTCAAAACGCCTTTTCCACCGTACCGGGCCTTGTCGCCGTCTCGCAGCTCCAATGCCTCGTGAATCCCCGTCGATGCTCCCGAGGGAACACCGGCCCTTGCTATGATGCCGTGCTTCAGTGTAACTTCGACTTCCACCGTCGGATTGCCGCGCGAATCAAGGATCTCTCGTGCATGGACCTTCTTGATAGCTGTTGTCATTGTCATTCCTCCTGCTGAAGTGTCATAACTAACATAATATTGTTCAACCAATCCGTTTTTCCAGTGTGAGTGATGTGTGAGTCTGCTTGCTGTGCTGATCGTCCTTGAGCCTCGCGGCTTGCGGATCTGCGCACAACACTGGAGTGTTGCTGAACGGTTACTCGGCCAACTGTTCGGCTTGTTTTCTTCGATTGGCGCGCAGGCCGTCGCTTGCCACCAGCGCGATCGACGCCGCCGTCAGGACGAGCGACATGGCCATTGTCCATGTGAACGCGCTATGGAAGATGACCAGTGACAGCAGGGCCCCGGCAAGAGGACCTGTAGCAAAGAAGACTCCCGTACGAGCCGCGCCCATGGCCTTGAGCGAAAGGATGAACAGCACAAGGGAGACTCCGTACGAAATGCAGCCGACGCCAAGTCCGGCCAGAAAACTGGCCGGAGTGGGCAGACTTCCTCTCGTCACCCACGAGAGTCCCAAGGAAAAGAGTCCCGCTGCCAGTCCTTTGATACTAACCAGGTCAAGCGGATCGCAGTGGGAAAGCCGTGCGGAGACATTGTTGTCGACGCCCCACCCAATCGCCGCCCCCAAGATCAGCAGCGGTCCGACAAGGCCGGACCTTCCGCCCGCGGTACCCCCCGTGAGGAGGACACCAGTCGTCGTCATCAGGAGGACTGCGCCCCAGACTGCCCCCGACACGCGTTCCCTGAAGAATATCCAGGCGACAAGCGCCGTGGTCACCCCCTCGAGGTTCAGGAGCAGCGACGCCGTGAACCCTGACGCCGCTCTCACCCCGAACATCAGGAGGATCGGTGCCACAACTCCGCCGACGATAATCATGGTGAGCACGTAAGGCATGTCCGAGCGACGGAGTGGTTCGCTCCTGAGTCCCCGCGTCACGCCGAGGAAACGACCGATGGATACGGCCACGAATGCGCCAAGGTAGAGTGCACCTGCCAGCGCAATCGGATCCATGTCAGCAACGATGAGTTTCGACAATGGTGCACTGAGCCCAAACAGGACTCCTGCTCCCAGCGCAAGCGGAATGCCATGATGCACATCGGGTCTTCTGGTCATCATTGCTTCTCCTGAAGCAACACCCCGGCTTCGTATCTGTCGCAGATGCGACATATTCTATACAGGCAGAAATGCATGGTAGTACTCGCTGCGGCCCTGATGAAGAATGGGGAATGCTGTTATGGGGTGGTACTCAAGGCGTCCAATTTTGCTAGAATCTCCTCAAGCGTCTTGAGTTCCTTTCCCGCGTTCGCAAAGTCGCCTGCTGCCGAGTACTCCTTGTACCGTGTCATCGTGGCGACTGCTTCCCCGATGAGCGCCTTCTGTTTGGCAGTCACCGTCTCCGTCGCCCCGGTTTCACCTGTCGTTCCCGTGCCAGGCGGGACGACCACCGGCTCGGTCCCAGTAGTTGCCGGCCCCACGCCGCCAATATCCACCGGAGTTCCAAGCAGGTTGCTGAGAGCCAGGTCCAGGTTGTCGCCCCACACCAGCTTGTCCTTGGTGGCCGCCACGACTTTCTTGATCTGTGGCATCTTGGAACTGCTCGACTGCAGGTAGATGGGCTCAATGTACAGGAGCGAACCGTCGACTGGCAGGATAAGCATGTTGCCCCGCAACACTTGCGAACCCTGCTGGTTCCAGAGCGTCAACGTCTGGGAGATCGTCGTATCCTGATCGATACGTGCCTCAACCTGGAAGGGCCCGTAGACGACGCGGTCCTTGCTGAATTTGATGATCGACACGCGATCCGGGCTGCTGACATCTGAATTGATCGCCATGAGTGCCACAAGATTGTCCTTCCCGACAGGCGTGAATGGTGTCACCAGCGAAAACACCTGCTGCGTAGACCCTGGCAGTCGGAAGAAAATATAGTAAGGCTCAATGGTGGAATCTGTTCCAAGATAGCGTTCCTTTGCCACTGCCCACTGATCCTCCTGGCCGTAGAAGACACGGGGGTCAGTCATGTGGTACTTTGAGAAGACGCGGCTCTGCAGGGCACCGAGACCTGATGGATACCGATAATGGTCCTTTACAAAGGTCGGGGCATCATCGAGTGACTTGAACAGCCCCGGGTATATGCGGTCGATGGTGGCTGCTATGGGATCGGTCTTGTCGATGAGATAGAAGGTTGTCGCTCCATCGAATGCATTGACGGTATACATGAAGCTGTTGCGTATATAGTTGATGACCTTGCCATCCAGCTCGGCACCGGCATCGTAATACTCACTGTAGGGGAAGTTCTGCGATGTCGTATATCCCTGACCGAACCAGAAGAGCTTGCCATTGGGGTCGACGACAATGTAGGGATCGCTGTCGACCTCCAGGAACGGGGCGATGTGCTTGATCCGCTCCTGCAAATTGCGGTAGACCATGATGCGTGATTCGCTGTTGATCTGGCCAGAGATGAGAATATTGACATTCTGGTCGACAAACGAGAAGGCTAGCCGGTTGAGCAGAGACAGGCGAATGCCGCCGCTCCCGGTATACCGATACTGCTTGTTGGCGTCTCCCTGCGGATAGTCGAACTCGGACGAGTTCCCCTTCACGATGGCAAACCCGCTAGTGCTTTCACCGTAGTAAATACGCGGCTCCGAGATGTTGACAAAGCCTCCGCTGCTGACGGGAGGAATATCTTTCACCGCATACAGTGGTGCGCCTTCGGGAGTAAAGTCGCTCGCGCCATTGACCACAACACCGAACCCATGCGTGTACACAAGGCGGTCGTTGATGAAACTGCGCGACGTATCCGGCAGCAGCGACTGGTCCAGTTCACGTGCCGCGATCATGACCTCCTGCAATTTGCCATTCAAGGTGTAGCGATCGATGTCTATGTCATTGAACTTGTAGTAGCCGCGAATAGACTGCAGCTGCTCATTGGTGTCAGCCAGCGCACGCCAGTCCCACAGCCGCACATTCTGCAGCAGGTCCTCATTGGCAATAATGGCACTGGCGGTTAGGGTTGTCTGGGTGTCCGGTTCGGGGATCACATTCACGGCCGACAGGCCAAAAGCTGTATTGGTTGCTGCAATGTTGTTGGCCATGTAGGGCGTCTCACGCGAGAGTTCATTGGGCTTGATGACAAAGCGTTGATAGAGGGCTGGAATCCCAGAGACAAGCAAGACGTACGCGATGAGTGTGAGGGCCCCCACCCAGCCGAGAACCTTCGGATTTGCAAGTCGCGGCCTGAAGGCAGCCAGCAGAAACACGATGCCACAGAGCAGGACACCAACAGCTGTCACCTTCATGAGTGGAATGCGCACCACCTTATCGACATTGCCCACACCGAACACAACGCCGTTGCTCTGGAACAGAAGACCATACATCGACACCCAGACTCCCGCAGCTGCAATCAGCAGGAGAATACCCGCAAAGAAGCTCAGACGACTGTGCAACCCTCGGCGCAGGGCAGCATCGCCGGGGACAGACGTCGCCATCAGAAAACTCGCGCCAATAACTGCCATTCCACCGACCGCAATCCCTGCAAGGATACCCAGAAGTCCCCGCAGGACAGGATACGTGAAGAAGTAGAAGCTGAGGTCGTGCCCAAAAATAGGGTCGGTGTAGGTCGTCGAAGGCACCTGACGCACTGCTGCGAGCAGTTGCAGGCTGAGACCACTCGTCGCCAGACCGACGAAATTCGCGGCTACAAGCGCGACGATGATGCGTGTCCACTTCAGCACCTGGGAGGTGCGGCGAGCGTCATCTGGATTCATTCCTGCAAAGAGCCTCCGAGGAAGTCCGGTGATGGCCCACATCGCGGCGTAGGCCACAACAAATCCGACCACGTAGCCGATGACCCTCGCAAAGGTTCTTGTCCAGAAAACCTGCCGGTAGCCGACCTCGGAAAAGAAGAGAAAGTCCGTATAGAGGCCGACCAGTGCTGAGAACGCAAGGCCCGCAACCGCGATAAGTAAGAGCGCTACACTGAGCCCCAGACGCCACCCGCTGGATCTGCTTCTGCGTACCCATATGAGTACGGCCACAGCCACCAGAAGCAGTACGCCGAATGCCGATATCATTGCCGTCTGTCCAGTCATGCCAATTCAACCTCCTGTCCCAGAGCAAAGGCCCTGCTCTCGCATAAGTCAATACCTATACGTACTTGCGAAGATCAGGGTTACTGTACACGTTCCGCATGTCACCCGGAGCACGCCGGGTATTGTTAACAGTCTAGGCCATTGCCCGAATGAAACAACGCGGGCGGACTCAAGGTTGAGGATAGGTGATCGTAATGGTCTGAGTCGAAGCTTCCCACCGCACGTCGGCACCCAGACTCTCAGCAACGAAGCGAAGGGGAAGCATTGTAAGACCGTTCAGAATTTGGGGCACGACCTTCGCATTTGTGCTGTCGATGGCTGTCACCCTGCCATTCACCAGCGCTGTTGGCTTTCCAACAACCAGCTTCAACTGGGTTCCATCGAGGGAGATCATCACGGTCTGGCTGCCGGCATCCCAGGAAACCGTCCCGCCAAGCGACTCCACAACTGCTCGAATCGGGACCAGCGTTCTTCCCTCGACAATGACCGGCACAGCATCCAGTGCAATACTGGAGCCACCAGCCTTCATCATTCGAGAACCAACCCTGAGAACAAGAACAGTGCTTGCCTTTTCGGCTATGACGCGAACAGGAATGGCGCGAGCCTTGCCAGCCAGTTGCTGCACGCCTCCATTGCCACCCAACAGTTGAAGCCGGTCAATATTCACCTGTGTCGTCCCAGCTTCCAATGCCTTGAATGTCAGAGTAGCGATGCTCCCATTGCTAGTAACAGGGTTGGCATCGCCCGTGAGTGTCAGGGCCACTGTTGCTTCGCCTGCGGTACTATGACTCTCGATAAACAGCGTGTCAGCACCTAGCAAGTTTCCACGGGTGATACTCATGAGCTGCAACGCTGTGATGTCATACGTCACGTGGCAGCTCGCTCCGTAGAGATTCTCGACCCCCTGCGCGCTCAGTGGCACTTGTACCGTGGCTCCCATGACAGTTTCCACAAGCACTCCCCCAACGACGACAAGAGGAGCCGTCCGGATCACGACGTTCGCATGAACAGTCACGGCTCTCGTGGAATCGAGGGCGCTGCGGACTTCAATATCGACCGGACAAACCGTTCCGCGAGAAGCCGCTGAAGGAGCGCGGACGGTCACAGTCACAGCGCCCGTCGCTCCAGAAGGGACCGTGACTGAGGCACTGCTGACCGAACTCGACCAACCGCTGCCGCCTCGAACGGTCGACTTGACCGTAAAACTATCTGCCCGGGCACTCCGATTGCGGAGGCTTACTTGAAATTCAGTCGATGACCCAGCCGCGACCTGGCGTTCCACTGCATCGAGCCGCACTGTCATGGCAGTACCCCATGGTGCCCGTTGCTGTTCGTAGCTCAGTTCACGAACCACGTTGTGAAAACCGTCAGTCAGGTAGAATGTGCCCTGGGCTGACCACGTCATCCTGCCCGGCAGATACCAGGACCTCGATGTTGTCCAGGCGACCGAACCGTCCTGCGCGAACGCAACAAAGCGTCCATTCTCCCCGTCGCTTACCAGAACAAGGCCATCGGGAAGCAGGACTGCATCGTGAGGATAATACAGCTGCCCTGCCCCTCGACCACCACCGGCTGATCCGTATGTCTTGAGGACGGCCCCCTTGGAGCTGTATCGAATGACCTGCTGAACATCGGACAACTCCCCCCACACGCACACCAGAAGGTCTCCTCCGGGAAGAACGGTCAGGCCGCCCGGCATGCCGGGCGTCGGAAATCGACCGAGTTCAGCCCCGTCAGCCCCCAGATGGACGACAGACCCGTCACCTTGATTGCAGGCCCATAGCGTACCGTCACCAGCTACCTCAAGGTCGCTTGCCCCGTCGACCTTGCCAGCTGCAATGGTCCTGACATAAGTGCCGGCTTCATCATAAACGGCAATAAACCCTCCCCTGGTATCCTGTGCTGCGATATAGACCAGCCCCGCACCATTGGCTGCAACAGACTCCACCAGCTGCATGGAGCGGGAGCCAGCGCGCATGACCGCAAATAGTTCGTTGCCGCTAGCGTCCAGCACGTCTGCGTAGCCCCTGTTCCATTCGATCGTTGTGCCGTCAGAAGAAACGACAGGCCAACTGCAGGCCACCCACAGTTGGCCTTTACCGTCCACGGCAACATCCTGGGGATTGTTGAGGCGTCCGCGAAGACCCTGGGCATACTCCTGAACGGCTACGACGCCTCCACCCGGTGCGTACTCGATCAGCTTTGCATGGAAGCCGCTGCCGAACGGATTCGTCGAGTCACGGAAGAACCCGCTGTTCATGACATACACCAGTCCATCGGGCGTGACAGCGACACCGCCAGGGCTAAGCACCTCGCTCTCCTGAATATCTGCCATATCAATCGGATACTGGCCAAAGCTGCGCTGATACTGTCCACTGCTGGAGAAGACCTTGACAGCTGGAACCGGCAGCTGACCCGTGCCGCGGTCTGCAACATAGATGCTCCCTTTGGCGTCTACGGCAAGGTCAGCTGCACTGGTAATACGATCTTCTGCTTCGCCGGGAGCCGCAAAAACACGCACGGCCTTCGTTCCATTCAAGCGATAGATGGCACTGTCGCCGCTGGCAACAACATACGGGACGGCTCCTGCCGACGTCATGCCCGCAGGATGAGAGATACCTGTCACGGTCGCTACCCAGGTACCTGCAGTGGTAAACTGTTGCAGGCGATTATTCAACTGGTCCGCTACCCAGATACTGCCGTCTGGCAGCACGGCGATGCCGGCGGGCCCTTCAAACTGGCCGGCTCCCTTTCCTTCAGAGCCGAACTCCATCAGCACGGACCCATCAGTGCTGTACTTGACGACCTTGTTGCCAAAGAAGTCTGCAACATAGAGATTTCCTGTGCTGTCCACGGCAACATCGGCAGGATACTGCAACTGGCCGCGTCCACCACCCAGTGAGCCCACGGTGCGCTTATGAACCAGATTTTCTGAAAGGATGTGGACGCGGCCATATCCAGTATCACACACGACGACGTCCCCATTCGGAAGAACAGCCACGCCCTGAGATGGGAATGCGTGAGCCGACGGGTAATCCTTCTCCACTGTATTGATGCTTTCAATGGTCAGTGTCCCGACGTAGTCAGAGGGCATCACCCCAATCGTGTCGACCTCGGTCAAGCCAACAGCTCCCTGTGTCACTCTCAGACCAGATTTGACGGGCGAGACAAGGAGAACAATCACGCACAGGAAACCAATCATTCTCTTCATGACCATCTCCTAGGGGAACACTTCGCCGTAATGCTGACGCAGAATCTGCAGATCGGCATCATCGACGCGCCCATCACCATTGAGGTCAGCCATGGCATCATACAGCCTGTCACCGGTCTTCGAGCCATATGCTCGAGCAAGAGCGACCATGTCTGCCAAATCCACCCGGTTGTCACCGGTAATGTCCCACATGTTGCCGGCTGTTCGCAGCTTCAGAGTAAGTGTTTGTGCGATGGCTTCCCCGGTCCCGGTGCTCGTGACTGCCAGAGGCTTTTCGATCCACAGTTCCGTGGAACCGCTGTGCAGGACCGTGAACGTTACTGTGCACACACTGCCATGGCCCTGGACTGTTTCACTGCCTGTCGTTCCCTGGAGATGAATCACCCCTGATGAGGCATCGACCGTAGACAAGAATGTTGACGCAGACCTTCCTCCCTGGTTGAGGAAGTCGCCCTCCTTGATGGATTTCACTGCGACATAGTAGGGTTCGAATTGTAGGGAGGCCATCACGCCCCCAATCCCCGTTGTGGTATCGATAGTGAGACTGATTACCAGATCTTCGCCCTCACGGACACTCCCGCCCACGACGCTAAGACGAAGTATCGGGACGCCAGCTGCGCCCGTCACATGAATGGCCACCGATTGATGCGCTGCCTCGGTAACCAGAAGGTTGGTTGGATCGTTGTTGCTTTCCATCACAGAGGTTCTCAACTGATAGTCTCCGTCGGCCAGAAAGAGGTTGCCATGGACGTCACGCCCGTTCCATGTGAATGTGTGGTCACCCACCAGCAGCAATGACCGTCGGTACACGGTTCCCAGCGTTGTTGTGCCATCGGCGCTGATGACAGTTGTCACGACCTGAGACGCAAAGCTGGACCCCTGAGGCACATCGCCTGCTTCGACGGCAGGACGAATGCCCCCATAGCCGATGTTGAACCCCACGTCCATCGTGCCACCGGGAACTGCCAAGGTCGATGTGCTCGTCCACAGCCCGCTCAACTGCTGGGGAACCTCAACGTCGTTTCGCCAGTAGATATAGGGTACGTGCAGGGTTCCGCCGGTGGACGACAGCGTAATGATCCCTTCGTGCGGTCCATCTGCAACCGCTGCCGGGTCCACGGTCGTCGTGACAGTCACTTGTGCGGTTCCCCCGGCGGCGATGGTGACAGTGGACGGAGCAAAAGTCACCTTGACACCCGCCTGGGCATTCATCGTCCAATTGAATGACGGCGTGAACGTGGCACTACGGTCCAGGAGACTGCGCAGCTTGATGGTCGTGCCAGTTTCAATGCTGTCGTCGTTGACCAGAACAGCTCCCGTCTGAATCGTTGTCGTGCCATCCGACGTGCCTACCCCCGCAACGGCCGGTGCAGCTATGGCAGCCGGCACATCGACCCGTCCGGCTCCCTGCAGGGTCCATGTGATGATTTCATTGTTCTGCCAATTCGACAGGACATCCGCGGTATTCATCAGCGCCAGCTTGACTGTCTCTGGCGTCCAGGTGGGATGCGCGGCCTTGATGAGGGCAACAGCTCCGGCTACGCCCGGCGATGCCATTGACGTGCCGTCCAACTTTACATACGTGCCACCAGGAAACGTTGAATCTACACTGACGCCAGGGGCCGACACGTCCGGCTTGAAGTGAAAGTCCTCCGTGGGTCCCATCGAGGTGAAGTCCGCTATCGTCCCGAGGTTACTGCGTGTGCCAAACCGAACGACAAGTCCTCTGGTCGTCAATGCCTTCAAGTCAAGTCCTGCATCCTGCGTGATACCGATACACGGTATATATGTCCTGTTTTCATCCCCAGGCGCCACCCTGAGCGTCATGCCCAGCACTCCAGGACTGTGGTTGTAGATGATGATGCCGGCAGCTCCCGCGTCCAATGCATTGAGGACCTTGTCGCGGAAGTAGATACCACCACTTCCGATTGGCCCCCTCTCTACAAGAGCAACTTTCCCTTTGACATTCACGGCGGCAAAATCTGCTTTCGAGCCGTAGCCAGCATCTACGATACTGTACGTCGAGCCTTCCTTGAACTCGGGGGCAATGTCGGCATAGCTGCCCATAATATCCCCCAGGTTCGTTCCGGTCGGGTTCATAACCTGTATAACAGGATAGGGGCCATCGTTGGAGGCTGCAACGGCGATGGCATTGAGTGCTGTTGCAGGAGAGCCCAGAGGCCAGTTGGTTTCAGGGTTGCGCGGGCCCGAATTGCCCGTCGCTGCAACGACCACGACGCCCGCCTTGACTGCGTTGTTGATGGACTCGGTCTCAGGGCTGTCAGCCGTGCCCCCCGTCATCCCCAGCGACATGTTGACCACAGTACAGTGGTCCCGGACAGAGCGGTCCAGCGCAGCGATAATGTCTCCATCGGCAGCCCCGCCCCCCCGGTCACTGAACACCTTGTACGCATAGAGCTTCGCCTTTGGTGCGACGCCCTGCACTTTTCCATCCGCCGCTGCAATGCCTGCAACGTGCGTCCCGTGGCCCTGGATGTCCCTGGGGTTACTGTCGCCATCGGCGAAATCATATCCTCCCACAACTTTTTTGTTTGGGAACCTAGCTCCACCCAGATCCGGATGCGTGTAGTCGATACCCGTGTCGATGATGCCAATGGTCGTGCCGCTACCATCCAGTTTCTGCCCTGCAGCAGAGGTTCGGCTCCACAAAGCGTTGTCGACACCCATGGCGGCATTGGCATCGCTATCGATGATCTGGGCCTGCAGAGATTCGTAGATAAAGGACACATGCTTTGTCTGGGCAATGGCGGCGAGGTCGCTGCCAGCAACGCTCAAAGCAAGACCATTGAAGGTCACGCTCAGCCGTTGCTTGACGGTATAGGGGATACCATGGGCAGTCAGGGACCCTAGAAAGGCATCCTGTTCCCGGGAAATTTCTTGCTCTGCCACCTGCGCCGCCACGCTGTCCAACCACCCCACTGCTCCAGCATCCCGCACTCTCTCAACCAGTGCAGGACCCTGCATGCGGACGATCACGTTCTGAGGAAAGGGCAGTGACCCGACACGGGACAGGAAGGCTGCATCGATCGTGGGCAAGTTCTCAGCACCGTGCACGGGGTTCACCGGCAACACGCACCCCATGAGCAGAACCACCACGAGTACAATCCTCAGATGCCATTGGAATCGTTTCGTCATCGTTTCCTCCTGCGCCACTATCAGGGCACATTCAACCCATACAGGCAGACGTATTTGGTATACCCCCAAACACCTGCACGGTCAAGGTGGGCATCATCACGACCTCACCGAGACACAAGCACTGCCGCTCTTGCCGTAAAGAGGGCAACATCCCTCGGTCGCCTTCCTCATATTCTTTATACCAAGACTGGATTTTCACATGCGCCGAGTACGCCCTTCGCCTTGAAGAAAAGGGCTCAAGGCGAATGACGCGCAGAGAGACCAACCTCCGATTCTTGCGAAGTGCGTGGCACCGTCTATACTATCGTTGTCTGTGGTAGTTGCCACAGATAACGATTCTTCGAGCTGCCTGACCTTGGCAACAGCCGTGGCATGCAGCCGGTAGGGTGTGGTTGGAAACGGCCACGCCTCCCATTGAGGAAAGGAGAAACAATGAAACGAGATCTGTCACGTCTGCTTGTCCGTCGCATCCTTGCGACGGCGCTTGTTCTTGCATTCTTGTCCATGGCATCCACTCTCTCAGTGCACGCCGCATCCCTCTCTGATATCGCCGGGCGTCCTGACCAGGCAGTTATCGAGAGAGTAGTTGCCAAAGGGTTCATGAGGGGCTATCCGGATGGTACCTTCCGGCCGAATGCTCCCATCACCCGTGCTGAGTTTGTGGTTGCCCTCGCACGCTCTGCAGGGCTCGACCCTGTGCAGTCGCCCGCCAGGACGTTCACAGACCTGCCGACAGGCAACTGGGCTGCTCCTCTCGTCTACGCCGCAGTTGCCAAGGGCTGGATCTCGGGGTACCAAAATGGCACCTTCCACCCGACAGCCAACATTACACGTGAAGAGTCCATGGTGGTCGTCGCACAGCGGATGGGTTTTGAGATCCGTGGTATGGCGACCCATGTTGTACTGGACAAGGTTGCAGGTTCTGAGGATCTCTCACTGTGGGCACGAACCGCTGCCGCTGCATGTGTGCAAGAGGGCATGGTCAGGGATATAACCAAGCCGACTGCTGCCATCAACCGTGCCCAGGCCGCTGCCTACCTCCCTGCCATCATGGACTACAAGGCACCTGAGGCGCAGTCGATGGTCCTCGCCACAACGACCTCGACTTATGATTCCGGCCTGCTTAACTTCCTTGTTCCAATCTTCGAGAAGTCCAACCATGTCAAGGTCAAGATCATCTCCGTCGGTACCGGTCAGGCTATCACGACCGCGCGAAAAGGTGATGCCGACGTCTTGCTTGTCCATGCGCGCGCCCAGGAAGACCAGTTCATGGCCGATGGGTTTGGTCTCTTCCGGAAGGACGTGATGTACAACGACTTTATCATCATCGGACCAGCCAGCGATCCCGCAAAGATCAAGGGCATGACGGACGCCGCCGCCGCGTTCGCGAAGCTCGCTGCCTCGGGCTCGACCTTCATCAGCCGTGGCGACAAGTCGGGTACCAACACCAAGGAACTGGACATCTGGAAATCCGCCGGCATCACCCCTGCCGGCAAGTCCTGGTACGTCAACGCCGGGCAGGGCATGGGCGAAGTCCTCATCATGGCTGACCAGAAACAGGCGTACACACTTACCGACCGTGCCACGTACCTCGCCTATCAAAACGGCGGCAAGATCAACCTGCCCATCCTTGTAGAGGGGTCGCAGGGACTGCTTAACCCATATGGCATCATACCCATCAACCCAGCCAAGTACCCGAGCGTCAAGGTCGATCTGGCTGTTCGATTTGCGGATTTCATGACCGGCCTCCCCGGCCAGGAACTGATCAAGAGCTTCGGCGTCGAGCAGTACGGCCAGACTCTCTTCTACCCGGATTCCACGGAGTGGAAGGCCACACGGAGCCTGGACATAGTCCTGCCAAACGGGAAAGAAGTCACGTATCATCTGAACGACGTGCGCAACTTCCCGGTGACGACCATCAAGGTCTACCCGAACAACAACCAGTCGCTTGCTCCTGTTTCATATGGTGGTGTCCAGCTCATAGATATCCTGAAGATCATCTCGCCGGAACTCGCCTCGGCGAAGCGTCTGACTGTCATTGCCACAGCAACCGATGGCAGCCACGTGACGCTGGATTATGACGACATCTACAACACGCGCACGGGCACAAAGATCACGGTCGTCTACCTCAAGAACGGTACGACGCTTTCGACTGATGAAGGGTTCATGGCACTCATGACGACCAGGGGCGCGTTTCTGGTCAACAACATCAAATACGTATACAAGCTCGAAGTCCACAAGTAGCATGAATACGGCGCGGAGAGACGCATATGGGTGATATTGGCCGAGGCCTGGTCCAGGCCGTTCACCTCATCGTCTCGCTGGATCCAGGCACGTACGAGGCCTTGGGAACTTCTCTTCGCGTCACATTGAGTGCACTGCTGTGGTCAGCGCTGGTTGGATTTCCTCTCGGCATCCTGCTCGCCTTTGCCCACTTCCGGGGCAAGCAGGGTATCATGAATGTGATGTACACGTTTATGGGGTTTCCGCCCGTCGTGGCAGGACTCCTGGTGTACTTGCTGCTCTCTCGCAGCGGACCACTCGGGCCACTTGAGCTGCTCTACACACCGACGGCCATGATCATTGCACAGATCCTTCTTGCTCTGCCCGTTATCATCGGACTCACCGTGCTGGGGCTTCGCAGTGCCGACAAGGGGGTCGTTGACCTGGCACTGACGCTGGGAGCCACACGCAGACAGGCGTCGTTCGCGCTTGTTCGGGACGCCCGTCTCGCCATCCTCGGGGCTGTCATCACGGCCTTTGGCAATGCAATGAGCGAGGTGGGGGCGGCTATGCTGGTCGGTGGCAATATCGAAGGGGCCACCCGTACCCTGACGACCGCGCTCATGCTGGAGACCCGCCAGGGCAGTTTCGACCGTGCCATCGCGCTGGGTATTATCCTCCTCCTCGTCTCATTCCTCGTCAACGTCCTTTTGTCCCGCCTGGGCGAGAGCACTTCAGAGACCGGCAATGTCCGCCACATTGACTGACCTGCTCATAGCCCACGGCATTGCCAAGCACTTCGGCTCGCGCGAAGTGCTGCGCGGTATCGATTTGAGCGTTCCGGCGCAAAGCATCACGGTCATCCTGGGCACCAATGGTGCTGGCAAAACGACGCTGTTGCGTATCCTGGGGCTGCTGGATCCTGCCGATGCCGGAACGGTCACGTATGACGGCATCATCGCCGAGGAATCGAGTATCACATATAGCACTCCGTTGACGGGACCGGCTTATGACCGACGCACGCTGACCCTCCGTCGCCAGATGATGCTTGCATTTCAGCACCCCGTCGCCTTCAGTGGCTCAGTCCTCAGCAACGTGACGTATGGTCTGCTGCTCCGCGGCGTGGGCCGCGCTGAAGCCGAAAACCGGGCCATGGCCGCTCTGCGCGAAGCCGGCATTGACGAGCGTGCGCACCAGCATGCGTCGTCACTTTCTGGCGGTGAATCGGCGCGTCTGTCTCTTGCCAGGGCTCTTGCCCTGAAACCCGGCCTGCTGTTTCTGGATGAGCCGTCCGCAAGCCTTGACCCCCATGGCACCAAAGTGCTTGAGGATCTGCTACTTCACATGCGGGACGATCTCGGCATGACGGTGGTCGTCGTCACGCAGGACATTTTTGAGGCCCGGCGCATCGCGGATCAGGTAGCGTTCCTCCACGAGGGGAGTATTATAGAACAGTCGTCACGCGACAGGTTCTTCGAGCAACCGCGCGATGAGCGGACCCGTCGATTTCTGGCGGGCGACCTTCTTGTCACATAGGGACATCCCTATTTGTTGTAATTTCTGGCATGAGGAGCAATGATGCTGAACACGCTAGAGGCACTGAACATAGTACTGGCTCATGCAGAACTTCTTGAGCCGGCTCGTATGCCGCTTGATAAGGCGGCAGGACTCGTACTGGCGGAAGATGTGACCGCCCGGGGTAACGTGCCCCCCTTCGCCAATTCGGCCATGGATGGGTTCGCCGTCCTCGCTTCCGACATTCAGCAGGCGTCCGAGGCCACCCCTGTTCGACTTCACATTTTGGAAGATGTCCCGGCAGGCAGTGTTGCAACCCAGCCCGTCCGCCCTGGCACCGCCATCCGCATCATGACCGGAGCTCCCCTCCCCGATGGTGCCGACACTGTTGTCCACGTCGAAGTGACGCGCGTTGAAGGTAGCGACGTCGTGATCCTGCTCGCTCTCAAGAGCGGCTTCAACGTCCGCAGGGCGGGCGAAGATATGACTGACGGTACCGTCGTCCTGCACGCCGGGAGCACCCTGCGGCCCGGCGAGATCGGCGTCTGTGCCGCAGCTGGCCATGATGCTGTCTCCGTGTATCCGCGGGCCCGTGTCGCTATTCTGACGACCGGCAGTGAACTGGTGGACGCAGCAGACGAACTGACTCCGGGGCACATCCGTGACGCCAATGCGCATTCCCTGCGGGCTCAGATCGCAGCGATCGGAGCAGTACCCGTCGTCTTTGCACGCGTTCCTGACACGCGCGACGCTGTCCGATCATCGTTGGAGCAAGCTCTCGCTGGTTCCGATGTCGTGCTCACCAACGGAGGCATTTCTGTCGGCGATTATGACTTCGTCAAGGACGTTCTTGAGGAGATGGGAGCGCAGCTCGTCTTCTGGCGCGTGAAGCAAAAACCGGGGAAACCCATGGCTTTCTGGACCCTTGGACACAAACGCATCGTCGGCCTGCCGGGCAACCCGGTATCCTGCATGGTCTGCGTCGAAGAGTACGTGCGTCCTTTGATTCGCCGGATGATGGGTTTTTCCCTGCTGCACCGTCCAGAACGCTCAGCAGTGTTCGATGAACGCTACTCCAAAGGATCCGACGCAGGGCGTGTCCACTTCGTGCGCGTTCTCCTGGAACAGCGTGACGGCACCCTGCACGCTCGCCCCACCGGTCCTCAGGGCTCCGGTATCCTCACCTCCATGGCGCGCGCGGAGGCCATTGCCATTATTCCGGAAGAGGCTACTGTCATCGACGCGGGCGCTACGGTCCAGGTACAGCTCACCGACCTGCCCGAGGACCACTGATGCAGGACCGCCTTGGACGTACGATCGACTACGTCCGTATCTCCGTCACCGATCGCTGCAACCTGCGGTGCCGGTACTGCATGCCTGAGGAGGGCGTGCCTATGCTGCAGCACGAGGATATCCTGCGCTTCGAGGAGATCACGGCCTTCATGCGGGTCGCGGTTGGGCAGGGCATCGTCAAGGTGCGCCTCACCGGCGGCGAGCCACTAAACCGTCCGGGCATCGTGAACCTCGTCCGCATGCTGCTGGACATTCCCGGGCTCAAGGACCTCTCATTGACGACCAACGGTACACTGCTGCCCCAGTTTGCCCCCCATCTCAAAGCAGCTGGTCTGAAACGCATCAACATCGGCCTGCCATCGCTGGACCCGGCTACCTATGCGTACCTGACCCGTCTGGGCTCGCTGGATCAGGCCCTTGCAGGGCTGAAAGCTGCGATCGACACGGGCTTCAGTCCGGTCAAGCTCAACGTCGTCGTCTTGCGTGGAGTCAACGACGACCTGGCACCGTACCTGGATCTTACCAGACGACTGCCCGTCGAGGTCCGTTTCATCGAGTACATGACCATTGGCCCCCTGGGCGAGGACCACTACCTCGTGCCCGCAGCTGAACTGCGCCGAAAACTGGAGGCGCTCGCCGCGCTGGAACCGGCTGAAAAGCCACAGGGCAACGGTCCTGCTCAACAATATTTCCGCATCCCGGGAGCTCCCGGAACAGTAGCAATCATCGCGCCTATGACCGAGCACTTTTGTCCGACCTGCAACCGCCTGCGTCTGGTCGCGGACGGTCATCTGCGCCTCTGTCTCTTCGGTGCCGACGAGATTGACATCAAGCCGGCGCTGCGTCCCACGGTCGATGAGGAAGCCCTGCGCCGGTTACTCGAGCAGGCAATGCAGCAAAAACCAGAATGCATGCCCGACACCGCCCGTGATTACGGCCGAGCGATGGGGAGCATAGGAGGATAGTATGGCTGAAACTAGTTTGACACACCTGGACGAAAATGGCAATGCCCGCATGATTGACGTCAGCGCCAAGGTGGAGACTGCCCGCGAAGCAGTCGCCCGCTGCCGCGTCATGCTGGCGCCCGCCACCTTTGATCTGATCAAGGCTGGCAATATTAAGAAGGGCGATGTCCTGACGGTCGCTCAGGTCGCCGGCATTCAGGCGGCCAAGCGCACGTGGGAGCTGATCCCCCTGTGCCACCCGATCACGCTGACCTTTGTCGGCGTTGTATTGACGCCAAACGACGCAGAACACACCGTCGACATCGAGGCAACAGCCCGAACGGTGTCCGAGACCGGTGTCGAGATGGAGGCGCTGGTCGCCGCCTCTACGGCAGCCCTGACGATCTATGATATGTGTAAGGGCGTTGAGCGCGGTATTCGCATCACCGATCTCCGGCTCATCCGCAAGAGCGGCGGACAGTCGGGACTCTGGGAGGGCGCGTGAGCCAGTCGGTCGTCGTCTCCGTCAACATCTCGGAGCAGAAAGGCACGCGCAAGCATCCCCAGCAAGGCCCCGTCACCATCACTATGCTGGGCATACAGGGCGACGCCCACGCGGGGGACTGGCACCGTCAGCTCAGCCTGCTGGCGCAGGAGAGCATCGACAAGATGCAAGGTCACGGCCTTTTCCTGAAGCCCGGCGACTTTGCCGAAAACATCACGACACACGGCCTGGATCTGCTGACTCTGCCGGTTGGGACTCGTCTTCGGATCGGCACCGTCACCATGGAAGTCACACAGATCGGGAAGGAATGCCACCTCGGCTGCGAGATCCGCAAGCTGGTCGGCGACTGCGTCATGCCCCGCGAGGGTATCTTCGCCCGCGTCATCACCGCCGGCACGATCCGGGCCGGCGACCTCATCACCCTCATCAGCAAAGGAGAAACCTTATGAAAGCAGCAGTTTTGACCATCAGCGACAGTTGTGTGGCAGGAACCCGCGTGGACGAGAGCGGCCCGTTCATCGCCGGAAGGTTACAAGGCGCAGGCTGGGCCATCGATGAGATGACCATCGTCCCGGACGAGCAGATGGAGATCGCCGAGATCATCGAGAAATGGGCGACCGGCCGTCACGTCGACGTCATCATCACCACGGGTGGCACCGGTTTCTCCGCTCGCGACGTCACCCCTGAGGCGACGCTCTCGGTCATCGACCGCCGCACCCCTGGCATCAGTGAGGCTATCCGTCTCTACGGCCTCAACAAGGGTGTTCCTACTGCCTGCCTGTCCCGGGCCGAAGCCGGGCTGCGAGGTACCACCCTGATCATCAACCTCCCCGGCAGCCTTCATGCCGTTCAGGATGGGATGGACGTGCTCATCCCCCTGCTTCCCCATGCCCTGGAGATGATCGCAGGCAAGGGACACTAGACCGTCATAGCCGTCACTCCATACCTGCGGGACTAGAAGTCGAACAGGTTCAGGCCGGTAACGGGATCAGCTTTCCTGTCGATCGACCCCGGTGCGGTATGGATGAAGATCTCAGCAGTTCCACTTACCCTTGCCTCGTTCAGGTGGCCTCCGACGACCTGTCCATCCTCTTTTGCAAATGCGGCATGGAAATGCAGATAGACCTGGCCTTCCTTTTCCGTCGCGTTGCCGAGAAGAGATGTCACTTCCATTTCACCGTCAAAGGTGTTGGATTCGTATCTCTTGTCTGCAACGTGATACAGACCGACAACGACGTGATCTACCGCGCCGATCCCGGAAATGCTTCCAAAGTGAACTTGCTCCTTTTCGCAGACTGTTTTCACACAGGAGATGATTTCCTCGCCGCGGTTGACCCGCAGAGCGATGAGATCTCCACTTCTTGTATATTCCATGGTTTGGACCCCCTTGCCTTTCAGGCTGAATTCTGTTTGTGGTGAAGGCTTTTGAGCCCACCATCATTTTACACGAAGATGCAAGTTGTCATCATTCTCTCTGGCGAAGATCGCTTTCTGGTAATGCATGGGTGCTCCACAACGACTTCCACAAATCGACCTTTCCGGCGGAGGAAACGACATAGAACCCCGTATCGACGGGCTTCGCAACAAACAGGATCTCGATGCCAGTCCGGTCCCGGATGACCTTTGAAATGCGCTTGTTCTACAGTTCCTTCCCTGTGGCGGGTACCTCCCTCAGGACCTGACACGCAAACCGTTTTGCAATGAGTCTCCCGTGATACAACTTGCACTAGTCCCTCGATTGATTGAAAGCCGGGGAGACCCTTTGAGGCAGCGGACACGGTTTAACGACACGAGACGGATGCATTTTGGCATTACCATTGACACATGTTCTCAATCCTGCTATGACGTACATGGAACAGGGCAATGGATGACTGGTGACATGGCCATCAGTGGAACGGATCCGGGACCTTGTTCGGGGAGGTTCCACAAGTAAGGTAAAGCGGTGCTGCCAGCCCCATCTGGGGAGCGGTCTGACGGCAGGCTGATTCAGAGATGCAACCATCTATTGCCTTATTCTCCTTTTGTCTTTGCAATGCGAGATGTAGCGGGGACACGAGGATGTGCGATCAACCTGCAGGATGACGCGGGTGCTGGTAAGCGACGAAGTGATGTGCTTTGCAGTTGGCGACCAAGGAGGTTGTTACGGCTAGAGAGTAATAGGGTTGATCCCGTCTGGAGGTGGCTCTGAGTGAGTGGAAAACCGTAGAGACAGCTGAATCGAAGAGCAAGACCTATGGGTTCTGTGTTGCTGAATGCAAAAGATCGTTCAAGGCGGATCCCATCAAGTACGTTGAGAACCCGTCGTCCCGGATGGTGCCTAGCCGCCGGGTGAATCCGAGAAGTACTCGTTCACCACTCTTGATGGCAGCAGAAGAACGGCTTAGATGAATGTCCTCTACCGACAAGTTAAAGAGGTAGGAAGGAGATCAGATGGGAATACTATCATGGATCGTTATCGGATTGATCGCAGGCTGGTTGAGCGGAATGGTGATGAAGGGCCATGGTTTTGGCCTCGTGGGAAATTTAATTGTGGGTGTCATCGGTGGACTGCTTGGTGGATGGCTGGCCGCCTGGCTCTTTAACGTGCCAAATCCCATGGGGAGATTTAATCTTGGCAGCTTCCTGATCGCGTTGCTGGGTTCGGTTCTAGTGCTGTGGCTCACCCGTTGGCTGGGAGGGCGCGAAAGACACGATTGACCAGTACGGGGTCAGAGGGGGTTAAGGACGGATGGACGCGGATACGATGAGAGATGTTTTACTTGATAGGAGGCATAAAGCTAGGGACCAGGTATAACAGCGGTAGGAGAAACTCACTGATGAAGATCTTATCTGGCTGCATGGCAAGACCGAAGAACTTGTCGGCCCTTTGCAGCAACCTTATGGCTAGGATAAAGCGGGGGCGGGAACGGAGATCAACAACTGGCTGCGTGAGCGCGATCTGAAACCAGGTGCTAAAAGTAGCATCGCGTGCACACGATCGCGTGCACACGAGCAGGAGGAGCAGGGCGACGGGGGCTGGGGCAGAAATCTCCAGTAAGTGAGGCGTTGTGGCGACTGAACTGGCTGCAGGAAAGAGCCTGTTGAGTCGCCACAATGGTGATGGCGATTTGTCCGGATGAACGTGCCAGCATCACGTTGACAAGGTCATAGGAAGGAGACGTTGCTCTAGTCGTCCCGCTTATGAGTGTCGCGAGGATGAGTTTCCAGTTCATTTGTAGTGCATGTCCTGAAATTCAGGGAAGGAACATGTTCAACGGCACTGTTCACCAGCCATAAGCGCAGTGAGAAAGCATTCCTCCTGAGCTTGAAGGACGCAGGACTCGCATTGAGCGCTACCACGACGAAGCCAGGAACCCTACGCAAGCGCGTCGAGAACAACTAAACGACACTGATCAATTGACTGGCTGACCTGTACCGACAGCAGAATGTACACCAACATTATGGAGTTGACTGCATGAGGAAGGTAAGAGGATGAGTATTCGAGAACAACTGGTACTTGCCGATCCAGCTGCGGTCGTCGAACGTATCACAACGTTTCTGATAGATCAGGTACGCGGGCAGAACCGTGACGGAGCGATCCTCGGTCTCAGTGGCGGTGTCGACTCGGCGCTGGACGCATGCCTTGCAGTCAAAGCGTTGGGCCCCTCCCAAGTCTCGCTGCTCTTCCTGCCTGAACGGGACAGCAGTCCACAAAGTAGAGCGGACGCAGTCCGCGTGGCAACCACCCTCGACGTTCCGTTACAGACTGTCAGCATCACACCGCTTCTGCGGGCAATGGGTGCATACCACCTGGAGCCGCCTGCCCGTTTCATCCCACGCACCATTCAGGAACGGTATGTCGAACAGCGCTATCGCGCGCTGCAGGGAGACCAGCCTTCCACGTTCCTGCGGACGCTCCGTGGCGGCGACGGGGTCGAGGAACTGCGCCGAAGCAATGCCTACCTGCATACCAAGCATCGCCTGCGCATGGTCATGTGGTACTACTGGGGGGAACTGCGTAATCAGATGATCATTGGCAACTGCAACCTGACGGAGAAGATGACCGGCTACTTTATCCGCTACGGAGACAGCGGCTCCGATGTTGATCCCATCGCCGGCCTGTACAAGACGCAAGTCTGGCAGCTGGCCCGTTTCGTCGGAGTTCCCGAGGAGATCGTCCAGAAAGCTCCTTCACCCGATATGGCACCGGGAATGACCGATGAATTCGCGCTGCAGATGCACTACGAGCTGCTGGACCAGATCCTGTGGGGCCTTACGCATGCCGTGGATCCGATGGTCATCGAGGACGAGACGGGAGCAACCGCACAGCAACTTGCTTACGTGCAGGACCTTGTGCGCCTGTCGGCTCCGATGCGGACACTGCCGGCTTCGCCTGATCTCACCGACCTGGTGTCCTGAAACGAGACCGATCTATCGGAATGTGATCCCCACTCGCGCCTCATGCGGTCACGTGGCAGCAGGGCGGTTTCTTGCTATACTTTTTTGGAAATGGGAGGAGCGATCATGCAAGGGCTCCGAACCCAGAGTGGACATGTCAACAGTGAGGTGACCGCATGGACGACAGGGAAAGTCTGGAAAGGCTGAAGGCAGCGAAGTTAAGGTGGCAGCAGCATGTTGATAAAGTACCTGAGGGCAAGACGGGCAAGGCCTATTCTGACTGTGCTACGAGTTCCGGGATCGATGTCAGCCTGCTCTATACGCCTGAGGATGTCGAAGAGATGGATTACATGCATGACCTTGGGTTCCCTGGAGAGTATCCATACACCAGGGGATACCAGGCGACTATGTATCGTGGCCGTCTCTGGACCATGCGGCAGTACGCCGGGTTTGCGACGGTCGAGGAGTCCAACCGGCGCTACAAATATCTCTTGAACCAGGGTCAGACTGGCCTTTCCATTGCATTCGATCTTCCCACCCAGCTGGGCATGGATGCAGATCATCCACTCTCGGAGGGAGAGGTCGGCAAGGTGGGCGTGTCGGTCAGCTCGCTCGCGGACCTGGAGGTCCTGTTTGATGGCATTCCGCTCGACCAGGTCAGCACATCCATGACCATCAACGCTCCCGCGGCTGTCCTGCTGGCGATGTACATTGCGCTTGCGCGGCGGAGGGGCATCAGTGCAGACAAGCTGAATGGTACGATCCAGAATGACATTCTCAAGGAATACAGCGCTCGTGGCACCTATATCTACCCGCCAGCTCCGTCGATGCGTATCATCAATGACATCTTTGCTTATTGTTCCAGAGAAATGCCAAACTGGAATACGATCAGCATCAGCGGGTATCACATGCGTGAGGCGGGGTGCACCGCGGTCCAGGAGGTCGCGTTTACGCTTGCGGACGGGATAGCCTATGTCGATGCAGCCATCAAGGCGGGCCTGGATATCGACAGCTTTGCCTCACGGCTCTCCTTCTTCTTCAATGCTCACAACAACCTGCTGGAGGAAGTCGCCAAATTCCGGGCCGCCCGCCGCATGTGGGCACGGATCATGAAGGACCGGTTCCACGCACAGAATCCGAAGAGCATGATGCTACGGTTTCACACGCAGACGGCAGGCTGTACGCTCACCAGTCAGCAACCGGATAACAATGTCGTACGTGTAACGCTGCAGGCACTCGCAGCAGTATTGGGTGGCACCCAGTCCCTGCATACCAACAGCCGCGACGAGGCGCTGTCCTTGCCGACAGAGGACTCGGTCCGCATTGCGCTGCGGACGCAGCAGATTATTGGGTATGAGTCAGGGGTGACCGACACTGTTGATCCTCTTGGTGGAAGTTACTTTGTGGAATCCATGACAAATCGTATCGAGGAGGAGGCCTGGAAGTACATCGCCCGGATTGACGACCTCGGTGGTGCAGTGAAGGCAATCGAACGTGGATTCATTCAGCAAGAGATTCAGAACAGCAGTTACCAGTACCAGATGGAGATTGAATCTGGCAAGAAGGTCATCGTGGGTGTCAACAAGTTTCAAGCACATGACAAACCTGCCATGAATCTCACACGCATCGATCCCACCCTGTACGAGAAGCGTCATGAGGAACTGGCGGCGATGAAAGCTCGGCGCGATATGGCCAAGGTCGAGGCCGCGCTTGCAAGGGTGAGAGCTGCGGCTGGCGGAGATGAGAACCTCATGCCCGCGATCATAGAGGCGGTTGACGTCTACGCAACCCTTGGTGAGGTCTGTGACGTGTTGCGCTCGGTGTTTGGCGAATACCGGCCGGACGCATCGTTCTAAGGAGGAGAGCATGGAACAGAAGATCAGAGTTCTTGTGGCAAAGCCCGGACTGGACGGGCACGATCGTGGTGCCAAGGTTCTAGCAAGAGCCTTTATGGACGCGGGCATGGAGGTGATCTATACGGGAATTCGCCGTACGCCGGAGCAGATTGCCGAAGTTGCTGTCCAGGAAGATGTCGATGTCGTTGCCCTGTCATGTCTGTCAGGAGCGCACAACACGCTGTTTCCAAGGGTTGTCGACCTATTGAGGCAGAAAGGTGCCAATGATATGCTGGTCATGGGCGGAGGCGTCATTCCTGAAGAGGACGTTCCATTTCTGAAGGAGCACGGGATCAGTGAGGTTTTTGGACCCGGGACTCCACTGGCTACCATTGTGGAGTATATCAAGACCCACGTGACGAGGGAAGCCTAGCAACGTGGATGTAACCCAGGGCGTCCTGGCAGGTGACACGAGGGCAATTGCTCGCGCGATCACATGGGTAGAAAACGGAGATTCGCGCGGTGCTGAGCTCATTCGCTGTGTGTATGGCAGTACGGGACGGGCGTATATCGTAGGACTAACCGGTTCACCCGGCGCAGGCAAGAGTACCCTGGTAGCACGGCTTGCAGGATTGCTGGCCGCTAAAGGGCACAAGGTTGGCATTCTCGCCGTGGACCCCAGCAGTCCTTTTTCAGGTGGCGCGATCCTGGGGGACAGAGTGCGGATGTTCGACGTGGCTCTTGCCCGCAACGTTTACATCCGCAGTATGGGAACGCGCGGGGCCACAGGTGGATTGAACCGTACGACCCGGTTGGCTGTACGCATCCTGGATGCAGCCGGATTCGACTGGATCCTTGTCGAGACTGTTGGCGCCGGCCAGTCTGAAGTTGACGTCCATGATGTCGCCTATACGACGGTTGTTGTAATGGCGCCAGGAATGGGTGATGATATTCAAGCCATGAAAGCAGGCATCATGGAAATTGGAGACCTGTTTGTCATCAATAAGGCGGATCGTGAGGGAGCGGACCGCGCTGCGACGCAGATCGAGTCCATTCTCCAATTGTCCATGGCGACGGGCTGGCACCCACCGGTGCTCAAGGTTTCAGCCGAACAGAATACTGGCGTCGATCGCGTTATCGAGGCAATAGAGCAACACCGTTCGTATCTCGTGCAATCTGGGCAGTTGGATGTGCTGAAGGTGCGCATGGCCAAACTGGATGTGCTTGAGATCCTCAAGGCACGTCTGGTGGACATGACGAAGACCCAGCTGGACCGGCCAGCAGTGCAGGCTGAGTTGAACAAGGTTGTGAACAGACAAAGCGATCCATATACGCTGGCAGACTCAATTTTTGAGCAAAGTTGGAGGAAGACATGAATTTGAAGAACATCGACCATATTGGAATTGCTGTCGCCAATCTGCAGGAGTCACTGGCATTCTGGGAGAGTACGCTGGGCATCGAATTGCATGGCATTGAAGAAGTCCCTGAACAGAAAGTCAGAACCGCATTCCTGCCCATGGGTGAAGCTGAGATCGAGTTGCTCGAGCCGATCAGTCCAGACAGTACGGTTGGCAAGTTCATTGAAAAGCGTGGCGAAGGGTTGCATCACATCGCAATTCGAGTGGACAATATTGAAGCCGCTCTTGCCGAACTCAAAGCAAAGGGAATCCAGTTGATCGATGAGACGCCTCGAGATGGCGCAGGAGGAACCCGCATAGCATTTGTTCATCCCAAGGCGGCCCACGGGGTTCTCCTGGAGTTGTGCGAGAGAAAGAAGAAGTAAGAGAAGACAGAACAATAACGGAGCGCCCCGTCAAACCGGGGCGCCTGGAATCATGCGAGCTGAGTCAAACAGAAGGTCTAGAAGACGAGAGGAACGTACCCATTGCGGATGTATTCTGAAATGATACCGCTCGCTTGGTTGAGTTCACATCCCACTGCCTTCAGTGCATCGCTCACAAAGGCATCTTCTGCAAATGAATTGCAGGCCATCGGGTGAGCAGTAACCTTGAAAACTTCAGCACCAAGCGTCTGAATCTCTTTGTCCTTGGCAAGAAGTCCTTCGAAGGGACCAAACAGCACGACGCGTACATCATCAAACCAGTGGTTATCTTGCGCGTTCTGAGCGTACATCAACCCGGCAATAGCCTTCTCGCGTTCTGCGGTTGAAAGTATAATCAATACCTTGCGTACTGGTTCCATTGTATCCTCCTGTTTCCCCCGGTGAAAGTGCGCCGGGCCGCACATGCGCAGACTTCACATACTGCGCAAACTTCACATATATATAGCAATCTAGACACTTGTGTCAAGGACGACTCTGTGTAGACTTCCGGATGTCAACGAACAGTATTCTCGCCAGTGGGTTGTCTCGGAAGGGGTATGAGCTCAGCGCAGCCTGGGCAGTGGATCATCGTCCTCTTTCACTCATAGGCCGGTCGGTTTCCAGGTCTTCTGACACCGCGCGCTCATAAGAGCTCATGAGTGCAGTCGTATCCTGTCGGTAGCCTGCTCTCGTTCGATCAGGCCATCGCGTTCGAGTGCCCGCAAGATGTTTTCCAGCCAGGGCACATCAGGTTCTTCTTCTGTCACAAAGAGCCGGTTTCTGAGTTCTGCAAGAGCCATTGTCTGATCGGGCCCGAGATCGCGCAGCAATTCGATGATGCGGCCTCGCCAAATACGGTTGGGCTTGCCTCTGTAAGAGGGTTCGCTCACGTGTGGTGGAGCAGCTTCGGCAAGTCCGAAGGCAGAGTGGCAGGCCTTGGCAATGGGGCAAAACAGGCACCGTGGAGACCTTGCTGTGCAGAATTCCGCGGCAATGTCCATGCACGCCTGGTGCCACTCCGAGCTGCGTCCCCGTGGATACACCTCGGTTGCGACCTGCAAGAGCTGTGCTTCGGGCATCACGTCGAGAGTGGTCTGGAGGTTGAGGAACAGTCGGCTGTACAGCCTCTGCACATTAACATCCAGAACGATGACGTCGCGGTGAAAGGCAAATGACAGGATGGCTGACACGGTGTATGGGCCGAGACCCGGGAGTGATCGAAGATCATCAGCAGTGTCTGGCAGCTTTCCAGCAAAGCGATCGACGACGGCGCGTGCACAGTCTCGCAGCCGAAGAGCCCGGTTATTGTAGCCCATGCCCTGCCAGGCACGAACGATCGTAGCGTTGTTCGCAGCTGCGAGAGCAGTGAAGTCCGGAAATTGCTGAAGGAATGATGGAAGTCTTTCCTGAACGCGCGCTGTCTGTGTCTGCTGGAGCATCGTCTCGGAAACCAGAACGACATAGGGGTCAGGATTGGGAACCCTCCAGACAAAGTGACGCGCGTGGGCCGCATACCAGCCCAGAACCATCGCCTGCACACGCTCTACAGTGGTCAGATCGACGGAAGAGCCATTGGCGGTGGTTCTTCCGGTCCTGAGAGCAGCAACAGTCTCGATGGGCGGTGCCTTCTCCGAGCGTTTCATGGAAGCAGTATAGCGGACAACGGCGTGCAGCAATAGTCTGAACAAGTGTAAGAGGCGACAGAGCATGACATACGTTCCTGATTGCAAAGGAATAGTGGTCGAAAGGAATGTTGGTCGAGTCCAGATGCAGGGGCTGGACTCACCACGTTGCTGTCTTGACACATCTGTTTGTCTTGGTCATACTTGGTTTGTCAAAATCACTTTTGCAGATGGCGCAAAAGGACATGGGAGGAACACATGGAAGAACAGGCAAGACCTATCGCTGTCGGGGAATTGGCCCCTGACTTTATCCTGGATGATAACCGGAAGCGCCCAATTCATCTAGCCAGCTATCGGGGCTCAAAGGTTCTGCTTTCCTGGCATCCTCTTGCCTGGACAAGCGTCTGCGCCGAGCAGATGAAATCGCTTGAGGCTCATGTGACAGATTTTGCACGGATGGGTACGACAGCGATGGGCCTCAGCATCGATTCTGTTCCCTCGAAGAATCAATGGGCAAAGGAGCTTCTGATCGCCGAGACCATGCTATTGTCAGATTTCTGGCCTCATGGCGGTGTGGCGCGCATGTATGGGCTGTTTCGTGAGGCAGACGGGTACTCTGAGCGTGCAAATGTGTTGATTGATGCATCTGGCAGGGTCTCATGGGTGAAGATCTATAGTATTCCTGAACTTCCCGACATCGACGAAGTGTTGCAGCATTGCGCCGAGTGACGGGCTGGAGGTATCTATGGATGTACGAGATGCCATCGAGGGACGCAGGGCCTATCGATCTTTTAATCCAGTAGCTATCGCTGACGACCTGGTTTGGGACCTGGCTCGAGCGGCCAGTCTCTCGGCCTCGTGTTTCAATGATCAGCCTTGGCGGTATGTGTTCGTCCGCAGTCCCGAAGTGCTGGCAAAGGTCTTCACTGCCATGACAAAAGGTAATCAGTGGACCGAACGTGCTTCCATGGTCATTGCCGTGTTCAGCACACCAGAACTGGACTGCATCATGAAGGATCGTGAGTACTACGCGTTCGACACGGGCATGGCGACTGCTCTGCTTATCTTGCGTGCGACCGAGCTGGGACTGGTGGCACATCCGATCGCAGGCTTTCGTCCAGACGAGGTAAAACCGATGCTAGGGATACCCGCAGATATGAAACTCTTGGCACTGGTCATCGTTGGAAAACACTCAATGGTTCCCAATCCTGTCCTTTCTGAGAAGCAACTCCACGATGAAGCAGAGCGTCCACCGCGCCTTCCGCTGGAGCGAATTGCCTTCATAGATAGAGTGCCGGACGGAGCACCCGTTGGAGAGCCTATTCCCCATTGACCGGTTGCAGCACGAGAATCTGACATAAATGCAGTGACGCGTGAACATGGTGGCGCTGGTACAAAGGGGGGCCGTCACGCGAGGTGTCTATAACTAGGTCAGGGCGAAGCAAGGCTGAACACTTGCCATGGGGTGCTGTACTGAGGAAGGCCACGGTATCCTGCGCGAACGTTCAGCATGATCTCGGTGGCGGTTGCTACTTCTGGAATGGCAATGTCCAAGGTCACATCTGCTCCGTTCAGAGTCGTTGTGACTGATGTTGCGACGGAGGTTTCAGTCACGAGGTCGACAGTCCTTGCCTCCTTGCCGTGTTGAAGGCTGATGACGAGCTTGGGCTCTTGGGCGAAAGGGGCACCTGGGGTCATCGGAAAAACTGAAATCTCTGCGACAGAGTCTACAGTTGGGGGTGCAGCAAAGGTCATCGAGAGTCGAAGTGTCTGCGGGTCTTTTCTGGTAGCGCCGACAGCACGCAGCTCGACATTCTTGTCGATGTGTTCTAGCAGAAACTCCAGGGGGATGTGCGAGAACGGGGTTGGTGTCGACGAAAGCAATGGATGCTCGTCGTCAAAGAAAACCTCGTTGTGGCGCGAGAAACTGGCCAGCAGACGATAGTCAACTTTGGTCTGGCTGTGATAAAGCATCGTCGTCGTGTATTTGAGGGCTACCTGGCCGGCGGTGAGCTGGAGGTTACGTAGTCCGACCGGCAGAGAGGTGACAAATGCTGGTGGTGTCAATGTAGCCAGAGGATTGTACAGATGCGGCACGGGAAAGTGGTGCTCATGGACGAGATACGTATAGCGCGATGGATGCAGGTTGAGGTCATGCAGGGCTGCAGTGACGAAAAGGTAGGCAGACTGATGGTCAGGATTGAGGTCCAGAGGAGAAGGAAAGAGTATCACCGTAGGAGAGCATGCCTTCATCACCTTCTCCAGATCTGTGATAACTGCACCGGCGTTGTAGGGAGACCCTGGCGTGAGGGCATCGGCATAGGGTACAGAGCGGGAATCGAGTGGAATGTGGAGCCTGCTCGTTCCTGGTTTCCAGGTTGTATCCCAGATGCGTAGTGTCCCTGAGTCCGGATAGCCGAGAAACGTCAGACACGTGGGGGCCAATCCCAGGGATGTAGCACCACTGATTGCTTCCGAGTGGCGAAGTTCTCCAAGTGCTTTGAACTGGCTGGGTGTAAAGGCTGGGACTTTCTTCGCAGCCCAGTAAGAAATCTCGAAGTTATCCCCATAGGTGAGGTAGACGATATGAACGCTGGCACCTGCTCTGACAGCATCAAGAATAGCACCAGCATTGGCGATACATTCATCGTCCGGGTGTGGCGCAACGACAAGGACGGAATCAGTTGCATGAAAGCTGGGGAGCTGGTTTTGTGGCTGGGATAGCAGTGCAGCGAGATGGGGCGCACTGGTAGACGTGCCAAAGAAGCTCATTCGAGCAATTGTTGCCATTGCCAGAAAGGCGATGATACTGATGCAAAGCACCCAGAGGAACTTGCGGTGCGTATGGAAGTAGTGAGAGGGTCGGGCCGACTCCACAACGGGTTACCCCCACTTGCTTGTAAGTTGAGACAGGATCTGCTGTGACCTGTTGAACAGCAGGGTATGGCCCTCATCTGAGTACCAGCGGGTCAGCGTGTGAGGAAGAAGTGATGCAAGTTCCTCTGCCATGACTGGAGGAGTAATCGTATCCTTGCGTCCATACCACAGCTGGATTGGATAGCATTCTCCTTGTGGTGCAAAAGGCCAGGAGCCGTGATAGAGCGACAACTCCTGTGCAGGACCAGCTACGCCTTGCCGAAATGCTTCCGTCAAATTGGTACGAAGCATTTCCTGAATCTCCGGCCTGGCAAGGACTGTCTTGTCTACATCCGGTCGTCCTTCTGTCATATTCTTCAACACAGATTGGAAGTCAGCCTGTACGTCCTTTATGCTTCGCGCAAACATCTGGCGTGCAAGCCAGGGCAGGCGTGCCGCTGACACAAACATCCTACGTTGGTCGGCACTCATGGCTTGGCGCACTGCCGGGTTGCGAAAGGGCGAGAGGCCTGAGACAATGCCTGCAGCTGTCAGTCTCTCACTGATGCGATCAGCGCATGCAATGACGTAGGGAGATCCGCCGGACGTGCCAAGAACGGCAAAATCATAAATGCGCAGGTGCGACGAAAGCTCTATGATATCTTCTGCCCAATCCGAAAACGAACGTCCGGGTTTGGGATCTGACAGCCCGAATCCTGGCCGATCTGGAGCAATAAGTCGAACGCCGGTCTCCCGCGCGGGAGCGTCCAGGACTGTTGCTTCCACTCGAGAGCCAGGAAATCCATGAAAGAAGAAGACCGGCGTTCCTGTCGGGTCACCAAGTTCCACGTACCCCAGTGCCCGCCCGTCTGCAAGTTTTGTCGTCTGGTCGATCTTAGGCATCATTGCCTCACTCAATGTGGATATAAGTCAGTTGAGAAGAGCAAGTCAAGTCTACCATGAAGCTCCATTCAATCAACTCCTGGACTAGGAGCAAGTCTGAAGGACTCATTCAATCCGTGAGGATGTTCCTGTTGACAGGGAGTCAGTCAGGACGTACCCTGATAAAGACAGGTGAGGGCCGGTCCCGGGCGGTTGTCCCGAGAACGGCCATTGTCATACATGGAGGTTGACATGGAACGTGTGCTGAGTAGCGAACTGTCCTCTCATGCAGGTGAGCGTATCATGATGGCTGGGTGGATGCACCGCATTCGCAGGCTGGGAAGCGGCATGGTCTTCGTGCACTTGCGTGATCGTGGCGGCATTTGCCAGATCGTTGTGGAAGCTCCCGAGGCGATCGCTTCCATTGATGGGCTGCTTGTCGAGAGCGTCATCCAGATCGAAGGAACGGTTGTCGCCGAACCTCAGGCCGTTGGTGGGTATGAGGTTCATGACCCTGTCTTCACCATCCTTTCTCCTGTCGTCGAAGCGTTGCCATTTCCAATTAACAAGCCGGTCATCAACGCTCATCTGGACACGTTCCTCGACCATGCCATGGTCGGCCTCAGAGCGCCCTCCAAACAGGCTATCTTCAAGCTCAGTGCTGGCGTGCAGCATGGATTCCGTTCTACGCTCGACGCCAAGGGTTTCACAGAGATCGCGACACCCAAGCTGACCGGGTCTGCTACCGAATCAGGGGCTACAGTGTTTCCTGTTGAGTACTTTGGCAAGAAGGCCTATCTGGCGCAGAGTCCTCAGCAGTACAAACAGATGATGGTTGGTGTCTTTGAGCGTGTGTATGAGGTAGCGCCCGTCTTCAGGGCAGAGCCTCACCAGACGGTTCGCCATCTGAACGAATATGTGAGCATGGATGCCGAGATGGGATTCATCAACGACCACACCACGGTTATGACAGTCCTGACAGACGTCATCCATGGCATTCTCGAGTATCTGTCGGAACATCATGCAAAAGAGCTTGAACTTCTCCATGTCGAGATGCCGCTTGCACCTGCAACCTTTCCACATATCTACTTTCCAGATGCGCAACAGTGGATCTTCGAGCATCATGGAGAGGATTGCCGCGGTGAGCCTGACTTGGCTCCTCAGCATGAGAAGTGGCTGGGCGAGTGGGCGAAAGAAACCTATCAGTCCGACTTCGTGTTTGTTACCGGATACCCGATGGTAAAGCGGCCCTTCTACACTGCGCCCAATCCTGACGACCCAAAGTACTCGAATTCATTCGATCTGCTATTCCGTGGAACCGAGCTTGTTACCGGTGGACAGCGTCTCAACAAGTTTGACGACTATGCAAGGGCTCTGGAGTCTCATGGCATGACCCAAGAGGCTGTAGCCGGCTATCTTGAGGCGTTCCGGTTCGGCATGCCGCCACACGGTGGGTTTGCAATTGGCCTGGAACGGTTCATCATGCAACTGACGGGGCTCACGAACCTGCGCGAGGCAGCGTTGTTCCCCCGCGACATGGAGCGGCTGCAGCCCTGACCCCTAGAATGTGAAGACCCTTGTACCAGGTACATAAGGCATTCATAATTGGAGTGACCGATGAGGGAATACGACTTTCATAGCATCGAACCGAAGTGGCAGGACCTTTGGGAGGCCGAGAAGGCATACCGGACTGAGGACGCGTCGGACAAGCCAAAACTTTACTGTCTGGATTATTTTCCATATCCATCCGGGGATGGCTTGCATGTGGGCCACTGCCGAAATTATATCCCTACGGATGTGATAAGCCGATACTATCGCATGAAGGGCTTCAATGTCCTGCACCCCATGGGATGGGACGCGTTCGGACTTCCAGCTGAAAACGAGGCTATACGACTCAAGAAGAGTCCGCGGGAGATCACTCGTAGGAATACAGCCAATTTCAAGCGGCAGCTCAAGCTCCTCGGAACTTCGTACGACTGGGAGCGCGAGATTAATTCTTCCGATCCTGAATACTACCGTTGGACACAGTGGTTCTTCCTGTTGCTCTACAAGCGTGGCCTTGCCTACGAGAAAGAGTCTGAGCAGTGGTGGTGTCCTCATTGCAAGACAGTTCTCGCAAATGAGCAGGCAAAGGACGGCAAGTGCTGGCGCTGTGGAACTGCTGTCGAGAAGAAACAGCTGAAACAGTGGTTCTTCAAGATCACTGACTATGCCGACCGTCTTGCCGACGACCTAGACACCGTTGACTGGCCTGAGCGCATCAAGATCATGCAGCGTAACTGGATTGGCAAATCAGTTGGGGCGGAGGTCGTGTTTGAGATCGTGTCGGCTAGTGACAGCTCCAGACATCCGGTGACCGTCTTCACGACGCGTCTGGACACGATCATGGGAGCGACATTTCTCGTGTTGGCCCCGGAGCATCCTTTGGTGCAGGAAATTGTCTCTGATGGGCAGCGAGCCGATGTAGAAACATACATCGCAAATGCGAAGACCAAGACTGAGATTGACCGCATGTCAACCGAGAAGGAGAAGACTGGCGTCTTCACGGGAGCATATGCGATCAATCCATTTTCTGGCGAAAAAGTCCCGGTCTGGATAGCGGACTATGTGCTCATGGGATATGGCACGGGTGCCATTATGGCGGTCCCGGCTCACGACAGTCGCGACTTCGTGTTCGCAAAGAAGTATGGCTTACCAATTCGCCAGGTGATCACATGGCCAGGCGTTACCTATGAAGAGTCGGTGTGGAATGACTTGTACTCTGAGCATGGAAGCCTTGTGAATTCGGGCCGTTTTGATGATCTGACGACAGAAGCAGCGTTCGCAGCAATGATTGCAGAAGGCCAAGAAAAGGGTGTTGCTAAGGCTGAAACCAATTATCATATGCGTGATTGGCTGATCAGTCGCCAGCGCTACTGGGGAGCTCCAATACCCATGATACATTGTCCAACATGCGGGACGGTCCCAGTTCCAGAAAGTCAATTGCCAGTACTGCTTCCAGATGTCGAGGGATATGAGCCCAGCGGTACCGGCGAGTCTCCTCTCGCTGGTATTAAGGACTGGGTCGAGACGACATGCCCTGTGTGCGGGGGTCCGGCTCGGCGCGAGACAGACACCATGGACGGTTTTGCATGTTCTTCATGGTATGAGTTGCGCTATACCAGTCCTCACGACGACAAGGTACCGTTCGATCGTGCAAAGGTTGATTACTGGCTTCCCGTCGACTTATACGTGGGTGGCGCCGAGCATGCAGTAATGCACTTGCTTTATTCGCGGTTCTGGACCAAGGTCATGTATGACGCGGGGCTGATTGGCTTCACTGAGCCCTTCGCACGCCTCATGAACCAGGGCATGCTGTTGTCGTACGATGGACAGAAGATGAGCAAGAGCAGGCACAATGTCATCACTCCCGACGAAGTTGTCGAACAGTACGGTGCAGATACATTACGCCTGTATGAGCTGTTCATGGCGCCGTTCGAACAGGAAGTGGCCTGGTCTAAGGAAGGCATTTCAGGAGCACATCGTTTTGTGAAGCGCCTGTGGGAGCTGGGGCAACGGTCGATCGATGCATCTCATGGCGAGCTTAGACCTGCACGCATTCCCGGATTCGAGCTACACATCAACAAGCTGACGAAGAAGATCACGGAGGATGTCGAGAAGTTCAAGTTCAACACCGCCGTGGCTGCATTCATGGAGTACTTTAACTTCCTCTCCGGGATCGTTCGTGCTGATGAGACAGTACTTTCCACGGTTGAGTGGCAGTCAGGCATGCATCAGCTTCTTGTCCTCCTTGCCCCCTTTGCTCCCCACATGACCGAGGAGCTGTGGCAGGAATATGGTGGTGTGGGCAGTATTCACCGGCAACCCTGGCCTGCATGGGATGACAGCAAGCTGGTGGAAAGTGAAGTGGAAGTGGCAGTGCAGATCAACGGTAAGGTGCGAGGAACGATGGTGGTCGCCTCTGATTCGAATGACGACGAACTTGAGAAGCTTGCTCTTCGTCAAGACTTCGTTGTCAAGTACACCGCGGGACATATTGTCAAGCGCGTTGTTGTAATCAAGGGGAAAATCGTTAATATTGTAGTTCAGTGATTCTCGTTGAGGAGGAAGTTGAATGGCAAATCCGAAGAAGAAGATAACCCACAGCAGAAAGGGCAACAGATACAGCAAGGTGAAGATGCGCTTCGCCAATAACCATAGTCCACTTGTACACTGCGGACACTGCAACAAGCTTATTCGCGCGCATCACGTCTGCCCATATTGTGGGTACTACGATGGTAAACTTGTGGTGAAGCAAGAAAAGAAGAAGGAAAAGTCTGCTGCCTAACACATGAAAGTCGCAGTCGATGCGATGGGGGGCGATTATGCCCCCCATGAAATTGTCAAGGGCGCGGTGGAAGCCGCACGGGAGTTTGGTGTCACTGCTGTTCTGGTGGGTGATGAATCTGCCATCAACGGCGAATTGTCTCGATATAGGCAAGGCCCTCCCTTCGCCTATGAGGTTGTCCCCACAACCCAGGTCGTTACCTTTCACGACCACCCCTCTGAGGCACTGCGAACGCGCAAGGATTCCTCTCTGTATCGGGCCATTCAACTTGTGGCAGAGGGCAGGTCTGATGCGATAGTCTCGGCTGGCAACACTGGAGCTCAGATGGCCATCTCACTCTTTGTTCTCGGTCGACTTCCTGGGTTACTGCGTCCGGGGCTTATCACGGCGGTTCCATCCCTGACCGGTGAGCCGTCATATTTCATCGATATGGGAGCTGCTGCCGACTGTGTCCCGGAAAACATACTGCAGTTCGCGCGCATGGGGCAGGAGTACTGTAAGATCGTGACGGGCAAGGACGCGCCAACCGTTGGTCTTCTCAACATCGGCGAGGAGCCCGAGAAAGGCTCTCGACAGATGATTGAAACACACAAACTGTTGGCAGCGAAGGTTCCTGAGTTCATAGGCAACGTTGAACCGAAAGACGTGTTTCGACGCGCTGCGGATGTTGTCGTTAGCGACGGATTCACGGGCAATATCTTCACGAAGACCTTGGAGAGCACGGCAGAAGCTTTGTTTGGAATGATGAAGGTGGCATTAAGCAGCTCCCTCAAGGGGAAGATAGGCGGAGCACTGACTCACGGCGATCTGCACATTGTGAAGGACAAACTCGATTACAGCCAGTATGGTGGAGTCCCGCTGCTGGGGCTCAAGGGCATCAGCATTGTCTGCCATGGACGGTCAGACGCCACAGCCATCTATCATGCGATTCGAGTTGCCAGAAACGTCAGCGATCAAGGCCTTGTGACCAGGCTGGAGGCGTTGTGGCAATGACGGGCGGCATGCACGGGACGCGCAGAAAACCTGTGCACCAAATCGTTGTCCCTAAAGAGGACTTTACCAGTGCTCTGGTGATGGAACGAGCTGAGGAATTCAATAGGACACTTCCCGTATCATTCAAGAACCTGCGCTATCTGGTTGTCGCGCTGACGCACAGCTCATTTGCAAGTGAACATCATAGTTACACGTCGAATGAGAAACTTGAATTTGTAGGTGATGGAATTGTCAACTTCATCGTCGCCAAATTGCTCTTTCTGGAATTTCCCGAGGCCAACGAAGGCGATCTCTCCAAAATGCGAGCGGCACTAGTCAAAGAACGAGGCGTCTATGAGCGCGCATTGGACATAGGACTGGACAAGTACCTTCTGCTGGGAAAGGGTGAGGAGAAGCTGCGCGATGAACGAAAGCCGGCCATTCTTGCAGATGGTTTTGAAGCTCTGACAGCGGCCATTTATTTCGACAGTGGGATGCATGCTGCCGAGAAGTTCGTGAGCATTGTATTTCGGAAGGCCATCTCGGATTTGCACAATGCTGCTGTTCTCGATTACAAGACTGCCTTGCAGGAAGAGACCCAGCGCAGCGTTCATCTGCTGCCGGTCTATGCGACGGAGACAGCGCGGGACGTGGACGGATCCGATGTTTTCACGTCGCTCGTGTATATTGGAAGTGTTCTCTATGGCGAAGGGCGTGGGTCATCGAAGAAGAAAGCCGAAGAGGATGCCGCCCACGCTGCACTTGATGCCTTTCTTGTGGAGCATCCGCGACGCATGGAGTCTGGGTCGTGAGCGTTCTCTCGCGCATCAAGCAGTTATTTGGAGCAGAAGATCCAGTCCAGGATGGGTCTTCTGTCGAAGCGCAGGCAGTCCCCTCCCAATCACAGGAGCCAGATGTGACGGCCACAGTGCAGACCACTACTCCGCAGGAGCGACGAAGTCGCAGCACAGCTCCCGACCTTGATGCGCTCGAGGAGTTGCTCATCGATGCGGGCATAGACGTTGACACTACCATGGGAATACTGCAGGAAGTTGGAAAGAGCCGGTTGCTGGGGCGTCCGACAGCAGAACAGATTATCACTCGCATCCGAGCAAAGCTCAGTTCTGTGCTCGACCTGGACTCAACATTGCACGTAGACGGTTCGCCGGCAGTTCTTCTGGTTACAGGTGTCAATGGGGCAGGCAAGACCTCGTCGGTCGCCAAGCTGGCAAATATGCTGAAACATCAGAACTATAAAGTTCTTCTCGTGGCCGCCGATACGTTTCGGGCAGGAGCCGTCGATCAGTTGGCCATTCTTGCCAATCGCGTTGGCGTACCTGTCATGCGCTCGGTCGAAGGCCAGGATCCGTCCAGCGTTGTCTTCAATGGACTTCAGAAGGCAGTGGCGGATCGTATGGATGTCGTGATCATCGATACGGCCGGGCGCCTCGAGAACAAGAAAAATCTCATATCGGAGCTTCAGAAGGTTACTCGGGTCATCGAGGATAAGTTCGGGCTGCCCCTATCGGAGACACTGCTGGTGATCGATGCGACCACCGGGGAAAACGCCTTGATGCAGGCACGAACGTTCAGTGAAGCTATTCACATTTCCGGTATCATTCTCACCAAGGTCGATTCCGGCGCCAAGGGCGGCAGTATAGTTGGCATCGCAAGAGAACTAAAAATCCCAGTCAAGCTGGTGTGCAATGGTGAAACGCTTTTGAGCATAAAACCGTTTGACAAAGATGATATCGTGAACATGATACTACTGTCGGACTAAGTCCAACAGCGATGATAAAACAGACATTCCATCATATTGCCCGAAGGAGCTGAACTATGCAGAGCAAAGCGAGAGATAAGGTCAACATCACTCCCGGTCACGAGAAGAAGATCCGACGCAAGGAAGAGATCCAAGAGCTTCTTGAGTTCTATTCGGGGCTCCTCACCAAGAAAGAACTCGGAGTTTTGGAACTCTACGTGCGTCCCGAATTCTCCGGTGCTGAAGTTGCGCGCATGCTGCACATTTCACGTCAGGCAGTTCACGACCACATTCGTCGTTCGCTGAGTCGGATGAGGCGATGCGAAAGCAAGCTGCATCTGATCTCGGATTACAAGACGAATGTGGTAATGTATCGGAGGATCATGTCCAAGCTTGACGCCTGTTGTGAACAGGCTCACGATCCCGAGGGCAAGGCAAGCCTCGCCGACCTGAAAGTCCTCTTTGAAAAGCTGGTTAACCGCAACAGCCATCAACGATAGGTCCGGGACGTGTTCGAATCGGTAAAGAAGGCATTTGGTGGAGTCTTTGATGGACTGCGCCGAAAAGGATTGCTGTCGCAGGGAGACATCGATGCTGCATTAGCAGAAGTCAGAGTCAGCCTGCTTGCGGCAGATGTCGACTACAGAGTAGTCAAATCGTTCATTGCACGCACACGCGAGGCGTGCCTTGACGAGAGGGTTCTTGGCAGCATGACACCAGGCGACCAGGTGACCAAGGTTGTGTATGAGCAGCTGGTACAGGAATTGGGAGGACCGGGAAGCAAGGGCATCGCCATAACGCACATCCCGTATCGTGTTATGCTTGTTGGACTTCAGGGATCAGGAAAGACGACGACGCTGGGCAAGCTGGCTCTCCTTCTCAAGAAGGAAGGTCACTATCCGCTGCTTATCCCGGGGGACCTTGGTCGGCCGGCAGCTTATCAGCAGTTACAGAAACTGGCGGCGGATGCAGGAGTGGAGTTCTTTGGAGAGCATGTCGATACTCTGGAAGATCTCCTGCGCGGGGCCGATCGCTTCGCACGCGAGAAATCTCTTGATGTCCAGTTGCTGGATACGCAAGGACGTCACGAGTTCGACGCTGAACTGATGGATCAGCTGCGCATGGTGGTCACCATGTATCGACCTGATGACACGCTCATCGTTCTCGATTCCATGATGGGTTCGAAAGCGATCCCTCTTTCGCAGAGTTTTGACAAGGTTGCCCCGCTTACCGGGGCGATTTTCACGAAATTCGATTCGCCTGCCCAGGGAGGGGCTGTTCTATCGTTCAAGGATTCCATCGGGAAGCCGGTCAGATATATCGGAGTGGGCGAGCACCTTCAGGATATAGAGTACTTTGTACCGGAGAGGCATGCGGCGCGCATCGTCGGCTATGGTGATATGGAGGGGCTTCTTAAACGGTATGACGACGCTGAACATCGGGCAAAAGCAACAGTAATAGCAAAGAAGGTTCAAACGGGGAAGTTTGACCTTTACGACCTCCGCGATCAGCTGCTTGAAATAGCTCAAGTTGGTGGTATAAATAAAATGCTTGACAGCCTTCCTTCGAACGTGCTTCCCAAAGGAGCTGTTGTCGATGAAGGTATAGCAAAGAAGTTCACAGCTATTATTGACTCGATGACGGACACCGAAAGGCGCAATCCGGGAATTCTGAATGCGTCCCGCAAGCGGCGGGTTGCCCGTGGGGCTGGTGTGGACGTCAGTGATATCAACAGGATGCTCAAGCAATTTGAGTTGTTCAGCCGTATGGCAAAAATGGCGAACAACCGACATGCCGGGGGCTTTGGTTTTCCCGGACTCTAGCACTTACAGGTATGCAACAGGAGGAAACATGGTAAGTATCAAGCTCGCAAGGACCGGAACCAAACATCAGGCTCACTATCGTTTTGTCGTGCTCGATCGAAAGAAGCCCACCAATGGTGCGGTCATCGAGACACTGGGATATTATGACCCCAATCCCAAAGTGCCGAAGATCGAAGTCAGCGAAGAGCGCGTGGCATATTGGCTTGGATTGGGAGCACAGCCGACTGACGCAGTACGCAATCTCCTCAAGCACAACGGCATCTGGCAGCGATTTGTTGCAAGCAAGACTGTAGAGTAGGACTGCCTTGCTCGTGGCAGGAGACGCTGTATGAAACAGTTAGTCGAAACCATTGTCAAGGCGCTTGTGGACACTCCTGAAGAGGTTGTTGTCAACGAGATTGCTGGGGATCAGGTGACGACGTATGAGATTAAGGTCGCTCAGAGCGACGCGGGCAAGGTAATCGGGAAACAAGGCCGCACAGTCCAGGCGATTCGTACGCTCGTCAGAGCGGCTTCTGCAAGAAGTGGCATAGTGGCCACAGTGCAGATTGACAGCATGAATGATGAACAGACCGATGGCGGTCTGGAAGAGGAGCAGTAGATCACATGGCGACCAGCGTTTGGATGAAACAGAATGTTCTTATCAAGACAGTGGTGACTCAGCAATTCAAGGACAGCTATCTGAAAGACTTGGACAAGGCGACTGGAGAAGCGAAGCAGAACCTCGAACGATTGAAGTCCTCGCTCTCTCAAGTGATTCTTCGTGGTGGCGTTGGTGGTCAGTACGACGAGCTGGTCAAGGCGCAGCTGCAGGAGGAAAGGGCGAAGCAGGAACAGATGGTGATGGACCTGGAGGCCAAGAAGGCTGAAGTATCGAAGCTGGAACTTGGCTCTGTCTATGTGCAGGGAGCTCTTGAGGGGACGGTTGAAGTCAAGGTTGGAGACAACCTGTTTCAGAAGATCGGTTCCACGTCGATCCTTGTCCAGGATGGTGTCATCCTTTCTATCGACTGAGACTGATCGCTTTCGTGAACGCTCCAAGGCAGAGTGCTGACGCTCTGCCTTTTTGCATCGCTATCAAGGTTGACAGACGTACGCATTCACGATATAGTGAACAACAAGTGAGCAGGTGGAGACAATGGTCGCATTCGGGTTTGAAAGCGGGCTGTCTACTGGAGAATAGCCTGCTGGCTGGCGGTACAGGAACGCCTGGTGGGCTCCTATGGGGCCGCCGAAAGGAGAGACTATGGCATCCAAAGAGTTGCTTGATATGTTGAACAAGGCGATCGCCGGAGAACTGCAGGTTTCGGTTCAGTACATGTGGCAACATGTTCAGTGGAAAGGCCTCAGGCATTTCTCCGTGAAAGATGAGTTTGAGAAAATTGCTGTCGAGGAGATGAAGCATGCTGAGATGATTGCCGAGCGGCTTTTCTACCTTGGTGGAACTCCTACCACAAGTCCAGAACCCATTACAGTAGGGCAGTCCCTCAAGGACATGCTGGCCGCGGACATCAAGGCCGAGGAAATGACGATCAAGCTGTACAAGGACATCATTGCTTTGGCAGCAAAGGAAGAGGATCCCACGACAGCTCATATCTTTACCGAGATCCTTGAGGATGAGGAAGAGCACCTCGACACTTTTCAGAGTCTTGCTGAAGAGGGCTGACCACTTTTCGTAAACCAGAATCCTGGCGCCGGTGAACCCGGCGCTTTTTGCATTTTCGGATCAGCTATGCACGTCTACGTTGCTCGGCAGCTTGAAGCTCGACCCCTGGGTCTTGGTGTCAGGGATCCTGCGATACGTGTCGTTTTCAATATGGGCGGCTCTGAAGGTTAGCATTGAAGACATTCCAAATGGCATCACGAGATTTCGATCAGGAAAGAAGCACTTGGAACTCATACCGAGATCGCCAGCGATGGCATCCTCGACTTCGTCAGGGGGATCATCAACAATAGTCAGCAAACCGAAGAGTGTTCGTGAGAGTGCTCGCCGTCATTGCTGCAGCCTCTGCGAAGATCACTCACAACGAGCCTCGTGGTGGACGCAAGGAGGCTTGGCGTGGGGTGATGAGCTGACAGCGAAGCAGGGGGGCACTGTCATCCCTCGTTCCCAAGGTACGAAGATGGCGGCCTGTTGGGCCGCTGTTCTCTGTTTCATGGCGTCGTTAGGAATTCGCTACGGGAGCGCTATACTCAACTGCAAGACACTTCTGATTGGGAGACAAGATGTGAACAAGCCAGTGATATGTGTAGGAGTGGCATTTGGTGTCATCGTCGGTGGGGCTGTTGTTGAGGGATTCTTCCGTGAGCCGTTTCAATTGGATGTGGAGCGGTTGTCGATAGTTGCACCTTCTCTGCCGACTGAATTTGATGGACTGAAGGTTGCCCAGCTGTCCGATCTCCACATTCACAGCGTTTCAAAGGCGTATCAGCGTGCTATCGATGACATCCAGAGGGAGCATCCGAATCTTGTCGTTATTACGGGCGACCTGGTGGATCGTCCCGAGGACACATCAGCATGCATTTCATTCCTGAGCCAGTTGCGCAACGCCGCTGGAGTGCCGATGGTCGTCGTGCCCGGGAACTGGGACCATCGTGCTTTCCCGACCGAGCAGAGCATTGCTACATGGCACAAGCGTCTCCAGGAAGAGACAGGTGTCCGGGTCCTTGTGAACCAAAACGCTGTCCTGCATCACCAGGGCAGCCGCATCTGGCTTGTTGGCACGGATGATCCGTATTTTGGATATGCAGACTTGGATGCCAGTTTCAAGGGAGTCCCGGAGACTGCATTTGCGCTGGTGCTGACCCATGCTCCAGAGGCGTTTGAGGAACTGGCCCGGCGTCGACCGGCAAAGGTGGTGCTCGCCGGACACACTCATGGTGGGCAGGTCCGGCTGCCTCTCATTGGCGCTGTGATGGTCCCGTCCCGGTATGGGACGCGCTTTGCGCATGGGCTGTTCAAGCTAGGGGACACGATCTTCTACGTGAATGCCGGGATGGGCATGAGCCATATTCCCGTACGGTTCATGTGCCGGCCAGAGTTGACGATCATGACGCTTCGCAAGGGAGGTTAACCTCCGTTGCAGATGCTATCTTACAGTGGTATCTCGTCGATGACGGACTCGTCGCTCAGGGTATCCGGCGCGGTTACGTCGGGGAATAGAGTAGTTCTCTGGCGGCGCATTGTGTGCGTCTCATGGGTTGTTCGCTCTATCCGCAGTTGACTGGTGTCGTGGTACAGTGGCATGCATGGCATCGGCTCACACGATCGTCCAGGACAAGGTTTAGCCTGCCAAGGCAGGACGTCGCAGGTATGCGGTTCGGTTTCCGCTATACCTGGGGATATTTCCGCCTACAATGAAGGTGGAAACGCGGGGTCGAATCATGTGCAGTTGCCCCGCACACAACTACGTGGAAAACGGAGGCACTCATGGCAGGATCGAAGCAGGCGTCGCGCCCTATCACGGCCCAGGATCTCTATGCGTTTCAACTTCTCACGGACATTCGCCTCTCGCCAGACGGCAGGCAAGTCGTCTACGGTGTTCAGCGTGTTGACAGGAAGACAGAGAAGAAATATGCGAACCTCTGGATGGCACCAACGGATGGCTCGGGGGAACGTCAATTCACACAGGGAGACCAGACAGATGCAATGCCTCGATGGTCGCCGGATGGCAAGAACATTGCTTTCCTGTCGTCGCGGAAGGAAGGGGAGAGCACTCAAGTGTACGTCATCAGCATGGAGGGTGGTGAGGCGCGTCGTTTGACGGATGTTAAGGGTGAGATTTCAAACCTGGCGTGGTCGCCCGATGGCAAGACTCTGCTATTAGAATTCACACAGAAGGACAAGGACGTCATCGACCGTGAGACCGACGAGCAGAAGAAGAAGCTGGGTGTTGTTGCAAGGCACTACACCCGCTTGTTCTACCGAGCAGACGGCCAAGGCTGGCTGGGTCATGAACGGACGCATCTGTGGGTCGTCGACGTCGCCAAAGGCCGGATGAAGCAGCTTACATACGGCAGCGTCTATGATGAGTTCAATGCATCCTGGTCTCCAGATGGCAAGTCGATCGTTTTCTGCAGCAATCGCAGCGATGAACCCGACCTCACCCCGGACCTGGTCGATATCTACGTCATACGAGCAGCTGGTGGCGATATGAGGCTGATCAAGACATCCCCAGGCGCCAAGGGGATGCCGGCTTTTTCGCCTGACGGGTCACAGATTAGCTACATTGGGCCTCGGGATCCCAATGAATGGTGGCAGAACGTCGAATTGTGGGTTGTCCCTGCAGATGGCAAGGGAACCGCACGAAGCTTGACCAGGCCGTATGACATTTCCCTTACGTGCTCGACGCTGAACGATGTGGGGGGCGGGCTTCAAATGCCTCCTGTGTGGTCCGCCGATGGCAAAGTCATCTACTTCCAGATCTCGGAGCACGGTCGCACCAAGTTGATGGCAATTTCAGTGGCGGATGGCACGCTGTATACGGTCATCGACGAGCCCGGCAGTGTCGGCACCTTCACGACGGACGCCCGGCAGGAGAGGATGGCCTACTTCTTCGGCACCATGACAGATCCCGGGCAGGTCCGCGTGCGTGACATGGATACTGGAAATGTCCAGCAGCTGACGCATCTCAACCAGGCACTCCTGAGCCAGATCGATCTCGGCAAGGTTGAAGAAGTGTGGTTTAAGGCGCGCGACGGTCACGACCTGCAGGGATGGATCATGACACCTCCGGGGTTTCATCCCGGCAAAAAATACCCGTCGATTCTTGAGATCCACGGTGGTCCCCAGGACCAGTACGGCGATCTGTTCATGCACGAGTTTTACTATCTGGCCGCTGCCGGTTATGTCGTTTACTTCAGCAATCCACGAGGCGGAACGGGGTATGGCGAGGAGCATGCAAAGGCTATCTGGGGACGATGGGGCACCGTTGATTACGATGATCTGATGGATTGGGCTGATTTTGTCGAGAAGAAGTCATACATCGATCGCAAGCGCATGGGAGTTACCGGGGGTAGCTATGGTGGCTATATGACCAACTGGATTATCGGTCACACGCATCGTTTCACGGCAGCGGTAACGCAGAGGAGTGTCAGCAACTTCATCAGTATGTGGGGTACAAGCGACGTCAACTGGGTCTTCCAGTTTCCCTGTGGCAACAAGTCTCCGCAGGAGAGCATTGAGGTGCTTTGGGATAGGTCTCCAGTGAAATACCTTGGTAATGCTACTACGCCAACGATGGTCATCCACAGCGAAATGGATTTTCGTTGTGCCATCGAACAGGGCCAGCAGGTGTTCACAGCGCTCAAGGTAAATCGTGTGCCCAGTGAATTCGTGGTCTTTCCGGAAGAACCTCACGGACTTTCGCGCACCGGGCGAACGGATCGCCGCATTGAGCGCCTGAACAGCATTCGCCGATGGATGGACACGTATCTGAAACCGGTTGCCACCAGCCCAGTTGAAGGTGGCAAGACCACGAAAGCATCCAAGTAAGCTGATTTCCTGGTTTGAGAAGCGCCCCGGGAGCATTGGGGCGCTTTCATATTGTACCGGCTTCATGGTTGGCAAGCTGGTGCGTCTGCTATACTATCTTTATGACAAACATCAAAGCGATTTCCATATTCCCCGAACTCTATGAACCGTTCACCCATGTTGGTGTCATGAAGATGGCTATTGAGAAGGGCATTCTGGATTTTGAGGCCGTGGATCTTCGTAACTACACGCACGATCGGCACCATACGACAGACGACGTCCCGTTCGGTGGGGGAGCGGGGATGGTGTTCCTGCCAGGACCGCTCCTGGAGGCACTGGAAGCGATTGACAGTCCATCAGGTTCTTGGCTCAAGATCGGCGTAGCACCGCAGGGGGACCGCCTGACACAAAAAATGGCGGAGGACCTTGCATGTGAAGAACGCCTGTTGTTCGTTGCGGGGCGTTATGAAGGCATAGATGAACGTGTGATGGAGAAGCTTGACGTCGCCATCTCCATAGGGGACATCGTGTTGTCCGGAGGCGAGATCGCGACCATCGAAATCATTGACGCTGTTACCCGCCTGCTCCCAGGCGCCACCGGCAATGCCGCATCCACGGGCGAGGAGAGTTTCTCGTCGGGGCTGTTGGAGTATCCCCAGTATACGCGCCCACGGGAGCTTGAGGGAGAGACTGTGCCCGAAGTTCTTGTTTCTGGTCATCATGCCAACATTGCCAAGTGGCGCCGCGAGGAAGCACTCCGAAGAACTCTTATCCGCAGGCCGGATCTCCTGAGCAATTTTGACCTGACTGAACAGGACCGTCAGTATCTCCGTGGACTAGTGGCAGATTTGAGAGGGATCATTGACTGATTCCAGGCTGTATTTGGCGGTTGTACATTATCCCGTGTACAATAAATACAGGGAGATTATCACCACATCCATCGTCATCCACGATATCCACGATATTGCAAGGGCTGGGAAAACATATGGAGCAAGGGCCATGTACGAAGTCGAGCCTCTTCCTCAGGAACAGGAGATTGCTCTGCGTATTGCTCAGTTCTGGAATGAAGGTTTCGGGCGTGAGTACAATCCAAATCGTGCCGAGTCGCTGTCACTGCTGCATATTGTCACCCACTTTGAAGAGGCTGTTGCAGAAATCCAGCACCTGGAAGCGGAAAAACCCATTCTTGTGGCGACCAGCGCGCGTACGTTCGCCAATTCAGTTGGGTACCATGCCATGGGTGACAAGATGCGGACGGGAGATCATCCTTACTTACTGGTGTTCGGGACTGGCTTTGGCTTGGCGGACGAGATGATGATGCAGATGGACTATGTGCTTGATCCCATCTGGGGCCCCACTGAGTTCAACCACCTATCCGTTCGCAGTGCAGCCGCGATTATTTTGGACCGTCTTCTCGGCCGCGATTGAAATGGGTCTGGGTACAGTCACTGCCCGGGTCAAACGGGAGATACGATTGTGGACACTCGTTCTCAAGGATCCACGGATCCCGCGAATATCGAAGTGGTTGCTGGGAGCCGCTCTTGCCTATCTGGCCTCTCCAGTGGACATTGTCCCGGACTTCATACCTGTACTGGGCCAGCTTGATGATCTAGTGATTGTGCCAATGTTGTTCTGGGTGGCGGTCCGTTTCATCCCCCGGGAAGTCGTGTCAGAATGCAGGAGGAAGGTTTCTCCCCAGGAAAACGCTCTTCCAGTTACCCGTGTAGATTCGTGAACGGCCAACATACTTCGAGGGTGGCTTACGCTGAATTCGGTGGACATATCTCAATTGTCTGCTTGCAGGTCCTCCGGAAAAGCATAGACTTGTTACAGGATCGGTGGCTTGCTTGAAAAGCATGAAGCAGTGCCATAGTGAGGAGTGCATGTCAAAGTAGTTTTGTCTTCCTTGATTAACGCTATCATTCTGCTAAACTGAATGTTTGTGAATGTCAGTCCGGTAAAGGAGTTCTGAAATGAATGCGATTGACCTTGTAGAGAGTAGATATGTGAAGCCTGACATGCCCGTCCTTCTGGTTGGGGATACTGTAAAGGTTCACATCAATATTGTGGAAGGCGGCAAGAAGAGGATCCAGGTTTTTGAGGGCCTTGTCATTGCCAAGAAGGGTGGCGGCAGTCGCGAGACGTTTACAGTGCGCAAGATTTCGTCTGGTATTGGAGTGGAAAAGGTCTTTCCCCTCTATTCTCCGATGATTGCCAAGCTTGAGGTTGTGCGTCACGGCGATGTCCGTCGTGCGAAGCTGTATTACCTGAGAGACAGGGTCGGTACGGCTCGCAACGTCAAGGAGAAGAGAGAAGCGAACTAGCCCTTGAATAGAGCCATTCGCGAGATACTTGACTGGATCATCATCATTGCCATCGCGTTTGGGGCTTCGTATGGCTTGCGGCATTGGGTCGTGCAGCCATACCGTATTCAGTTGTCCTCGATGGAGACAACGGTGTTTCCGAATGACTTGGTGATGGTGGACAAGCTTTCATATCGTCTTCATCAGCCGCGGCGCGGTGATGTCGTTATTTTGTGGCCGCCTGGCGTCACGACCGGTGACCCCTATATCAAGCGCGTCATTGGCCTTCCTGGCGAGACCGTCGAGGCGAAGAATGGCAAGGTGTATGTCGATGGGACCGCAGTCGAGGAACCGTATATACATGGGTACATCATGCCAGACTTTCCGCCCACGCCAGTACCGCAGGGACAGCTGTTCGTCATGGGGGACAACAGGGCAGTGAGCCTTGATTCTCGCTCGTTTGGCACCATTCCGATGAGCTCCATTGTCGGGAGGGCGATGTTTGCCTACTGGCCCCTGAATCATGTGGCGCTGCTTCGGGCAGAGACGAAACTTGCCCACTAGGGACGTGGACAACCCTTCTCGCTTCCGCGGGGAGGGTTTTTGCGTGACCGGGTGGAGGAAGCAACGTGCGGCATGAAGCGTTGGCTCTATTTGAGCAAGGCCTGAAATCCCGATATGACTTGGACGTTATTGTGGGAATTGACGAGGCTGGCAGAGGAGCACTTGCTGGTCCTGTCTATGCTGGGGCATGCGCTATTACAGACCCGAGTGGCACGATGTTCATCAACGATTCGAAGTTGCTCAGTCAGCGCCAGCGGGAACAGGCGTTTGAACTCCTGCCCGCGCATGCACTGTTTGCAACAGGGAGCTCGACTGCGGCGGAGATTGATGCTCAGGGAATTCTCCATGCGACCTATAAAGCCATGGAGAAGGCTCTCCTTCTCTTGTTGCCTGAGGTGAGGGAACGCTGGGGCACAGGGGCACGCATTGGCGTTGTCATTGATGGTCCATTGCTTCCTCCCTTCCTGGAAGCCGAGGAGAAGCTGATCGCGATGGCAATCATCGATGCGGATGCGACAGTGCTATCTGTCGCCGGTGCCAGTATTGCTGCCAAGGTGTCCCGGGATGCTGCGATGCGGGCTATGGCCCGACATGTGCACGGATATGGATTCGAGGGCAACTTCGGCTACGGTACTCACGAGCACATCGAGGCTCTTCGAGTCAAGGGACCCTCTGGTGAACATCGGCGGACATTTGTCGTGAAGCAACTTGCAGAGACTGAGGAGCTTCCTCTTGGACGGACAACACACCCGGACCCTCGGAAACATCGGTGAGGATCTTGCCGCTGCATGGCTGGCTGACCATGGCTTCAGCATCGTGGCCAGGAATGTGCGTACCCCCTATGGCGAGTTGGACATCATTGCTTCACGGGAAGGTCACGTCCACGTCGTCGAAGTGAAGACAAGGCGCACGGTTGCATATGGAAGCCCTCTTGAGGCGATCGATCGTCGCAAGCAGGAGCATCTGCGGCGGTCTACAATTTCGGCGCTTTCCTCGGGAATTCCTGGTCTGACGCGACATGCGCGAAGTGTCCATATCGATGCGATAAGCATCCTGATGAGCGATGGTACTGTTCCAGTTATCGAGTTCATCGAGGATATTCTGATATGACGTACAATGAGCCAAACCAGCATGGACAATGTTCCTTTGCAGGAACGATTGACCTATTTTGATATGAAGCATAATGAGCCAAACGCGGTGAGGAGGCTCTGAGATGGAACAGGCACTTCGTGTGGCGAATCTGAAGAAGAACTACGGCAAGTTCGAAGCCTTGCATAGCATCAGTTTTGAGGTGGCGCCCGGGGAGATTTTTGCGCTCATCGGGCCAAATGGTGCCGGTAAGACAACGACGTTGCGTATTGTGGCGACCATTCTGCAGCCTACCAGCGGTACAGTGCATGTCTATGGGATGGATGTTCAAAAAGATGCGGCCCGGATTCGCGAGATCATCAGCTACCTTCCGGAGGAGGCTGGTGCCTACAAGAACTTGACAGGTGTTGGGTACCTGACATTCATGGCCGAGTTGTTTGCCTCGGATCCTGCGGTTCAGCATGAATACATTCAGAGAGCGTCGGACATTACTGGGCTCGGTGAGCGGCTGAATGACAAGATCGGCACGTATAGCAAGGGCATGACGCGCAAACTGCTTCTATCACGAACTGTAATGACACATCCAAAACTGGCTATCATCGATGAGCCAACCAGTGGTCTTGACGTGGTCGCTGCCATTGATATCCGTGAATCCATTCGAAGTGCCTCTGCTGACGGTATGGCGGTCCTGTTGTCCAGCCACAACATGCTGGAAATCGAGTACCTCTCGGACCGCGTGGCTATTATCGACAGGGGAACCATTCATGATATCGGGACGCCTCAGGGATTGAAAGAGAAATATCGCAAGTCAAACCTGGAAGAGGTGTTCGTCGAGGTGGTGCAGCAATGAGACGATTCCTGGTCATTCTCAAGAAAGAACTCAGGGAAATGCTCACATGGCAGACCCTGATGCCCATCATCCTGGTCATGGTCATCTATAGTTTTCTTGGGCAGGTGATCAATACCGAACAGAAGAAGCAGGCGGCCCCGCAGCCTATCACGGTCGTGGATTTTGACCACACAGCTACATCGCAGGCACTGACGGGTACTCTCGACAAGGTGAACTTCAAGGTCACGACATACACCGAGGGTACAGTTGAAGATGCAGTGCACCGGGCGAATGCCGATAACAGCAGCGCCGTTCTTGTTGTTCCACAGGGATTCGAGAGAGGAATACTGGCACACAAACCGCAGGAGGTGCAGACCTATACCATCATGCGCAACTTCTCCCTTGTGGGCATGACAGGGTCGGTCAATCTGGACGCCGCTCTGAGCGCCATGAACCAGTATATAGGAGACCAGTACATTAGGAGTGCAGCGCCCGGGCTGGATCCTGCTGTCGTCCGGCAGGCCATCAGCAGACGGTCCTTTGTCACTGTCGGAACGAGAGTTGCTGAAGCTGACCCTCAATCCATTGCGGGTATTGTCACGCAGCAGACGATGGTGATACCCATCGTCCTGATGCTCGTGATTATCCTGGCCTCCCAGATGATTGCTGCCTCAATTGCAGGCGAGAAGGAGAATAAAACGCTCGAAACCTTGCTCTCGACGCCCGTCGCACGTGGCGCCCTTGTCACCGCCAAGATGACGGCTTCCGGTATTGTGGCGCTGGTTTCGGCTGCAGCCTATATGGTCGGCATGAAGAGTTACATGGGAAGTCTCATCGGGGATACCGGCGGCACGTCAACAGGGGTCAGCCAGGCGATCCAGAAGCTCGGGCTTGTCTTCAATGCCCAGGGCTACGTGCTTCTTGGACTGAGTGTTTTCGCAGGGATCATGGTGGCACTCTCTATTTCAGTCATTTTGGGGGCATTTGCCGAGGATCTCAAGAGTGTGCAGGTCATGATCGCTCCCCTCATGATGGTGGTCCTTGTGCCGTATCTCATGACAATGTTCATTGATATCAACACCACATCGCCAGTGCTCAGGTGGCTCATCTATGCCATTCCCTTCTCACATCCGTTCCTGGCGGCTCAGTACATCTTCGCTCACAACTTCATCGCCGTCATTGCCGGTATCGTCTACCAGTTCATATTGTTCGTGGTATTTGCGAGCATTGCGGCTCGTATTTTTTCCACGGATCGCATTCTTACGATGAAATTGAACACTGCTGGCCGCATGCGCAGGGGCAGCTGGACGATAGGGCGGGAGGGCATCAGCTTCCGTCGTCGCAAGTAACAACTCAAGCGCATAACAGACAACCCCCGACGATCAGGTCGGGGGTTGTCTGTTCTCGATCACAATGAGAAGAGCGGGGCCAGCTCTGTAAGATCGGCGCTGCCAAAGCCTTGTCAAACGGCCGTGGCACTGGCAGCGGGAGTCTGGTCAGACGAAGCTGCCGGTCTTTCGTTGGGGTTCATGAAGAGCATGCAGGCCGCTGCTAGCACGAAGAAGATGCCAGCGTATGGAAACATCACCGACATGGTGCCACCAGCGAGATCGGCAATACGCCCGACGAGCGGAGGGCTGATGATGTTGGCGGCCTGGGAGAAGAAGTAGTAGACGCCGGTTAATGCACCCACCATCTCGAGGTCGCCCATGTCCAGAACAACAGGCAGGGAGTTGATATTGACAAGGGCCCAGGACAACCCTCCCATCAGGAATAAGACAAGACCAGCGCCACTGGCAATGCCAAGAGCCATAACAAGGACCATGATGATGACTCCGGCCAGGCCGATGAGTATGGTGGTCTTGCGTCCCAGAGCCTTGCCGATAAATCCAGCGGGGATCGCCAGGAGCATGAACGCAAGTGAGAAAACTCCGAGGTGGGTCTTCGCAGTAGCCTCAGAAGCCTGCTGGGCCTTTTCCAGTTGGGCCACATCAGCAGCATTTGTTGGCGTAGATGTTCCCAGACGGGTGATGACCTCCTTGACTGCCGGGCCCTCGTAATGCATGTAGGTGGGGTAGTAGGTCTCGATGGCATTGTAGGCAATGAACCAGAAGAAGATCGCCAGACAGACAAGCAGAAGGCTTCGATACCTGGGAGTCCACATTTTGCGCAGGAGAGACAAGTCTGCATGTTGCGACTGGGGAGCCTTGCGGTCAAGTGAGTCACGCGCTTCATTGATAGACAGAAACAAGATAACTGTAGCTACCAGCACTGATACTCCCGCGATTGCAAATCCAAGCGGCCTGTTGGTCGTCGAAATCTTGCCTACGACAAAATACACAAGCAAAGAACCGAATCCACCCATGAAATTGATGATGCCATTAGCAGGTGATCGTTCTTCAGATGGCACCAGGTCGGGCATTAGAGCAATAATTGGAGACCGCGAAATTGCCAGAGCGATGTTCATGAGGAACAACACGGAAACGAATACAACAAGGGATGTTGTACTCGAGCCAAACCAGAGCGGAATCCAGGGAACCAGGGCAAACAGGATGGCTCCTACGGGCAAGGTCGAGACGATAAATGGCATTCGGCGTCCAATGCGTGTCCAAATACGGTCTGACCAGAAGCCCACCAGTGGAATGAGCGTAATTGCAAAGATGTTGTCAATATTCATCACCCACCCGGACGCGCTGTAGGGGAGATTGTAGACATTCTTCAGCAAGATGGGAACATCGGCGTTGTATAATGACCAGAGGACCGATATGCCGAAGAACCCAAAACCGAGTAAAAAGATCTTGAAGTATGATACTTTTCTCTTCACGAGCATTCCTCCTTGTCATTGACTACCCGATCATCCCTGAGCTCGGTGTCAAGCTCATTCTATGCGTATCGGTCGATTTGCAATACTGCCGCAGCTCTAGTCCATTTCCTCCACTTTGATGAGATTTGTGCTTCCAGCAGCGGTTGCGTGGGACCCTGCGGTGATGACGATTTTGTCACCATGTCGTGCCAGACGAGACATGTATGTGGTGGCAACAACCGTACGAAGCATATGATCGACACTTTCGAACTGCTGGACGACGATGGGGACAATACCAAAGTAGAGCGCAAGGCGTCGCTGCACCAGAGCGCTGGGTGTCAGCGCAAGAATGGGGATCCGCGGACGGTAGCGCGAGATCAGAATGGCCGTTCTTCCGGATTCCGTGGCAGACACGATAAGGGTGGCTCCGATGGTTTGGGCAGTGTGAACCGCGGCGAAAGCAATGGCATCCGACGTGTCCGCGGCACACGCCGTTCCACGCGATTCGATGGCACTCCAGTAGAGATCGCTCTGTTCCGTTGTCTCGATGATGCGCCCCATCATGTCTACTGTTTCGAGAGGAAACTTGCCGACTGCCGTCTCATTGCTCAGCATGACCGCATCTGTACCATCGAAGATGGCATTGGCCACGTCTGTCACCTCCGCTCGCGTGGGAGACGGATTGTCGACCATGGAATTGAGCATCTGCGTTGCCGTTATCACAGGCTTTCCCATGCGATTACAAAGCGAGATGAGATGTTTTTGAATGATGGGGACCTCTTCAATGGGCATCTCAACGCCAAGGTCTCCTCTGGCGACCATGATCCCATTCGCTACGGCGAGGATGCTCTCGATGTTTTGGACAGCCTGCCACTTTTCCACCTTGACGATGATGGGGACGGCCGCTCCATGTTCTTCCATGAGCGATCGGAGTTCCCGGACATTATCAGCTGTGCGGACGAAGGAGAGCGCTACATAGTCGACGTCCGCTTGCAGACCAGTGACAAGATCATGCTTGTCCTTGTCAGTGATGGAAGGAACATGGAGGTCTGACTGGGGGAAGTTCACGCCTTTGTGGTCCGACAGGATTCCACCCTTCAGCACATCTGTTAGGACGGTGTTGCCCTGAATTGCGCGTACCTTCAGGCGAATCAAGCCATCATCGATGAAGATGAGTTCTCCCGGCCGAACTTCACTGGTGAGGGCTGAATAGTCTATGCTTGCGAGTTCCGCATTTCCGTCGACAGTCCGGGTGGTGAGTGCAAAGACGCTCCCTGTGGAGATTTCACATGGTCCCTTACTGAATGTGCCAAGACGGATCTTGGGGCCTTGCAAGTCCTGAAGGATGGCGAGGGGCAGGTCGAGTTCGGCTCGAACCTTCTTCACGGCAGCGATTGTTGCCACATGCTCTTCATCATTGCCATGGGAGAAATTGATACGAAAGATGTTCACTCCATGCTGGGCAAGATCCCGGATCATCTCTTCGGAACTTGTTGCAGGGCCGAGGGTGGCCACAATTTTCGTGCGCTTTAAATTCGTATTGGCAGGCATGCATTCCTCCAACTTCAGGGTCATGCGACGAATATTCCACATATATCATAGCGCAGGCGCACCCTGTACAAATGAAAAAGCCCCGGATATTGCTCCGGGGCTCAAAAGCTGCCAACCGTGTCTACTTGATTGCAATCTCCTTGCTCGCTGCCTCAGGCAGAGCCTTCTTGGGCAGTTCCAGAGTCAGCACACCATTCTCGTGCTTTGCGTCGATATGCTCTTCGTCGACGTTCGATCCCAGTGGAATCTCTCGGTAATAGCGCCCATAATAGCGCTCACAGTAGTAGTTGCCAGACTTCTTGTCACCCTTTTCCGTTTCTGCCTTGGTCTCGGCTGAAATCGCCAGCACGTTGTCCTGGACTTTCACATGAATGTCCTTCTTGTCGACTCCGGGCAGATCCACCTTGATCGTGTACTTACCGGCGTCCTCAAGCACTTCGATCGCTGGTGCACTGAACTCACCCATCGGCGCCAACTCGGAACCTGTTCTGCTTGCAATGGCGGGCAGCGCTGAGAAACGACGACTTGGCTCACCAAAGAAAGTGCCAAACAAACGGTCCATCTGCTCTTCGACTTTCCTCAACTCTTCAAACGGATCATACCTCGCCATACTACACACCTCCTTGTTGGTTGTTGGTTGATCGTTCCTGTTGGGGACCATTCTGCCATCCCCTCCAGGCGACACACGCATTATACGATTGGCAGTCAGTGAATGCGAGTGCTAACTTGTGAAAAAACGATGAATGGCAGGACGAGCAGTGCATGTGCACGTAGTTCGACAACTTCTGGGAACTGCAGTATTGTTGAGCATTTCTGTGACCGAGTGACCGCAGAGATCCCGAGTCTCGGTCCAGCCGCTCCGGAGTGAAGCTGCGGGTCCACAAGCGTTCCACGAGGACGCGCGTGCCGGCCTGAGATTGTATGGTTTATGGACACGCTTTATTTATAGGAGTATGGATCACTCCCCCTATCACGAGGCATCCCTACTATAGGAGAAGTGTGGCGTTCGATGGAAGAGGCGGGGAACAATGAATTCCGCGCCTCAGATGGTTCACAGTCGTACTGATTCTAGAACAGGGGCTTGATTCCTGCGATGAGGAGGGCAGCCATGCCGATGAGCTTCATGAAGATGAGCAGAGCGGGTCCCGCGACGTCTTTGAGTGGATCTCCCACGGTGTCCGCGGCAACAGCGGCCTGGTGTTCGAACGAGCCCTTGCGGCCACTATCCTCGATGAGTTTCTTGGCATTGTCGAAGGCGGTGCCGGTGTTGTTGAAGAATGGCCCCAGCAGGGCCGAACTCAGAACTGCTCCAATGAGAAGTGCTCCAAGCGCCCAGTGACCAAAGACCAGTCCAACGAAGATCGGCACGACGATGCTGATGAGACCTGGCAGAATCATCTCTTTGAGAGCGTTCCGTGTCGAGATGTCGATACACAGTGCGTAATCAGGCTTGGCTTCACCCCTGAGGATGCCCGGGATGGTCCTGAACTGACGGCGGACTTCGTCGACCATGAGCATGGCGGTCTTGGCTGCCGAACCAATGGTCAGCGAGCTGATAAGGTATGGAAGACAGATACCAAGGAGGACGAATGCGATAGAATAGGGTTCCATCACGTTCATTGTCTTCAGACCGACGATTGAGAAGTAGGTCGAGAACAGGACAAAGGACGTTACGGTGCCGGATGACATGGCATATGCCTTGGTCGTTGCCTTCATGGTGTTGCCGACCGAATCAAGCTGAGATAGGGAGTGGACGACCTGCTCATGTGCGCCCGACATCTCAGCGATGCCGGAAGCATTGTCGGTGATCGGGCCGAAGGCGTCGGCTGTCATGATGTAGCCGATCAGCAGGTCCGTACCGATGTTGACTGAGACGATTGCCAGCAGGGAGCCGCCGGAGATGTAGTAGGCGGCAGCGACAGCAACAACAATCATCACAATGGATCCGAGCGGGCTCTGCAGGCCAGCGGAGAGCCCAGTGATGACGTTCAAGGCCACGCCACGCTTGGACGCCTCGGCAATGTCGTGAACCGGCTTCCCAGAGGAACCCGCGTAGTACCTGGTGATGATCGAAGACACGAGGGTGGTTGCAACCCCAAGACAGGTGCCGATGAAGAGGGCCATGTCATGAACAAGAAAGTGACTGACCAAAAAGGAGCCGGCCACAGCAAAAATGGTCGTGACGGCCATCCCGAAATAGAAAGCGGTCTCAGGTGATTTCCGGTCGAAGAGGCGGATGGACAAAACGCCCAGCATGGAGGCTACAAGACCGGCTGATTGGAGAAGCATGGGGAAGAAGAGCACGGCGCCTCCGTATGTGGGGACCAACGTGAGGGCAACGACCATCCCTGTGACGATATCATCAGAGAAGGTCTGGAACAAGTCTGCACCTCGGCCAGCGCAATCCCCGACATTGTCGCCGACCAGGTCCGCGACAACAGCTGGGTTCCGTGGGTCGTCCTCGGGAATATTCGCCTCGACCTTGCCGACGAGATCTGCTCCGATGTCAGCAGCTTTCGTGTAGATGCCTCCACCAATCTGGGCGAAGAGAGCTGCGAGGCTGGCGCCGAATCCAAAGCCAACGAGGGGGTTTGGATCCTTGAACAGCAGATAGAGCGCTGACAGCACGACGAGACTGAACCCTGTGATCGAGAAACCCATGATGGAACCACCGAAGACGGCTGTATGGAAGGCAGCATTTATCGAATGAGTTGCGTCGTCTGCCGTCTTAACATTGGCCCGAGTAGAGGCGCTCATGCCCATGTACGCAGTGATCAATGATGTGAACACACCAAGCACGAACGTCATGGCGATCCAGATGTTGAGCGTGAAACCCAGGACGATAGCAACGATGGGTGTCACCAGCAGAATGGATCGGAGCTGTCGAGAGAGGTACGCTCGCACGCCGAGCGCAATGTAGCTACCTATTTCCTCCATGTTCGGTGTTGAGATCTTGGCTGCTCTGAGCCTCACAAACAGGTACAGCGCTGCACCAATGCACGTGAGGCCTGCGACGACCGGAATGATAAGGAGTTTCATTTTCGTACCTCCAAAGGCTGGAGTCAGGAGGAAAGTCTAACGAGGCAATGCCTCCTGCCAGCAGAACTAACACCCCGAAATTATATGACTGTGTGGATTCTGTCAACCCGAACCGCTGGTTGGCAGGTCCGCAGGAGCGGCTGTGCGGGGACAATGCAGCGTAGCTGCAGACAAATTCATCACAGGCAATCGGGAAGTGACGTTGGACTTGGACAAAGGTCTGAGATACTCCCGCACAACTTCCCCGGTTCTGAACAATGCACACTTGGCACTGGTGAGACCGAGAGTCTCAAGACGATAACGATGGCCGCGACGATCGTCGGGAGGTACGAGAGGTGAGCGAAGAGAGAACAAGCAATGACGGCAAAGTCCAATAACAACGTCCGCTTGTGGCAGCATTGCCTAGTGGAGATACTTCTGTATTTGCCGGCGCCTGCCCATGAACCGGAGACCTTGCCAGAAATGTCCGAAGATACAGTTCCTCATACTTCAACACAACAGCCAGTAGATTCGTAGGCATATCCCTTTTATGGTGTGGCTGAACATCTGAGAATCAGGTAGATGCCTTCACGGATGGCCATACATCGGGTATCGTCGCCACATCCAATCGGTAAGAGGTTATACGCGCAGGTCAGACGAAATCATCGGGGACTACAGAACGTGCATCTGAACTGCGTATCGGCATACGACCTATGCGGTTGGATCCTACTGTAGGGACACCTCATCCGAGTCTTCGTCGAAGGCCAGGAGGTTCCCGAATCGGGCCCAGTTGATGAGGGTATCAAACGTGAACTCTGGGTTCTCATTCGGCAACAGTTGAGCCAGGCGTTCCCGGACCTCGTCATCGAGCATGATACCGTTGCGGGAGGACTGGACCTCTGCGTAGATGGTCCTAAAGATACTCAGGGTAAGAAGCTGCTGTTTCCAGATGATCTTCTGCTCATCGATATCCATATTAGCGAAGCGATGTCCCAAGGCAGTCAAAACAGTCCTTTGTTTTGGCGTATCGATGAAATCCAGCATCTCAGCGGACTTGACGATATTGATCAAGTTGCTGAACTCCTTCCCAAACTCATGTGCCAGGACGAACACATCGCCTTGTCCTCCGTGAGAGTCGAGGTACTCGACGAAGCTAACGACATCGCTGGATGAGACAGGAGGAAGCGGCTCGTAGATAGGCTGAGATGCTGTGCTTACCGGTGGCGGGGGCACGTCTGGCAGTTCATTTTGCGTGATGACGTCATGGATATAGTCCACCATCGCCAAAAACTCCGGTGCACGGTAATCGCGAGGTCGTGCCAAACGGTTCTGAACGACGGTGCGGATACGTCCGGGGTTCGCCGAGAAGACGACGATCCGGTCAGCCATATAAACGACTTCCTTGATATCGTGACTCACCATGACAATAGAGGCAGGCTGCCCCTCGGCTTCATCCCAGATGTCGATGAGGTCAGCCCTCAACGATTCTGCCGTGAGTGCATCGACTGCGCTGAAGGGCTCGTCCATGAACAGGAGCTCAGGTTGCACAGCGAGACCCCTCGCAATACCGACACGCTGCTTCATGCCGCCAGAGATCTCTCGGGGATAGGCTTCTTCAAAGCCCTCGAGTCCAACTATCTTGATAACGGAACTTACGCGGTGCTGCATTTCCTCTTTTGGTAGAGCGAGTGGAACCAGCACAGACTGGATGTTCTCACTGACTGTCATCCAGGGAAACAGAGCAAACATCTGGAACACCATGGCAACACCGGGCGTCAATCCGGACACCTTCTTGCCACGTGCAAGGACCTGCCCACTTGTCGGGGGAATGAGTCCAGCAAGGATGCGAAGGTAGGTGGACTTGCCACAGCCGGATGGTCCGATGAGACAGATGATTTCTCCCTTTCGGATTTCCATGGTGATGTTGTCCAGGACAGTCATCATCTTTCCATTGGGCATCGGAAAGCGATGGCTGACGTCCACGCTTGACAACAGAACAGGTTGTTGGTCTATAGGCTCCATCATATCTCCTCCGCTACTTGCTGATATTGTACCGTGTGCTGGCAATGGCGTACAGGGGTCGCCAGACGAACCGGTTGATGAGGACGACGGTTAGCGCCATGAGGAAGATCGCGGCGGCCAGCTCGCCAAACTTGGCTCCGAAGGCAGCTTCGCTGATGATGGACCCGATGCCCTGAGCTCTGAGCGTTTGACCACGGAACGTCACCAGTTCAGCGACAATGCTGGCATTCCAGGCTCCGCCTGTCGCGGTGACCCAGCCGGTGACCAGATACGGGAACACTGCGGGCAGATACAGGGACCAGAAGCGCTGGCGAGCAGTAATATGATAACTGGCGGCAGCTTCCTTGAGATCTGATGGGATGGCCTGGGCGCCAGCAATGACGTTGAAGAGGATGTACCACTGGGTTCCGAGTAACATCAGGACAATGCTGCCAAACCCGATACGTACGTTGAGCTTCGTCAGCACGAGGATGACGGCCGGGAACAGCATCGGAGCCGGGAACGAAGCTGCGACCTGCACGATCGGCTGCATGATCTTTGACAACCTGGGCGACAACCCGATGCGAAGTCCCGCGGGCAATGCCCAGAGAGTTCCGAGCACGACAGCAACGATCACTCGAGCCAGGGTAAGAAGGTCGCTTCTCAGCAGGCGGAGCCACTCGGAAATACGCACCGTGGCGAGCAGACGGACGACCTGGACCAGCGCGACAGCCAGCACGCCGACCAGGAGGATGAACAGGAGTCGTGGCACAAAGCTGAGGAAAGACCTTCTGTGCGTTGCCGGGGACGTGTCGTTCGGCGCCTCCGAAGCGGCACCGGTCATGTAGCGGGGAGCACGTTGAAAGAGGACGCTCGTCATAGTGGCGAACCTTCGTCCGACAGCAGCGTTGATGTTGCCTATCCATCGCAGCATATGAGAATGGCGCAGCAGGTCGAGAAACCATGATTGCATGGATTCTTCCTGGCTGGTGTCCTCAATGCGAAACTTCTGGGCCCACACGACCAAGGGGCGCCACAGCAACTGGTCGAGCATCACGATCATGATGATCATGGCAACGACGGCCCCGGCCATGGCGGGTACATTGCCTTTTTCGACGGCAACAGACATGTAGGATCCGATGCCCGGCAGCCGGAAATCACGGTTGCCCAGCTGAAAAGACTCGGTGACCATGAGAAAGAACCATCCACCGGCCATACTCATCATGCTGTTCCAGATAAGGCCAACAGCGCTGTAGGGAAGCTCGATCTGGGTGAGACGCTGCCACCAGTTGAACCGATAGATCGACCCTGCTTCCTGGAGGTATTGCGGGACCGACTTGAGTGAATTGTAAAAGCTGAAGGTCATATTCCAGGCTTGTCCGGTGAAAATCATGAACACCGCCGCGAGTTCGAGCCCCACGTTGCTGTGTGGAAACAGGGACACCAGGGCCAATACCACACCCGGCATGAACCCCAGGACAGGAATGCTTTGGAGAATATCCAGGATCGGAACGAGGAGTTTTTCCGCCAGCCGGTCCTTTGCGGCCCAATAGCCATAGATGATGGTGAACAGGAGAGAAATCCCATATGCTGCTAGGCCGCGGATCAGAGAGAAGAGGGTATACCGGGGCAGAGCACGGAACGAAAGATCGATGAGGACGGTCGGGCGTAAGATGCCAGTCCACTCGCGACCAGCTTGGATGATGCCGTAGAAGATACCGAGGACACCGAGGATAATGACGATGTCCGCCAGCGCTCCGCTTTTATAGAACGCCATGGCAATGCCGGACTGACCAAACACGACAGGCGGGCTCGGTCGTGAAGAACGAGGACGGGACCCACGTACAGAAGTTTCTGGTGACTGATTCTCAAGCGTTTCCTGCATGGCATTCCCTCGTCATCTGCTGGACATGATGTAAGTCATAGTAGCACGGTTGCCATGGTTCGCAATGGTTTCGCATGCGGTAAGAACTTCAGGAAGAAGATGACGAAAACAGCATTGAAAAGGTTGTCAGATGACTTGACACAGCAAGTACGACGCATATACTAGCCAAGTTTGTAGGGGTTTTACAAGGAGATGAAAACGAATGTACATCGTCATTGTAGGTTGTGGCCGTCTCGGATCGGAGCTGGCTACCAAGCTTTCCGAAGAAGGTCATGACGTGGCAGTGGTGGATCGTAATCCAGACAACTTCAGCCGGCTCAGTGACGAGTTTAATGGCGCCACGATCACAGGTGTCGGCTTCGATCTTGAGGTTCTCAAGTCAGCAGGTATCGAGCATGCCGACGGTTTCGCTGCTGTCAGTGACAGCGACAACATGAATATCATGGCGGCGCAGGTGGCCAAGACGATCTTCAACGTCCCGATGGTCATCGCCCGCGTTTTTGATCCGGTTAAGGGCGAGACGTATCGCGCTCTCGGACTGGAGACCGTGTGTCCGACGACATCGGCCGCCAATATGATCTACAGCAAGTTCCTGATCCGAAATAAGGAGTCTCACTTCATCCTGCCGAGTGGCGGGATCGAGCTGGTGGAGGTGCCATTCCGGAAAGGCATCGCTGCGAAAACGATTGGCGATATCGAAACGCTCGACGAGTTCAAGGTCATCTCCCTCACGCGTGGAGGAACCACAACGTTCCCCAAGGCTACTGATGTCTTGACCGAGGGAGACCAGCTGCTGGTGGCATTGCATGTGTCTGACCTTCCCAAGGTGAGCGCGATCTTCCATCTGAACGGGAGGTAGATCATGTACATTGTTATTGCAGGCGGCGGGAAGGTTGGTTCCTATCTTGCACATCGGCTGGTGGACAAGGGGCATAGCGTCGCAGTTATCGAGCAGGATGCGGGGGCCTGTGCGGCTCTGTCAGACTGGGGCAAAGCCCTGGTCATCAACGGCGACTGCTGTGACCTCGGCGCGCTTATCGATGCGGGCATAGAGAAGACGGATCGTTTTGCTGCCGTCACGGGGGACGACGCGAACAACCTGGTTGCATGTCAGCTGGCCAAGGTCAGGTTCAACGTCCCGCTGACGACAGCCCGTATCAACGATCCTCGAAACGAGGATATCTTTCACAAATTGGGCGTGGACTTTGCTCTCAACTCGACCAACGTCCTGGCAACGGTCATCGAAGAAGGAATCATCGTCAACGACCTGATTCCCCTGGTGTCGGTTGCTAAAGGCAAGGCGACGCTCGTGGAGTTGAAGGTTGCGGATGGCTCGGCAGCTGCAGGGAAGACACTGCGGGAGCTGACCTGGCCCCGCGGTTCTGTTGTCGCATCTGTGGTGCACGCAGGCGACGTGATCTTCCCCCGGGGAGGCACTGTTCTGAATGCTGGGGACATCATTGTCGGGCTGGTCGCTCCTGAAGCTGAGGATCAGTTCAGACGCGTGTTCCACCAGGAGTAACCTCCATGACGGGGCGTGCCCGCGTGAACCGTAAGACCGTTCATCGCAATGAGCTCCTGGGGATGCTCACGGAGGTTGCGTTCACCTGCGCTCTCGTAGGAACGGCGTACGTGATCTCCTGGTTGTTCTTTCTGGGGCGTTAGCGCATGATCCGCAGGGTCTGGAGAGAGGACTTTCGCATCATCGGCTACTACACCGGCCTCGTGACGATCGGTGTCGGTCTGCTGATGATCATACCGTTGGCGACCAGCCTGGTGTTCCGTGAGTGGGCATCGGCCCTGGATTTTGCCATCTCTGTCGTGCTCACGCTGCTCGTCGGGTACGTCCTTGCCCTGATCTCCCGCACGAAGAATACACCGGGACTCACACATGCCATGGTCGTCACCGCGGGATCTTGGCTGATTGCCATGGTACTCTCCGGCGTTCCGTACATGCTGAGCGGGCATATGAAGTCGTTCCTTGATGCGTGTTTCGACACCATGAGCGGCTATACCACAACGGGTCTGTTCCTCATGCAGGATATCGACCACATTTCGCAGGGTCTCAACATGTGGCGGCACTTGCTTACGTACGT
>JAJFTL010000017.1 GCA_021373025.1 bacterium
AACCCATTGCCGGAAAGCGTCGTACTGGGAACCAAGAACAGCGCGGGTATTGTTGTCGATTGTGGCAAAGGAAGCATTGATAGATGCGGACACTGAACTGGAGGTCCAGCCGCTGGGCAACGTCAGGTGCTGAATATGAGAACATTCCTCCATTCCAAGCTGCCGCAACTGTGTCATCTGCTGATCTGTCAGATTCAAGTCCTTTTGCAGCTGGGCCTCATCGGTCGTTCCTGTTGTGGCAAGTTTCCATGCGTAGTAATTCTGTACTTCCTTCGGATCAAGCCCCATTTCCCTGTCCGGGAAGAAGATGTAGTTGAGGATTTCTCCCTTTCCCCAGGGATCAGAGGCTGCACCTGCAACAGTAGTATGTGTGGTCATTATCCCTGTCCCCAATGTCCCCAGGAGGACCAGGCACAGGAGGAGGATCCCGGTCCTCTTCCTGGCAGTGCCCTCCAAGATGAACCGTAGTCTGTTCCTGAGTGTCCTCTTTCCTCCGGTGAAGCTGGTAGACAGAACTGTCGGGAACGAGGCACGTCTGCCTGCTACGCGCAGGATCGTCACACCGTAGCACTGCCGTTCCTCCAGGTTCTTCCCCTTTACCACCTCGGCATCGCAGGAGATCTCACACCAAGTGTCAATCTCCCTCCCCATAAGGTAGACCAGGGGATTGAACCAATGGAGAGCAGTAGCCAGGAAGACCAGACACTTGTACCACAGATCCTTTCTCTTCCGATGGACCAGTTCATGCTGAAGGACCAGGGCACATTCCCGGGAGGGGAGCTCCTCCTGAGGCGGCAGCAGGATCACCGGATGGAAGAATCCCGTCATCATGGGACTGGTGATCCAGGGACAGATCAGGAGTTTCACTTCTTCCCTGATTCCCATCTTCTCTTTGATCCTGGAGAAAAGGTCGAGGATCTCTGGGTCTTTCACCTCCTCCCCCCAGCGCTGTACCGCCTTGAGGAAACAGTGGTGCTTCCAGATGTTTCTCAGGAGGAAGGAGACCGATCCCACTGCCCAGAGGAGGAACAGGAGCCGAGACATGGAGAGCACTGATGCTTGATGATGGAAAGGCGTTCCTGCTGTGACGGGGAGTCCGGCAAGATTCTCAGGAATTCCTGCAATGACCCTCTGAAGAGAAGAGGAGACAACAGGCACCTCAATCAGGGGAGCAGCCGGATGAAACCGGAAGGGAATGATAAGACCAAACACGATGACCAGCCAGGTGTAGTAGAGCCATTTCGCGGCATACCTCCTGGATAACCATGGGGTGAGAGCAAGGAGAAGGAGAATGAGAACCGACATGGAAACGGAACATTCCAGAATGGTGATCAGCATCTCTTACTCCTTCCGTTCCTTCACCCAGGAGAGGAGCTCTTTGATGTCCTCGTCACTGAGATGCTTCCCGCCATACAGAGCAGTGACCAGACTCACGAAGGAATCCCCGTGGTAGAGCTTCAGAAAGGAGCTGGTCTCAACTTCCAGATAGGCTTCCTTTTCGATCACAGGAAAATAAGTACGCTCTTTGCCCTTCTTCTCCGTACGCAGATATCCCTTCTTCACGAGGCGCGACATCAAAGAAATCACGGTCTGCGCTTTCCATTGACGCCTGTTACCAAGTTGCTGCATAATAACATTCGTCGTGACAGGCGGCTCATTTGTCCACACTACCTTCATGACTTCAAATTCTGTATCGGAGAGTCTCTTCAGCACGCTCATTTGTCACATCCCACATAAGACAGTTGTCTATAATTAGTATACTACACTTGTCTAAAATAAAAGTCAAGGGCCACGAACCGAATGTCAACTTTCGTCTTCTGACAGAGCGACCGATCCCGACACCAAGCGGGACAGTGCCCAGAGACATGCAAGAGAGCAAGGCAGGATGAAACCCCAGGCTTCATTGTCCTTTGTGCTTGCTTGTCTACAATAGTATCGAGGTGAGACGATGGCGAAGGTAACAGTGAGAGTGTATATGACAGAGGAGTTCAAAGAGGGAGCCGTTCCTCTTACAGCCTCGACGTATGTCGAAGCACTGCGAAGCCTCGTGGCCCAATATCCTGTCCTCAGGGGCATCATCCTCACCGGAGACTTGAAGCTGAGGCGGGACTATATCTATTTGCTCAACGGGAGAAGCGTCGAGTTCCTGGGTAAGGAAGAGGCACCACTCAACGATGGTGACGTTATAGCGGTGTTTCCACCTGTTGGGGGTGGATAGTCAGACCAGGCGCTCGGCGAGCGCCTGGTCTCCTCGTGCAATGCAGTCCTCTACAGGGCTACCTTGAAAACAGACGGATACAAGTCTGCATGCGTGACAGTTCCATACAGAACAGGATCAATCATTGAGCTGATGTCCGTCTTCTCCTTCATCATTCTGAGATAGACACCTGGATTCTCGGCGCCTTCGCCAACAAAGACAAACCCTCGTAGTTTTCCATCTTTCACAGCAATCTTTCTGTATTCGCCGTCGCTTGCGTGCCTGTAGACTTCCCCTTCGTCATGCGTGCTCAGCCCACCGGTGAAGATGGTCTGCCCAAAAACTGTGAGGATATTCCTCAGCACATCGCCCGGATAAGGTGTCTCCATCCCGAGCATATTCGCGGCAGCAATGTTCGCCTGCTCAATTGCTACAGGCCAAAGTGCGTGGAGCGTCTTCTCGCCCAGCAGGACATCGTCCGTCTCGACGGCATCCCCTGCACCATAAATATCCGGTATGCTTGTTTCAAGATACTGTCCAAGAACGATGCCCTTGTTGAGCTGGACACCTGTGCCTTTTAGAAAGCTGGTATTCGGACGCACACCCTTACCATAGACGACACAGGCACCCATGAGCACCTTTCCTGAGGCGAGCCTCACTTCCAGCGCATCGCCCTTCTCTTGGATTTCTGTAATGTCCTCGCCCTTGAGCAGTTCGACGTCGAGACCTGTAAGCGACTTCTCAATGATGGCAGAAGCTTCTCGATCAACGATCTGGGACAGCATCCTGTCCGAAGAGATGACATAGGTTACGGGGATGCCAAGCTTTACGAGGGCATCCCCCACTTCGGCGTTGACCAGGCCTGCCCCCGACAGAATGACTCTCTTCTGCGACGACTCCTCGATTCTCTTCCGAATCACCTCGATGTCTCCAACATTCCTGACGCCGACCACTGAGGACAGCTTGGCCCCGGGGACATCGGGAATGACTGGAGAAGTGCCTGTTGCTATCAGCAGTTTATCATACTTGAACTCTTCACCGTCAGTTGTATGAACAGTCTTCGAACCAGGATCGATTCTATCGACCTGCTTGTTCAGCATAACATCGACCCCGGCCACTGGGGGCAGCGTACAGTTCGCAAACCATGTCATACCCGAGAGCATATAGGGCAACGACATCTTGCCGTATGGCTGAATGCTCTCTGCTGAGAGGACGGTCACGTCTTCCTCAGGGCTCAGCTGCTTGATTTTTGCCGCAGCCGTCATTCCTGCAATTGATGCTCCTATAATCACATGTTTCATGACAAGTCTTGGATTCCCAGTTCTTGCAGCCTTTCCTTCGTGGGAACGCTGTCCTCGCCCCATCCTCTCAGTGAATAGTACTCGCCCAGCATCTTTCCAAGGTCTTCCACTTCTCCCTGTGAAGGGCCGGAGACGATTGGCTCATGAAGGATTCTCGGAGGCAACGTATCATCCTTCCCGGTGAGACCTGACTTCAGATTGAAGAGCTTCTCCATATTCCAGATTCTCTCGCCGATCTTCAGGAACTCTTGTTCATCACACTCGAAACCCGTAGCGGCAGAGTAAAGCTGTGCAAGGTCTTTTGCCTGCATCCCGAATGTTGTGAACAGGCATGCGCCTGAAGAATCGAGTGCTGCTGTCAGGTCCTGCAGAAACTTGGTGACAGCAGCTTTGCCCTCATAGACCAGCCTGTCAAGGCCGGGCGAGAGTACTTCCGCAGCTATCGAGTAACCCCTGACGTGGCAAGCGCCTCTGTTGCTGGTTGCATATTCCAGACCGATTCCCTTGACACCTCTCGGGTCATAGGCAGGGAACTCCTGCTTCTTGACCGACATGGACAGTTCTGGATGTCCATAATGCTCTGCGAGCCTGTACGACCCCTGCGCGAGCAATTTCCCAAATGCGTCCTTCTGCTCTCCCATGGCACGAATGGACTCCACGAGAGCGTCCGGATCACCAAATTTCAGAGGGAAGGGGGCATCCGTGGCAGGCATGTATCCCCTTTCGTACAGTTCCATCGCACAGGCAACGGTCCCCCCGGCAGAGATCGCATCGAGACCATACCGGTCGCACAGGTAGTTTGCCATCGTGATGGCATTGAGATCCGAAATGCCGCACATGGCACCAAATGCCCACAGAGGCTCATACTCGGGTCCGCCACCGTGCTCTCCCTTGTACTTGCCCTCTTTGATGGCTGTCACTCTTCCACAGCCAATGGGGCAATCCGAACACGCCTCATTCCGCACCAGGTTCTGTGCCCGCAGCGTCTCACCGCTGATCTTGTCCGCATCAGGAAAAAACGAATCCTGCGCATTCCTTGTCGGGAATGAACCGGTGGAGTTGATGATGTTTACGAGAACCGCGGTTCCGTATAGGGGCATGCCTCCACTTGCAACGGGATTCTGTGCAAGGATCTCTCGAGCTGACCGCACCGCCTCTGCGAACCTGTCACGGTCAGCGACAGAAACGCCCTTGTTTCCTCGTACAACAATTCCTTTGAGGTTCTTACTGCCCACAACGGCTCCGACGCCGGTTCTGCCCGCCGCTCTGTGTCCGTTGAACATGACATTGGCAATCATGGACATCTTTTCGCCGGCCGGACCGATCTCCATCGTCTCAGCCTCGAGATGTGTCTCTTCCCTCATCATCTGGTCAGACTCGTTGACGAGTTTTCCCCAGAGATGTGTTGCATCACGGAACTCAACCTTGCCCTTGTTGATCCAGAGGTAGACGGGCTCGCTGGCCTTTCCCTCAAGAATGATCATATCATATCCCGTTCTCTTCAACATCGGGCCAAAATATCCACCAGCATTCGAGCAGGCAATCGTATTGTTGAGAGGCCCTTTGGTAATGACCATCACGCGCCCTGACGACGGGGCTGTCGTTCCATCCAAAGGACCTGTTGCGATGACGACCTTATTCTCAGGAGCCAGCGGATCGACCTTGGGGTCCACCTCGGCCATGATGATTCGAGTTCCGTATCCTCTCCCCCCAATGTACTTCTTTGCCCAGTCCTCTCGGAGCGCTTCTTCCTTGACCGTGCGATTTGTGAGATTTACTCTGAGAATCGTTCCTTGATATCCTCCGTCGATCATGGGTTCACCCCCTTCTGCATTTCGGAGGCGATGCGCCGGTATGCCTGCGCGACTCCATGCTGCTTGCTGGAAATCATATCCTCGACGTCAACATATGTCAGCGCCTCTGCCTTGCAGACCTTGACGCAGGCAGGGTCGCCGCTGCACTGGTCGCACTTGATGATCTCTTTGCCCAGATGATTCATCTTGATGGAGCCCCAGGGGCAGGCGACGACGCACTGCTTGCAGCCGATGCACTTCTCCTTGAGAAAATCAACCAGACCTGTCGTCGTGTTCTTGACCAGAGTCGAGGTGGGGCAGACCTCCGCACAGTACGGTATCTCACACTGACTGCATACTGTCGGCACAAATGTGAGATCTTCGTGGAATGTGATCACATTGATGCGGGAATCCAGCGGATTGAAGACATCCGTCTTCTCAAACGAACACGCGTCCATACACGCCCTGCAGCCGGTGCATTTCGCCGGCTCAAGCACAAGTACCTTCACGCTCACGCCTCCCTGATGCTATTCCCTTTCCAAATGCGGGAGGTATAAGAGTTTTCTCTTATGCCCTATTGGCTTCACTCCGTAGCATCTGCCGTAGGCCATGAAGCTCGGGTACACTACTAATAGCCCGTCGGGCGAAATTGTCAAGCGCTTGGTCAGGACGGTGGCACGCTGTCTTCATGGTCTGGCGGTCCATGTTTCGGTCTGATGATGATGATGTGTTCAGGCCGTCCCAGCGTATGACGATACTTTAGGACATGGTGCTCGTCATCCTTGAGGAACGTGCCATCAGTCATCCAGACGGAGTATCCGAACGGGTACTGGAACGATGGCACAAAAATCTCGGTCGGCTCCACAATGTTCGGATCATGTCTAAACACAAAACGCAGAATGCGCCGGTGCATATCGAAGGATAAACTGAGAGGCTCGCCGGCCGTGGCGATGGGGTATGGGCGCACAACGGCTCGAAGTGCCCGCCCGCCATTGTCAAGGACCCTCACATCGCGGCCCTCATCTGCACTCCAGATAGACAGGTCTTCGCCGTTCCAACCATCGCCTCTCTCATTGGTGTTGCTGGCCGTGTAGTTCCAGATCATTGCTGAACACAGACCCTGCTCAACAGCAGCGAGGCTCCTATTCATGACCACTTCCTGCCTGCTGACACCGTCCAGTTGACGGGCTCGACCCCTCTTCACCTCAAACTGGATTCCAATCTCACCGATGACTGTCGGCGCACGGAGACGCTCGGTTCCCAGCTGTCGAAGCGTCCGTATCTGCCACGCGAAGTTGCGACGAATGGTCCGTGGTCCGATGACGATCCGGTTGCGGATGTTGTCGTAGCCCAGCCACCGGCTGGGTCGCCTGAAGAGGAGCTGAACTGTATCATACCAGTGTGGAGCTGAAACCATGCCTGGTTCCAGACTGTCAACCAGCGACGGCGGCAGATGTTCAGGTTCACCTTCTACGAAGATGAATGCCTTGGCATCAAGTGCATGGATAGCCTGCGCGTATCGGTGAACGAACGGGACGAGGTAGTCACGTTCGAAACTCACATCGTGCCCGTCATGCCGGCAAAAGTAGTCGGGAGCCAGTAGCTCGGGGTTTCCACCGGCACTGACACCCCACACGCCATGGTCGCGCCAGATGCAGGGCTGACCTGCCTTCCACGCCCGAACTCCTTTTTCGTTGATGGTCCGACGTCCGCGAAGTCGTGCTCTGACAGAGCTCATGCTCCAGATCTCAAGCTTCTGAGGAATGCCGTCTCCAAGGGCAAAAGACTGAAGAGGCGTCGGCATCAGGTCAACGTTGAGCAGACTGTCGACGCTCTTGAGGTCCTTCAGTCCGATGTAGCCATGCGACGGCTCATTGAATATGTCGTAGCCCACAACACAGGGCAAGTCTCTGACACGGAGCAGGACCTGCAGAACAGCATCGATATAATGCCGCTGAAGATACTCCTGGACGGGCTCGCCGCCAATGAGCACGTGGGGAGCGAAGTCGTTGCCACCAAAGAACAACGTGAACATCGTCGCGGCAGCGAGCCGACAGGTATTTGTTGGCCAGACCATGCGCGGAAAGGGGTCCCCGTGCGTCTGATGCACGATGGCCGCACACGTCTCGGCAAAATGGGTCATATCGAAACCTACGGCTTCCAGCGTCCATCCTGGCGCCCCGTCGCCGCCGGTGAACCGGCTCCACACGTCCTGATGGGGATCGATGATGACGGTGAAGCCCATGTCATTTGCTGTCCGGAGGACCTGCTCGACGTAGTCTAGATACTCCGTGTCATAGAGTCCTGGGCCGGCATGCTCGATGGCCTCCCACGTCACCAGAAACCGGAGTGTCGTGAGACCCCATGACTTCAGGCGTGAGAGATGCTCTGATGCGTCCGAAAGGGGAAACGGCCTCCCCACGAAGGAGACCATGCGATGATCAAAGAAACCGTCAGAATGATGTGTAGCACCATCCGGAACTGTTGGAACCTTGGAGTCGCCTCCAAGGTTGACCCCTCGCAACAGCATAGCGCGCCCAGAGTCATCTCTGATCCAGCTTTCGTCCGTATGCAGATGCATCGTCGTTCCAGGCAGAGGAGTCAACATCCGAGGAGCGTCTTCACGATGTCCTGGGAGCACACGGTGAACGAATCGTTCGCGCTGCAAAGGGCAAGAGGTTCAGGACCGTTGTCGCTTCAGCCTCGGTCAGGGCGAATACATCCATGCGAGCCCCATAGTCCTGGAGGGCAAATACCTGTTCTCCCTCGCGCGTCAAGTTGATCTGCCACCACCACAACGACTCATGACCAGAACCATGCCCACTAGCGACAGCCTTGCAGACCACCGGGGTAACCCCTCCCCAGAACATCAGAGCTCCATCATCGCGTCTGCGTTCGACAATTTCGGCAAGTGGCATGAGCAACTTGATGGCACTGGTATCCTCCCGCTGGCAGACGACTTCGAACGCTCCCGCCCGGCGCATGACAAATTGGGCAAGCGGGACCCAGAACGCTGTCGAGACGACGGTCGGAGTGTTTGGCAGCATACCTCGCAGGTCAGGGATCGTTATGTGAAGTGATATCAATTGTTCTGTCATGTTGTCAGTGGAAGCCACATGCGTCTGTCACAGAAGGGGCCGCATCTCTGGATCACGATGGACAGATTGCGCTGCGTTCACAGATATGACCGGTCTCCCCGTTTCTGGACGATACATTTCCGACGTACAGTCTAGCATCCACGGTCAGTAGTCAAGGAGTTCCTCCCCTCGTGTCCTTGAGGAACAAAGCCAGATCCTGCCATGGACCAATGTCAAAGAAGCGCCGCGCAAGGCCGGACGTCGAGGGAAGAACCCACAACACCGTGGTCCCAATGTGGTCAGGTTGCAGACCTGTCAACGCTCTTCGGCCAAGGAACCTGGCTGCCACTGTCCTGCTGGTGAATGCCAGCACGTGTGGCTGCCACCGCAGAACCTTCTCGGTTAGTAGCCTGCGAGCCTCATCCAAGTCCACATGCCCATCAAAAATGTGGGCGTCTTGCCCATGATCGGTCTTGATCAGGTCTGTCAGTCCGATCCCCCACTCGAGCAGTCGGGGGTACTCCTCTGCAGCAAGTCGGCGCGGTGTCAGTCCGACCTCTGCCAGCGTTTGCCAGAAGCGATTGCCCGGGTTGGCATAGTAGGCTCGCTGCCTCCATGAGACATCTCCCAGCGCTGAACCACAGAAAACAAGGTTCAGGCCCACCGATAGAACATCCGGAATAAGCTCTCCTGCGATCGCATCATCGGTCGGCAATTGATGCATGTGCATGACTGATTCAAGCCTTTCTTTCATACTTTATAGTATAGCAGTGTGAAGCCGGCGGCTTGCAAAAAATCCCGCGGATTGTACTCTCAGGAAAACTGTATCAAGGAGTATCCCGTGAACGGCAAACGCATCTACAGCATTGCAGGAGGACAGTGTGGCCGGGAGACTCTCCTGGCCATCCTCCGGGAGCATCCTGAAATCCGTTTTGTATCCCTGGTAGCGATCGATCTTGCAGGCAACGACACTGACGAGCGCATCCCCATTCAGACTTTTGTTGCCGACATTGATGCGTTTCTTGCCGGCAAGGCCGTGCAGACGGATGGGTCATCCGTTGTCCTTACCGGAATGACCGCGTTGAATGACGCCCAGGTCGACTTGGCGCCAGACTTGACTGCAACCTGGTTTGTGGACTACAACGAGGAGCATGTGGACCACGAGACTGGCCTCCCCGTGGGAACCCTGCGTATCCCGTCTTTCTTGATGCACCACGGCGAGCGCATCGATTCGCGGTCCTTGCTTTCCGCTACCCTTACCTACGCACAGCAGGAGGTTTTGAACCTGCTGAGGAGCTATGTCACCTCCCCGTTCCTTGCTCATCTGGAGCCTGGACGGCTTGCCGGCATTGAATTCACCGTTGGGACAGAGCTGGAATTCTGGATCAAGACGCCAACTGACACAGCCAATGTTGAAGAGCTTTCGGCCGCCCAGATTCTGCAGGAAAACTACTGGCAGCGTACGCGTGGTGTTGCCAGGACCGCTCTGGAGCAGGCAGTGATGGCTCTCGAGGCATACGGTCTCCACCCCGAAATGGGCCACAAGGAAGTCGGCGGTGTCAAGGCGGCCATCGGAGCTGGTGGTGAACTCACCCATGTCATGGAGCAGATGGAGATCGACTGGCGCTATGCGCCGGCTTTGCAGGCGGCTGATAATGAACTCCTTGCACGCATTCTGGTGAAGGAGACGTTCCGGGCAAACGGCCTCACCGTCAACTTCAAGGCAAAACCCATTCCAGGAGTAGCGGGTTCCGGCGAACATACGCATCTGGGTGTTGCCGGTGTCCTTCCCAGCGGGAGGCGCATCAATCTGTTTGCGCCAGCGGACATGCACACTGACTTCCTCAGTGTCATGGGATATGGAGCGTTGATGGGCCTCCTACGCAACTACGAGGTCGTCAATCCATTCATTTCTGCAAGCAATGATGCATTCAACAGGCTCAAACCCGGCTTCGAGGCGCCCGTCTGCATCGTTGCTGCTTTGGGCATCGATCCTGCTACTCCGTCACGCAACCGCACTGTCCTGGCTGGTTTGGTCCGCGATGTCGACAATCCCCTTGCTACGCGCTTCGAACTGCGCTCTCCCAACCCTCATACCAACACCTACCTGGCTGTTGCTGCGTCAATCCTGGCGATGCTGGATGGCATGAAATGGGCAGTCCAGTCTGGAACGTCACCGGAAGTGCTCCTTGCAGAGATTTCCAAGAAAGCTGGCGAACCTGCGGCCTACCTTGAGAAGAACCGCGCGTACCGGGCCGAGGAAAATGTCTTCGAGAGTTATTCCCAGGACGAACGAAACCGTCTTTTTGGTGTTCCTCCGGCAACCGTCTGGGAAAACCTGCAGAACCTGACGGCATTCGCGGAGCGCGTGCACATCCTGACTGCCGGAAATACGTTGACGCCGCGGGTTATCGACGCATTTCGCAGTGCGGCCACCGCTCGCTGGAAACGGGAACTCCTCGTGCGGATTATCCCTGAAGATCTAGACATAATCCGAGCGTGTCAACCTCTCGATCTGGTCAGCGATCGGGCCCAGGACTTGTGGAAAGGCATCGATGCCCTGCGTCATGAGTTGGCCGACGATGCGCCTGGATATCCCTCCCTGTGCACCCGACTGACATCTGCCCTCGTCAGCGATGCTCTTGAGGAAGCGTCACAACTGCAGGTTGTTCTGGCTGAACAAATGGAACGATTGCGGCAACTGGAGGAAGAATATCACAAGCTTGTCTTCTAACAGGCAATCGGGCAGACTTCAATGGTCTGCCCGATTCTTCGTTCCATATCAAGTCAACTGGCTGGTGCAGTGTGGACAGCGCGTGGCATCAACAGGGATCTCTGTCTTGCAGTAGGGACAGGTCTTGGTTGAGGGTGCTGCTGACACGCTCTTCCTTTCGGCCATCTCACGCATCTTGTTGATTCCTCTCAGCATAAAAAAGACGACGAGGGCGATGATTAGGAAATTGACAACTGCATTGAGAAACAACCCAATGTTGATGGTGGGTGCATCCGCCGCCTGCGCCGCCGCAAACGTTGGATACTTTGTACGACTCAGATTGATATAGATGCTGGAGAAGTTGATGCGCCCAAGGATCAACCCGATGGGTGGCATCAGGACATCATTAACCAAAGATGTTACGACCTTCCCGACGGCACCGCCGATGATGACACCAACGGCCAGATCGATCATGTTCCCCTTCAGCGCAAACTTCTTGAACTCATTCCACATGGATCACCTCCGCGTGTAGTATATCATGTGTGGTCATGCTGACACCTACTTGATTCGCTGACGTGCAAGCGGGCATCGACCCGTCGGGCGCCACACAAGAGGTTGAATATGGACCACGCTGAGATATACTTTCCGACATGAGAGACAAAGAGGAAACCTGACATAACGACAGCAAATGTTCCGAAACGCAGACGTATGAAGGTTGTTCGGCGGACGGCTCGCCGCCATCCTGGTGAGCGCATGCTGCTAAGCTTCATTGTCATTATCCTCGTTGGTACATTTCTCCTTCTTCTGCCAGCGTCGAGCGTCGACGGCCAAGCCGGATTCCTCAGATCCCTTTTTAGCGCTGCCAGCGCCACCTGTGTGACTGGATTGGTAGTTGTCGATACTGGCACGTACTGGACCCTCTTTGGACAGATTGTCATTCTCCTGCTTATCCAGATTGGTGGCCTGAGCTACATGGTCATGACCACAATGGTCATTAGCTCTTTCAGGCGAAGGGCGAGACTGAGCCTCCGCCAGGCCGGCGACTTTCGTGAAAGCGTGCCTATACCTCTGCGTGAAGACCCCGCCCATTTTGCGCGACTCATTGCGCTTTCGGTGATTGTCTTTGAAGGTCTGGGGGCGCTCTTCCTTTCGCTGCGTTTTCTTCGGACCATGCCTGTGGCCAAGGCTGTCTGGAATGGCATCTTCACCAGTGTCAGTGCGTTCTGTAACGCCGGATTCGATGTTCTTGGCGGAGGGATGACCAGTTTTGAGCCTTACGTCGGAGACCTTACCATCAATCTGGTTGTGCCGGCACTTATCATCGCGGGTGGCATCGGCTTTCCGGTCATCAATGAACTCGTGGACCGTCTCCATCAAAAGCAGCATAGACGATTATCGACTCACGCAAGGACAGCTCTTGTCATGACGGCACTCCTGATTCTGGGAGGAACCGTTCTGATTTTTGCACTTGAAAGCATCACTCCTACGGTGTTTGAGCACATGTCTCTGAAGGAACGCCTGTTTTCATCGTGGTTTCAGTCAGTGACAGCAAGAACAGCTGGATTCAATACACTGCACATCAGGGGAATGCATCCCACGTCACTAATGGTTCTGATTCTCCTCATGTTCATTGGAGCCTCGCCCGGCGGGACAGGGGGCGGCGTGAAGACGACGACGTTCGCCGTTGTCGCCGTATTTGTATGGGGCGTCATGTTCGGTTCAGACCAGACCCATCTCGGCAACAGAGGTATCACCAAGGGAACGGTCAACAAGGCGCTTGTCGTCTTTGTGCTCAGTCTTGCCATCATCATTGGCGGGACGTTTCTGCTGGCGATGACAGATGGAGCAAAATTCTCCACGCTGGATCTCCTGTTTGAGGTCACATCGGCCTTTGGAACAGTTGGGCTGAGCACTGGCATAACCCCTATGCTGTCCGCTGGAGCCAAGTATGTTCTCATTCTGGTCATGCTGGCAGGACGGGTCGGGGTTCTCACAGCCACCATGACATTGCTCTCTCCGATTCAGCAACGTGAAGGTCCAGTTCGCTTCGCTGAAGATGATGTTGCCATAGGCTAGGAGGAAACCACAATGAAACAGCGGATAGGTGTCATTGGTCTTGGGAAGTTTGGAAGGTCTTGTGCCATCCGGTTAGCGGAACTGGGATTCGAGGTGCTGGCAATCGACGAAATGCAGTGCAATGTCGACAGCATCAAGGATATGGTCGCACTTGCGGTCGTCGCTGACACGACGGACTTCGCCGAACTCGAGGCAGCCGGCATTACCAGTTGCGATACCGTCGTGCTGGCCATCGGAGCGGAGATCGACCACAGTGTTTTGACGGCGGCTGTGCTCAAGGAAATGGGGATCCATCACCTTGTAGCCAGAGCTTCGTCGGATCTTCATGGAAGACTGCTGAAGCGCATTGGTGCAGACGACGTTGTGTTTCCGGAGCATGACATGGCCATCCGCCTTGCCAATCGGCTCAGCCTGTCGAGTATCTACGACTTCCTCGAATCATCCCCGGACTACGATATTCTCGAGGTGCCAATTCCTCGTGGCGCAGCTGGCAAAACGCTCCGAGACCTTGATTACCGGGCCCGCTTCGAGATAAACGTGGTTGGCATCCGACGCGGGGGAGAAGTGCTTGTCACACTTCACTCCGATGATCTCCTTGAAGCCGGGGACCGTCTGATCATCCTCGGAAGCGTTCCGAACCTGCACCGTTTCGCCATTCAGACTCGGTCATGACCCACCTGGTCCGTCTGCAGAATATGCGCGGACCGGCAGTTCGGCTGGTCGCCAGCATTCTTGTCCTGGCTCTACTGGTGAACACAAGCGGATGCACAATCCCCCAGCGGCAGATCATCGCGATCGGCTCGTATGACATGACGAATGTCAATGAATTCCTCCGGTCTGCTGGGCCCGATACGGGCGGCTTGGCACTGGTCGTGGTGAAGGACGGCAAGGTCATCGAGAGGTCGGGTTATGACAGGTTCGGTCCAGGAACCGTCGTCGATGTCGGCTCCGCTTCTCGGTGGCTGGCGGCCGCGGCCATGATGACACTGGTGGACCAGGGCACGCTAGCGTTGGATGATCCCGTGTCCAAGTACCTGCCCGAATTCACAGGCGACAAGGCTGGAATCACCATACGGCAGCTCTGGTCCTATACGTCTGGACTGCCGTCCACCGATCCGTCGATCAGTGATCGGACACTGACACTGGCTGAATGTGTCCAGCGCATTGCCGCTGGACCGCTGCTTACCGCCCCGGGCACCACGGTCACCGATGGATCTGTCTCCATCCAGGTCGGCGCCCGCGTCTGTGAGGTCATCAGCGGGATGACATGGCAGGAGTTCTTTCGTACCACGATCGCTGAACCATTGGGCATGAACAGTACAACCTTCAATCTGATGGGATTTAATCGCAATCCGAACGTCGCCGGCGGCGCACGATCGACAGCACAGGACTATGCCAATTTTCTCACCATGCTGCTGCAGGATGGCATCTGGTCTGGCAAGCACATCCTGTCTCAGCAAGCTGTCCTGCAACTCCAGCAGGACCAGGCTCCCACTGCCGTCATCGCCGCGACGCCCTATTCCAGCGTTACAACACTTCTTCCATCAACCAGCGGTGCTCGACCCGGGCTTGGCATGTGGCGCGAGCAGTCAGACGCGGCCACCGGGGAGCTGCTGATCGCCTCCTGCCCCGGTACGTATGGATTCACTCCGTGGATTGATACCAGACTGAACCTGGCAGGCGTCCTGTCCATGCAGTATGACATGGGCAAGGCAGCGTATGACATCATGCGCGTCCGGCAGCTGGTGTCTGAAGCCATTGCCGCGGGGCCTCGCTTCACCGACGTTCCTCCCACATCGTGGGCCTTTGCTGCCATCGCTGACCTGAGCTCCCGCGGGCTGGTATCGGGGTATGCTGACGGCAAGTTTCATCCAGATGCCTCGGTGACACGCGCAGAGTTTGCCAAGCTGATTTGCGGCGCAGTGACCGTCGCCCCTGAGACAGGTACTACAGCTCCCTTTGAGGATGTGCCACCGACGTACTGGGGAGCGGGCTACATCGCTGCCGCCGTACGTAAGGGATGGCTGAAGGGATACCCGGGCGGCCTCTTCAAGCCGGAGGAACCTGTGAGCAAGGCTCAAGTTCTGGCTGTCATCGCGCGCTCGCAGAACTGGGGCGGCACGGCCGCTCTTCCCTATACCGACGTTGAGGCCAACTACTGGGCCCACGATTCCATTGAGGCCTGCTTCGCAAAAGGAATTGTCAGAACTCCTGATTCCGGTATCGTGTCTGGAGGGAACCTCGACCCTGAGGGAGCGTGCACTCGTGCTCAGGCCTGTGTTTTTCTCAGCCGGCTCCTTGCCCTCAAACTGTAGCGTTTCGTTCTGGGATCCTTGCACTTATGTCACCCCGGAGGGATCCGGGGTGATCTGCATTCCAAGACTCAGGCCGGACAACTAGTTGTCTTCGTTGTCGTCAGCTTCCCTGTCCTCCTCCTCTTCCTCGTCGTCCCAATCTGTATCACTATCGGCGAGATCGTCGAGAATATCCTGAAGGTCATCCAATCGGTCCATCAACTCGTCGATGGCGTCATCCGCAAGGTCAGATGCGTCAACCTGTTCGTATGCCTCGTCCAGCTCTGTGCGTAGGCGCGCTGCGTCCTCCACGCTCAGGTTGTCCTCATCCAGTTCACTGATCCTCAGCTCGAGCCCACTGACAATTTCCTCGAGCCGTACCTGTTCGTCGTCCATGACTGCCTCCCGTACACGTAAGAGTGTGATGCCCGCACTATAGGGAAAACCATGAACGTTTCAAGTCCTCTTCAAAAGATGGCACGGCACCGTTGGAGAGACTGCTCCAAGCAGCAGACGCAAGTTCCTCAGGACGAGTGCTCGGTCTTGTCGACGGACGAACCTTCGACAGTCGGCTTCTCGGGTGTGTCAACGAGCTCTACTGTTATCGTGTAAGACGCGGCGAGGGCCGCGATGGCTCCAATGGCCACCCATATAGGCAGCAGAACTGCACCCACGACGCCCGCAGTCAATGGGATCTCAAACAAGGTGACACCGTCCTTGTCCTTGATTGTGATGCGCCGGACGTTTCCCTGATGAACCAGGTCCTTCACCCGCTCAAGCAGCTTTTCGCCACTTACCTTGAATTCTTCGGTTCGATTGCTCATATCTCATCTCCCATGATGTCATGATAGTACCGCGTGAGCACTGCGCAACGCTTGTAGTGTTGCCACCTTGTCTACGCAGGTGAAGAAGGTGAGGTTACAAGCGTGCTGGTATGTCCTCGGTGTCGAGGTATACTATTTATAGAGTACAAGTCTGATGCGGAAGGGAGGAACCTCATGGAGAAACGACCGTTTGGCAAGACCGGCGTCGAGCTTCCGATCTTGAGTCTGGGATGCCAGCGACTGGTGGATGAGGAGGGGTGCAGCCAGGACCAGGCTGTTGCTGTTCTGGAAGAGGCCCTGAAGCGCGGCGTGTGGTATTTTGACACGGCGCCTTCCTACTCAGAGGGGGAGAGCGAACGGCGTGTCGGGCTGGTAGCAGCCAGGCACCGATCGGACATGTGGATAGCAACCAAGGTCAATGAGACGACGCGCGATGGTGCGCGCCGGCAGCTGGAGGCAAGCCTCGAACGCCTGCGGACAGATCATGTTGACGAAGTGCGCTTGCACAATGTCTCCAGCTTTGAGCGACTGGATACTGTGATGAGCAAGGACGGGTCGCTTCAAGCGCTGATCGCGGCGCGAGACGAGGGCCTGGTGCGGTTTATCAGCATTTCTGGGCATGCGGATCCGCAGGTGTTGCTCGAGGCCATACGACGATTTCCTTTTGACTCGGCACTGTGTCCCGTGTCAGCGCTGGATCATTTCATCTACAGCTTCGCAGAGGAATTCCTGCCATTTGCGTTGCAGAAGTGCATGGGTGTCATTGGCATGAAAGTACTGGGCTACAAGTCCCTGGGCAGGGACTGGCAACGAGCACTTCGGTACAGCATGGGGTTGCCCGTCACGACCGTTATCACAGGCTGTTCCACAATTGAACAGCTGAATGGCAACATTGACTTGGCGGAGAGCTTCGTCCCGATGACCAGCATTGAGCGCCTGGCGTTTTTCCGTGAAATCCTGCCACTGGTGACACCTCAGAATATGCCGTGGAAGTCAAAGAACTGGGAACGCAAGGAGTGGACCGAGCGGAAAGAACCATACGGACTCAAGCGCACCGGCTGCCAGTAGCGGCGGTCCGTTTCGAAAAGGAGGATGGTGATGCAGCATGAGCTGACGGAGAAGATCGACCTGCTGAACGAGAGGGGCGAACTGAATGCACGGGGATGGGCGCGCAGACCCGTGGCTGTCTACAATCGCGAGCAGATCCACGCAAGTTGGTTGCGCATCAAGGAGTGGGACTACTATTGTGTCCTGACCCCGAATTATGGTATTGCCCTGACCATCTCGGATATCGGTTACCTGGCTGACATCTCGGTCTCCTGGCTGGACCTTGTGAACCGGACCGAGGTCACGGAGACCATCATGAAACCGTTCACCCGCGGGTCCCTCAACCTGCCGCGTACATCCGAGACGGGCGACGTCTGTTTCAAGGACAACCGCATCGAGATGCGCTTCGCACGCAACTCTGCTTCGCATCTTTTGTTGCTCAGTTACCCGGGGTTCGACCATGGCAGGGGCATCAAGGCTACCCTCAAGATGGAACAGGATCCGCTCCTGGAAAGCATCGTCATCCTCACGCCGTTTGAGCACGCCCCCAGGGCCTTTTACTACAATCAGAAGATCAACTGCCTGCTCGCCAGCGGCAGCGTGACGGTTGGGACCACAACGTACCCGTTCGAGCCCCAGACCGCCGCCGGCGTCCTGGACTGGGGCCGCGGTGTCTGGACGTATCGCAATACATGGTACTGGGGCTCCGGTTCCGGTCACGTTGATGGTCACTCGTTCGGGTTCAACGTCGGCTACGGCTTCGGCGACACGACCGCCGCCAGTGAGAACGCCCTCTTCTGGGACGGCAGGGTCCACAAGCTCGACCGGGTTGAATTCCAGATCCCCGCCGACTCCTACATGAAGCCATGGAAGTTTGTCAGCAACGACGGCCGCTTTGACATGGGCTTCGAGCCTATCCTCGACCGCTATGCCAAGACCGACGTCGTGGTTATCAAAACGCTTCAGCACCAGGTTTTTGGATATTTCACCGGTGACGCCGTCCTGGACGACGGGAGCCGGGTGCATCTCGACCACTTCCTCGGATTCGCCGAGAAAGTATTCAACGCGTGGTGAGGTCATCATGAGTACAACAAGAATTCTCCCGGTAGCAGTACGCAACGCTGGTGACCTTGCCATGATCTGTGCAGGCGAAGGCGCAAAGTCCGATCCATTGTGGGAGCGAGCGACCAAGGCCAAACGGCAGTGGGTCCGCGACCGTCTTGCCGAGCTGGGCACGTTTGCGTGGGTCGCCTATAACGGCGCGGATCCGATTGGCATGATCCAGTGTCACCCTGAACGCACGAACATCGACGTCTGTGTCATCGATTGCATCTGGATCCCCAAAAAGTCTCGCTGGGGACGCGGCGTCGGCAGCAAGCTGCTCGCTGAGGTCGAAACGACTATGCAGCGTCAGCACCGCTGGTTTGACGGCAAGCCGGCCGACGGCCTGGCCGC
>JAJFTL010000035.1 GCA_021373025.1 bacterium
GCCGGAGCCACGGTGACCGTCTGGAATACTGCTGTCACAACCGGTGCGGACGGCTCGTTCACCATGGAGGGGTTGGCGGAAGGGACCTATGTTGGGAGGGTCACAAAACAGGGATACGCCGACGCCACGTTCAGCCTTGTCGTTGGGAAAGGGGCAAAGCCCGCGAAAATAACGCTTAAGGAGGGGCAGCTCCTGTCTCTCTCGTCGCTGGCCAATCTTTCAGCGTATGAGTTGACTGCTTCGTATCACCGGACGCTTGGTGGAGAAGAAAAAACATTCGATGGGCGCATCATCAAGAATGGGAGTGACCTTCTGGTGATGAGCGGCGATCCTGCGAATCCGATGGCGTCTCTCATGGTACGCGGAGGGACAGGGTACACGTTTGAAAATGGCGCATATGTTGTCAAGGGCGAAACGGCCGCTGCGGCTGCGCGCGTCTTGCAGGAAACCTGCGAAGGACTTCTGCAGCTGCCGGCAACGTTTTCTCCGCGTCTGTTCACGATCCAGAAGCAAGCGCCAGCCCAGCTGCTGGGGCAGGCATGCGACGTATGGACCATGAGCGGACAGTTCACCTTCGAGGAAGAACCGGTCGACGCCACAGCGACCGTCACGGTCGGGACGAACGGCGTGTTGACAGGCATTCCGGTGAAGATTGTGCTGAATGCACGTTCGCAATCGTTCTTCAATTTTACCTATGATGCGGTTGTCGAAATCGTTTCTGTCGATCAGGCACAGGTTGCCGCACGCTTTTCCCTGAGGACGTCACCTCAATCCGAGGGAAGCCCTTCTAACCCATGAGGAACTCCGCATGAGCTTTGTGCACCTGCACCTCCATACAGAGTATTCGCTGCTGGATGGTATGAGCAAGATTGAGCCGCTCGTAGCGAGGCTCAAAGAAATGGGGCAGACAGCGTGCGCCATTACAGACCACGGCAACATGTATGGCGTGCTCGACTTCTACATGAAGATGAAAGCGGCCGGACTAAACCCGATCATCGGCAGCGAAGTGTACATGGCGCCGAATGGCCGGCTGAACAAGGAGAAGGAGTCGGGATCTCCTAACCATCTGATTCTCCTGGCCAAGGACTTCAAGGGGTATCAGAACCTCAGCCACATCGTCTCTGTCGGCTACCTGGAGGGCTTCTACTACAAGCCGCGCGTCGACTACGAGGTTCTGGAGTGCTATCACGAGGGAGTTATCGCCCTGTCTGCTTGCCTCAAGGGGGAGGTCGCCGAGGCGGCAGCCAAGGGAGACGAGGAGAAGGCAGTAACGATTGCCAGACGGTATCAGGACATCTTCGGGAAGGACAATTATTTCATCGAGCTTCAGAATCATGGCATCGAGGAAGAGCTGCGCGCCCTGCCTGTCCTGCGCAACGTTGCGCGACGCATTGGCGCCAAAACTGTAGCGACGTGCGACAGCCACTATCTGTACAAGGAAGACTACGAGGCGCACGAGGTGCTGTTGTGCGTCCAGACACTGCAAAAAATGACGGACAACAGCCGCATGAGTTTCAATGGTCCGTATTATCATGCGATGACCGAGGAAGAGATGCGCGAGCGCCTGCCGCAAGACGAGGAGGCCATTCAGAACACACAGCTCGTTGCCGACATGTGCAATGTCGAGATGCCGCTTGGCACCTATCATTTACCTCGCTACATCGAAGAGGGGCAGACGATGCCGTGGGACGCCGAGGTCAACCGCCAGCTACTGGAGAAGCTGACCATGGATGGCATCCAGCGGCTGTACCCGTCCAGCCAGTTGGAAGACGCGACGGCCCGTGCGCGCATGGAACTGGAAACCATTGAACAATGCGGATTTGTCGACTACTTTCTTATCGTCCAGGATTTCACCCGCTTCGCCCGCCGCAGGGGGATCGCCGTCGGACCGGGACGGGGGTCTGCCGCTGGCTCGATAGTAGCCTATGCAACCGGTATCACTGAAGTAGAGCCGCTGCGATACAATTTGCTGTTCGAGCGTTTTCTCAATGCAGCACGCATCTCAATGCCGGATATCGACATGGATTTCGAGGACACGCGCCGCGGCGAGGTCATCCAGTACGTGCGAGAACGCTATGGCGAATCCTCGGTGGCCCAGGTAGCAACGTTTGGCAGGATGGAGGCGAAGCAGGCCGTCCGTGACGTGGGAAGGGCTCTCGGCATGTTACCTAAGGAGACGGACCTGATTTCCAAGCTGATCCCGTTTGGAACGGGATTGCGGGGGGCTCTCGAGACTGTGGACAAGCTCAAGACGATGTACGATGATGGCACAACATTGAGTGGAATCACGGTCAAAGAACTGTTTGACACGGCCATGAAGCTGGAGGGCGTGAACCGCAATTTCAGTACGCATGCCGCGGGCGTTGTCATCGCCGACACAGAGCTCACCGATTACCTGCCGCTGCAGCGTGATAAGGACGGCAATGTCATCACACAGTGGGACAAGAACTTTGTGGAGGCATTTGGCCTGCTGAAAATGGACTTTCTGGGCTTATCGTATCTGGGTGTCATTCAAAAGACCGTCGACATGGTCCGAGAGCAGCTGGGCGTTACCATAGACATCAGCAACATCGACACCGAGGATCCTGCCGTCTACAAGCTGATCAGCAGCGGGGATACGGTTGGCGTGTTTCAGATGGAATCTGCCGGCATGAAAGGCGTTGCGGCTGGCGTTCAGCCGTCCTCGATCGAAGACCTGACCGCAATTATTTCCCTGTATCGTCCAGGTACCATCAAGGCAGGCGGCATTCAGAAGTATATCGACCGCAAGAATGGCAAGGAAAAGATCGACTATTACCACCCGAGCATCGAAAGCGTCCTCAAGCCTACGTACGGCATCATCGTGTACCAGGAACAGATCATGCAGATCGCAAACCGAATGGCAGGATTCTCCATGCAGGAAGCAGATATCCTGCGCAAGGGCGTGTCGAAGAAGAAGGCCGACATCCTGGCCAAACAGCGGGCCATGTTCGTGGAAAGGTCCGTCAAGAAGGGTGTCCCAAAGAAGACTGCCGAGGACGTGTTCGCCCTCATCGACTTTTTTGCCGGATATGGGTTCAACAAGTCCCACGGGGTCGCCTATGCTATCATGGTGTACCGCACTGCGTGGCTCAAGGTGCACTATCTCATCCAGTACCTGACAGCCCTCATGAACTCGGGCATCGACGATGAAGATCGGTTGAAAGAGCTGATCGCCGAATCCCGCAGCAAGGGGATCCCCATTCTTCCACCGGATATCAACAAGTCCGACAAGCTGTTTGCCGTGGAGACACTGGCCGATGGCTCTCGGGGAATCCGGTTTGGCCTGCTTGCCATCAAGAACTTGGGATCGAAGGCCATCGATGAGATCATGGAGGAGCGAGGAAATCGCCCCTATACGACATTCAAAGACTTCCAGCGGCGCTCCGGCGGCAGCAAGGTCAACCGCAAGTCTATCGAATGCCTCGTGAAATCCGGCGCCTTCGAAAGCCTGGGAAATGACCGGGCGGGAGACTTAGATGAATTGATGGGCATGAATGGCAAGCAGAATGGGAAGGCTCCCGTGGTAGAGGATGGAGCCGCTGGCCTGTTCGGGGGATCCGTGGGTGAGCCGCAGTCTTTGGCGTCTTCGCACGCAACGGCGAGTGCTGCAGCGATGGAGAAGGAAGCATTTGGCTTCTTCTGCTTCTGCAGTCCCTTTCAGCAGTACGAGCCACTGCTTGCCAAGTACAAGGCGAAACGGGTGTCCGACTGTGCCGGAATGGAAGACGGGACGACCGTGACAGTGCTGGGGCTCTTGACTTCTGCCAAGACGGCAAAATCCAAGGCGGGCCACGCCTATGGGAAATGCACACTGGAGGATGACGATCGCAAGGTGGAATTGATGGTATTCGAATATGTTCTCGGACAGTTTCAGCCATGGTTCGAACACGAGGGAGCCATTGTTCTGGAAGCCAGCGTGCGCAGGGACGGCGACGATATGTCGCTGACTGCCAAAAAGTTCATCGATTTTGTCACGCCCGAACAGGCAAGGAGCGCGAAGCCAGCTTCTGCAGCATCGCCAGTCCTGAAGCTGGTCATGACAGAGCAGCAGGTAAACAGCGAAATGCTTGGCCGCGTCCTTCTCCTCATGCAACGGCATCCCGGCAAGGAGCACTGGCGCATCCTCTATCGCAACGGCACGGAACACTGCCTCGAAGTTGGCAACAGCCACTGGGTCACGGTCACGCCTGCCCTGCTCAAGGATCTGGCCGCGATTCTGGGCCCCGGCAGTGTGGACTACTCCTAGTGGCCGCTTCGCGGGTACTGCGAACTTGTAAATGAAAATGAGGTTGTCTTTTGTGCATTCCTACGTATACTATTATCTGTAATGTCATGAACGTGATACGCAACTGAGCGGCATGACGTCCGGAGGCCCTGCTTTCGGACGTTTCATATTGGTGGAACGTGAAAAGTGGGCGCGCAAGCGGGCCACTTTTTTGTTTCATGTGGAGTAGACATGGACAGGAGATTTGCAGACATCGTGGAACTGGAGGTGGCAAAGAGCAATGCCACCCTTGTCGCCATCGAGAATGCTCCGGGAATGGTGAGTGTCGTGCTCATGGTGCCGGGGAGGGACATAACGGTCGACGAGCTCGAGACCGTCAGCCGGGCGATCAGCCATACGTTTATTGAGCTCTATGGTGATGACTCTCTGCCGGCATTCGAGGTAACCAGCCCTGGAATGGACCGCGTGCTCAAGACACGGCGGGAATTGGTGCTCTTTGCTGGCAGGCTCGTGCGCATGACGATGAGGGAGTCCACCGAGGCGATTATTGGAACATTGGGAGCATCCGATGAGAACAGCGTACACGTCAATGTTCTCGGCGTGGACCGCGTGTTCGAACTACGACAGGTGGCGAAGATCTCATTGTGGGATGAGATATTGGGGGGTGCATATGAGGGATGAGCTCCAGAGTGCGATCTACGAGCTGGAGAAAGAACGGGGAATCTCCAGGGAATACATCGTGACAGCAATCAAGGAAGCCTTCGAGGCGGCGTACCAGCAACAGTATCAGAACGACAACTTCGTGGTGAAGGCTGACACGGGGACAGGCCTCGTCCGACTGTATGCACGGAAGACAGTCGTACCGAAGGTCGTGGACAGCAACAGCGAGATCACGCTGAAGGATGCTCGCAAGGTCGAGCCGGATGCGAAGATCGGGGATGACGTGCTCATTCAGGTGAAGATCGAACAGCTGCCCCTGCCAGTCGTTGTGAAGGCACGCAAGTTCATCGACGACAAGATTAAGGAACGTGAGAACGACCTGGTTTATGAGCGTTTCCACTCACAGGTGGGCACCCTCGTCAACGGGGAAGTCCTGCGTCAGAACAAGGAGGGGCTGCTGATCAACCTTGCACGCTGTGAAGGCATTTTGCCAAAGGATCAGCAGATTCCCGGCGAGCGCCTGCGCTATCAGAGCGTAGCCAAGGCTCTCATCCTTTCGGTTGACAAGTCGGCCCAGGGTCCAAGGGTGGTTCTGACACGGGCCCACCCGGACTTCATTCAGCGCCTCGTCGAGCTAGAGGTTCCAGAAGTTGCCTCGGGTCTGGTTGAGATCAAGCGCATTGTCCGCGAACCAGGGCAGCGCGCAAAGATCAGCGTGTACAGTCGCGATCCCAAGATCGATCCCGTTGGTGCAGTCATCGGGCCGATGGGGGCGCGCATCCGCGCCGTATCGCGCGAGGTTGCCTTCGAGCATATTGACGTGGTCCGCTACGATCCCAATCCGGTGAAGTACGCTATCAACGCTTTCAGCCCAGCCAAGGTGCTGGATGCAGAACGCAGGCCGGAAGATGGCTCCTTTGTGGTGCGTACGACTTCGGATGCATTTGCCGTTGCTCTGGGCAAGGGCGGGGTCAACGTTCGGCTCGTGGAACGCCTATTGGATGCGAAGGTAGAACTCGTTCAAGTAGAGGAAGGGTTGCCGAAGGCAGCTCCAACTCGTGAGGCAGGTGAGACACATGAAGAAAGTACGCATCTATGAACTTGCTAAGGAACTGAATGTAAAGTCGCCGCGGATGCTAGAGATTCTCGATAGTCTGGGAGTCCCGGTAAAGGGTGTCGTGGGCACGATCGATGAAGAAACAGCTACCCTTGTCAAGGACATTGTTGACAAGGAACAAGCTGCCAAGACGGAGGAAGCAAAGCCAGCCCCAAAGGCGGCCAAGGCGGCCTCCAAGGCTGCACCTGAAAAGGAGAAGGAGAAGACAACGCTCACACCAGTTGAACCTGTCGTCCCCATCGAAAGGCCCAAGGCTTTTACGGAATCTATCAGTTATGCCGCTTTTGCAAAGCAGTTCGGTCTCAAGCAGCAGGAGCTCAATACGATGATGCTCAAGAATGGCGTCCCCGTACGTGAGTGTGGCCTGCTGGATCCTCTTGATGCCAACTATATTGCTCGCCTTCTGGGTGAAAACTATGTTGCACCCCCTGAGAAATATCTGAAATCCTTTGAAACGCGCCCACCAGTCGTGACCGTGATGGGGCACGTCGACCATGGCAAGACGACCCTGCTGGACTATATTCGCAAGAGCAGTGTCGCCAGCCGTGAAAAGGGCGGCATTACCCAGAAAATCGGTGCGTATGAGGTACAGGTCAAGGGTAAGACCATCGTGTTCATCGACACGCCAGGCCATGAGGCATTTACCTCGATGCGTCTCAAGGGTTCGCAGGTTACCGACGTGGTCATCCTGGTCGTCGCCGCTGAAGAGGGTGTCAAGGAACAGACCCTGGAGGCGCTTGACCATGCCAGGGCGGCCAAGGTCCCGATCATCGTGGCGATGAACAAGATCGACAAGCCCGAAGCCAACCCCGAGCGCGTGAAGCAGCAGCTCGCGGACCGCGGTTTGCAGCCCGATGACTGGGGTGGAGATACTGTCTTCCTTCCCGTGTCGGCGAAGACCGGCAAGGGTGTAGACGAACTGCTGGACATCATTCTCCTGCAGGCGGAAATGGCTGGACTGAAGACCCGCTCTTCGGTCGATGCATCTGGTTCTGTGATCGAGGCGCGTGTTGACAAGAACATCGGTGTCCTGGCTCGTCTGCTCGTGCAGACAGGAACACTGCATGTGGGCGACGACATCCGCGTCGGCGATTGTGTGGGCAAGATCAAACGCATGACCAACGAAGCCGGGGTAAACCTCCGCGAAGCGAAGGCACTGATGCCAGTCGAAGTCATGGGGTTGTCGGAGCTCCCCGAGGCTGGTGAAGTGTTCTATACGGTCGGGGATGTCGAGTCCTGCCGTATGATCATCGACGAGAAGCGGCAAAAGGAACGCCTGGCATTCCTGGCGCAGGAACAGAAGAAGCCGATGACGCTGGACGAGCTCTTTACTGAAGAAGAAGCGCTGGAGAAGAAGAAGCTGACCCTGATCCTCAAGGCAGACTCCCTCTCGACGCTCGACGCCGTCAAGTTTGAACTCAAGAAGGTCAAGACCAAGACCATTCCACTCGAGATCCTGCACGAGGGGACCGGTGGTATCACGAAGTCAGACGTCTTGCTCGCATCCGCCAGCAACGCTGTCATCGTTGGTTTCAACGTCGTCCCGCTGGCAGAGGCGCTCAAGGTGGCTGCGGCCGAGAAGGTCCAGATCCGCACGTATGATCTGATCTTCGAACTCGGCGACTCCATTGACAAGATGATCGCCGGCTTGACCAAGCCGGTGTTCGAGGAAGTGGTCCAGGGACGCGCCCGTATCAAGGACGTGTTCAAGATCACGGGCGTCGGTGCCATTGCCGGCTGTCTGGTCGAGGACGGCAAGATCATCCGTGGTGCCAAGGCCCGCGTGGTCCGCAATGCCGTCGTCATCTACGCCAACTCGAGCATCGCTTCGCTGAAGCGGTTCAAGGAAGACGCCAAGGAAGTTCTCAAGGGGTACGAATGCGGTGTGGGCCTGCAGAACTTCAACGACTTCAAGGTCGACGACATCATCGAGACCCTGGTGATGGAAGAGAAGAAACCATAAAGGAGCATCGTCTCACTGCTGCCTTTTTCTGTATTGCGCCGGATATCTTCTTCTGTCCGGCGCACTTCTTTTTCTCTTCATGACAATGGGATTGACAACCCCAGAACCATCGGGTAGGATGCTCATGGTACCATTCTGGGCGGGTTGTTGTTCCGCCTGCTCAACGGGAGCTCCGATGACGGTGTTTGCTGGACGACAGAAATCAGCGACTACCTCCGTCACCCGAATTCCACTCTCGTCCCATCCCCTGCTGGAAGACCACCGTGTCCTCCAGATACCGCTGCCATGAGACAGTGGGGTCTATCCCTCCTTCGGGGAGAAGACTCCGACCTCATACCAACCAGACGAAACCCCCCCCGGTTGCCTTCAGTCCAGGCAACCGGGGTTTTTCCATTTCATGATCAACTGCCAGCGAGGAGATTATCATGCCACAGATCGTCATCGTCATGGGCAGTGACGCAGATCTGCCTGTCCTGGAGCCGGCATTTGCCGTGTTCCGTCGTTTTCCCGTGAGCTGGGAAGCGCGCGTCATCTCAGCGCACCGGACACCGGTCGAGGCGTTCGAGTTTGCGGGCGCAGCGCGCGCGAACGGTGTGCAGGTTATCATCGCGGCTGCGGGCAAGGCAGCCCATCTTGCCGGCGTCCTGGCTGCCTCGACGACGCTGCCGGTCATCGGTCTTCCAGTAGGGACGTCAGGCATGGGAGGGATGGATGCCCTGCTGTCGACGGTGCAGATGCCCTCTGGTGTGCCGGTCGCGACAGTTGCGGTGGACGGGGCCGAGAATGCCGCCTGGCTGGCACTGGAGATCATAGGACTGAGTGACGTGACCGTGACTGCGCGGTTGGAAGAGGAGCGGCAGCGTATGGGTGACAAGGTGCGCGCCAGGGACGTCAGCGTGCGCGAACACTACAAGAGCACCACCGAAATGCCTACAGGAGGATTGGAATGAGACGAGGAGCAATGCTGTACGAGGGAAAGGCGAAGAGGGTCTACAGTACCGATGAATCGGGACAATGCATCATCGAGTTCAAGGACGACGCATCGGCGTTCAACGGGATCAAGAAGGGAACCATCGCAGACAAGGGCATCATGAACAACACGATGTCATCGTACCTGTTCGCGATGCTGTCAGCAGCCGGCGTTGCCAACCACTTCCTGGAGCGCATCGGCGAACGGGAGATGCTCGTTCGCCGAGTACAGATCATCCCGCTGGAGGTCATCGTTCGCAACATCGCGGCGGGTTCCATGAGTAAGCGCCTCGGCATTCCTGAAGGCAAGGTCCTTGCCAGTCCGGTGGTGGAATTCAGCTACAAGGATGATGCGCTGGGCGACCCGCTGGTCAACGAAGACCATATCCGTGCCTTGGGTGCCGCAACAGACGTTGAGGTCGCGACGCTCCGGCGCCTGGCACTGACGGTCAATGACCTCCTGCGCGAACGATTCTCGTCTGTCGGGATCACGCTGGTGGACTTCAAGCTGGAATTCGGACGGGCGAATAGCATGATCTTCCTTGCCGATGAGATCTCGCCCGACACCTGCAGGTTCTGGGACACCGCAACGGGCGAAAAGCTCGACAAAGACCGCTTTCGCCGTGATCTGGGCGGTGTCGAGGAAGGCTATCGCGAGGTCCTGGGGCGCCTGCTGTCCGGGAGCGCGCAATGAAGGCCCGGGTGCTGATCACGCCGAAGAAGGGCATCGCCGATCCCCAGGGGACGGCGATTGAACAGGCGCTCCATGCGCTCGGCTTCACAGGTGCGCGCGGAGTCAGGATGGGCAAATGCATTGAACTCGAATTGCCGGACGGGGACCCAAATTCAGCACGTGATGCCTTGGCTCGCATGAGCGAGCAGCTGCTCGCCAACACGAACATCGAACAGTACACCTGCATGATCCTGGATGAGGACGTATGAAGTTTGCGGTCGCGGTCTTTCCGGGCTCGAACTGCGATATCGACGCATACCGTGCCATGGGTGCCGTTCTTGGACAGAAGGTCGAGTATGTCTGGCACCGCGCAACGGATCTGTCGGGCTTTGATGGCGTGATCCTGCCGGGTGGCTTCTCTTACGGCGACTACCTGCGGCCGGGCGCTATCGCCCACTTCTCGCCCCTTATGACATCGGTCGTCCGTTTCGCCCGGGGGGGAGGGATCGTCATCGGCGTCTGCAACGGGTTCCAGTTGCTTACGGAGGCAGGCCTGCTCCCCGGAGCGCTGCTGCGCAACCGCGGGCTGACGTTTATCTGTGACACTGTCCACGTGCGTGTCGAGAATGCCGGGACGCCGTTCACCAGCCGCTGCGCTGCTGGGCAGGTCCTGCGCCTTCCGATCGCGCACGGTGACGGCAACTACAGCGTGGACGCCACTACTCTTGCGGCGATGGAACAGAAGAACCAGGTACTCCTGCGGTACTGTTCCGCTGAGGGGACCGCGGATGACGCGCACAATCCCAACGGTTCGTGCGCGAACATCGCCGGGGTCGTGAACGAGCAGGGCAACGTGGCGGGTATGATGCCGCATCCCGAGCGTGCCGCCGAGTCCCTGTTGGGCGGGACCGACGGCCTGTTCATCCTGGGATCCGTCGTCGACGTTCTCACCCGGAGGGACCATGAATCCTGTGCGTGCTGAGCGGGTCGGGCTGACTGCAACGGAGTACCGGCGGGTCTGCGAACTCCTGGGCCGCGAACCCGGCGACGTCGAGCTGGACCTGTTCGGCGTGATGTGGAGCGAACACTGCAGCTACAAGACGTCGCGCCCTCTGCTGCGCCTGTTCCCGACCTCCGGGCCGGGGGTCCTGCAGGGGCCGGGCGAGAACGCCGGCATCGTGGACATCGGTGATGACCTGGCGGTCGTCATGAAAGTCGAGAGTCACAACCACCCGTCGGCCGTTGAACCCTATCAGGGAGCGGCCACAGGATCCGGGGGCATCATCCGCGATATCTTCACGATGGGTGCGCGCCCGGTCGCGATGCTGGATTCACTGAGGTTCGGCGACCTGGAGGATGTCCACCAGCGAGCGCTGTTCCGGGAGGTGGTTAAGGGTATCGGTGACTACGACAACTGCATGGGGATCCCGACAGTTGCTGGCGAAGTAGGGTTCGATCCATCGTACGCGGGCAACTGCCTGGTGAATGCCATGTGCGTCGGCATCATTCGTCACGAGGACATCAAGCGTGGAGCAGCGGCAGGTGTCGGCAACGCCGTCATGCTGGTCGGATCGACGACGGGACGGGACGGCATGGGAGGAGCCAGCTTCGCCTCGGTGGACCTGACGGCGGCCTCTCAGGAGCGCAAGTCGGCCGTGCAGGTGGGTGATCCATTCATGGAGAAGCTGTTGCTGGAGGCGTGTTTGGAGCTGTTCCGGACGGACGCCGTCGTCGGTATTCAGGATCTGGGGGCGGCGGGGCTCACGTCAGCCAGTTGCGAAACGGCTGCCCGTGGTGGTGTGGGCATCGATCTCGACGTTGAACTGGTGCCGCGCCGGGAAGATGGCATGAGCGCTGTTGAGGTCATGATCTCGGAGTCGCAGGAGCGAATGCTGGTCATTGTTCGCCAAGGTCACGAGGATGAAGTACGGCGCATCTTCGACAAATGGGGACTCAACGCAGCGGTCATCGGCCATGTCACCGAGGATGGGATGCTGACGGTCCGACAGGACGGAGAGGTTGTCGCGCAGGTCCCGGCAAAGGCATTGGCCGAACAAGCCCCCTTGCGGCATCCACAGGCAGAGCGTCCGACGTGGCAGGATGACGTCATGCGCCTGGATGAGACAGAACTGCCTGCTGTTTCCGACTGGAAGGTGGTATTGAAGGACGTACTGCGCATGCCCACGGTCGCAAGCAAGGAGTGGGTCTATCGGCAGTATGACAGCGTCGTACGGACGAGCACGGTCGTCGGTCCGGGGTCCGACGCGGCCGTCCTGCGGGTCGATGGTACGACGTGCGGCATTGCCCTCACTATCGATGGGGCAGGGCCGATGTCGCTGCTGGACCCGGCGACAGGGGCAGCCATGGCGGTGGCTGAAGCTGCTCGGAATCTCGTCTGCAGTGGTGCGCGTCCACTCGCCCTGACGGATTGCCTGAACTTCGGCAACCCCGAGCGGCCGGACGTGTTCTGGCAGTTCAGTCAGGCCGTGGCGGGCATGAGTAAGGCTTGCCGCGCCCTGGGGATTCCGGTCATCGGTGGAAACGTCAGCTTCTACAACGAGACCGGCACATTGGCGATCCTGCCGACGCCCGTGGTGGGCATGGTAGGCGTCATGGATGACCCCGGCCGCGCGTGCAGGCAGGGGTTTGTCGCGCCCGGCGACAGCATCGTCCTGCTGGGCGAGTGTACCGATGAGCTGGGAGGAAGCGTCTATGTGCACATGGTGACCGGCCGGACGGCAGGTCATGTGCCGGTCCTGGACCTTGAACGTGAGTGCCTGGTCCAGACGGTCTGCCAGGGCGCCGTCAGCAGGGGGATCATACGATCAGCCCATGACGTCAGTGAGGGAGGGCTCGCGGTGACGCTGGCCGAGTCGTGCATCACGGGAGATATCGGGGCACACATCTCTCTGCCGGGGGGTGTGCGTCCTGACGCGCTGCTGTTTGGCGAAGCGCCGTCGCGGATCGTCGTGTCCGTCGCCCCTGAGGATCTGTGCGCGCTCCTGGAAATGGCCCGGAACGCAGGCGTGCCGGCCACGCTCCTGGGATGCGTCGGAGGATCTGATGTGATCCTGGAGGTCGGGGGAAGGTCCATTGTCCAGGCGCCAGTGACGGAACTGGCCGACGCATGGCGAGGGGCGCTGCCTGGAGTGATGGGCAGATGAGAGCCATCACGGGACTGCACGAGGAGTGTGGGGTGTTCGGCATTGTCGGCGGCCCGCAGACCAAAGCTGCGCGTGCCACGTATTACGGCCTGTACGCATTGCAGCACCGCGGGCAGGAGAGCGCCGGGATCGCCGTCAGTACGGGAGGAGACATCCTGCACCACAAGGCCATGGGGCTGGTTTCGGAAGTCTTCGACGACAAGCGTCTCGCTGCACTGCCCGGTACGATGGCGTGCGGTCACGTCCGCTACTCGACATCGGGACGTAGCCTGGTGGTCAACGCCCAGCCTCTCGTCGTCCGCTACCGTGGCGGATCGCTGGCCCTCGCACACAACGGGAACCTGGTCAATGCTCCATCGCTGCGCGCAACGCTGGAACAGGAGGGCGTCATCTTCCAGACGTCGATCGACAGCGAGCTCATCGCGAACCTCGTGGCGCGCGCGGACACCGCTGACATCGTGGAAGCTGTGCGCAGCGCCATGCGGATCGTGCGCGGAGCGTACGCTCTGGTCATCATGACGCCGGACCAGATCATCGGCGTGCGGGATCCAGACGGTATCCGTCCGCTGAGCATCGGGCGCGGCGAGAATACCTGGATGCTGGCCTCCGAGAGCTGCGCCTTCGACGCGGTCGGCGGAACCCTGGTCCGGGACGTGGAACCGGGGGAGATCGTGACACTGGACCGGGGTGGGGTAAGGAGCTACCCGCCCGGACTCGCGCGGTCGGAACGCCTGTGCATCTTCGAGTTCATCTACTTCGGCCGTCCGGACAGCATCATGGGGGCCGATACGATGTATGCCGTACGCAAGCGGTCGGGCGGACTGCTGGCCGGCGAGGCGCCCGCACAGGCCGACATCGTCGTGCCGGTGCCTGACTCGGGCATATCAGCAGCGGTCGGATATGCCGAGGTGTCCGGGATCCCGTTTGCCGAGGGGTTCGTCAAGAACCGTTACGTCGGGCGGACATTCATCCAGCCGGAACAGTCGCTGCGAGCGACGGGAGTCGACCTCAAGCTCAGCGTCCTCACCGACGTGGTGCGGGGAAAGCGGATCGTGCTGGTCGACGACTCCATCGTGCGGGGGACGACCATTCTGCGGCTGATCCGGAAGCTGCGCGCCGCGGGGGCGGCAGAGATCCATTTGCGCGTCGCATCGCCACCGGTCAGGTATCCCTGTCACTTCGGCATCGATACACCGTCGCGCGGCGAGCTGATCGCCAACAGCCTGGCACCCGCTGCGATCTGCAGCAGGGTGAACGCCGATTCACTGGCTTACCTGAGCATCGAGGGGCTTCGCACGGCGGTCGGTGGCAAAGGCAGTTGTGATGCTTGTTTCAACGGCGACTACCCCATGGAAGTGCCGGACGAAGGCGACAAGATGGGCCTGGAGGCAAAGGAGACAGACTATGCAGCGAGCTAGCTACGAGCAGGCGGGCGTGGACATTGCCGCAGGAGACCAGGCTGTCGAGCTGATCCGGCGCGCTGTGGCGTCGACGGAAACGCCGGGTATGTTGGGGACCATCGGGGGGTTCGGCGGGTGTTTTCGACCGAACCTCGAGGGGCTGCGTGACCCCATCCTTGTGTCCGGGACGGACGGCGTTGGGACCAAGCTGAAGATCGCCTTCATGACGGGGCGTCATGATACCGTGGGCATTGACTGTGTTGCGATGTGCGTGAACGATGTCGCAGCGATGGGAGCCGACCCGCTGTTCTTTCTCGACTACATTGCACTCGGCCATCTTGTTCCTGAACGTGTCGCCGAGGTTGTGGAGGGGGTGGCTGCCGGCTGTCGGCAGGCGCACTGCGCGCTCGTCGGGGGTGAGACAGCCGAGATGCCGGGGTTCTACCCGCCTGATGAGTATGATCTTGCGGGTTTCTGTGTCGGGCTGGTCGACCGCGAGTGGATCGTCGACGGGCATGCCGTCAAAGCGGGCGACGTTATCGTGGGATTACCGTCTTCCGGCCTGCACAGCAATGGTTTCTCCCTGGTGCGGCACGTGGTCTTCGACCGGTGCGGTCTGGATGTGGACAGCTACGTTCCAGAGCTGGGCCGGACGGTCGGCGAAGAGTTGCTGGAGCCCACCATTATCTACGTGGACGCGGCCACCCGGGCACGGAACGTCGCACCTGTTCGAGGGATGGCCCACATCACGGGCGGCGGACTCCTGGGCAATATCCCGCGCATCATTCCGTATGGTCTGCGTGCACAGCTCGATCTCCGCAACTGGCAGATCCCTCCCGTCTTCGTGTGGCTGACGCAGCTGGGCAATCTGGACGAAACGGAGTGCTACCAGACGTTTAACATGGGGATCGGGTTTGTGCTGGTCGTGCCGCAGGCATCGGCGGGAGCCCTTTGTGGTGAGCTTGCGCATGACGGCGCACGTGTGATCGGCACGGTCGTGCCGGGAGACGCCGGCGTGGAGCTGGTCCGATGACACGCGTCGCGATCCTGGCGTCAGGAAATGGGACGGACTGCGAGGCGGTGCTGGAAGCAGTCGAGCAAGGGCGGATCCACGATGCGGTCGTCGCCATCGTGGTTGCCGACCGACCGGCTGGCGTGCTGGAGCGGGCTCGGCGTCATGGGGTCAAGGGGCTGCTCGTAGACCGGCGCAGTTTAGGGCGGGCATCGTACGATGCCGCTCTCAGAGCGACCATGATCGAGCACCGCGTCGATGTCATCGTCTTGGCAGGGTACCTCAGCGTTCTGGACCGGGAAACGGTAGCGAGGTGGCGGAATCACATCATCAACGTCCATCCCTCACTCATTCCGGCGTTCTGCGGTCACGGCTTCTATGGAGAACATGTCCATCAGGCCGTGCTGGACGCAGGAGTGAAGCTGACGGGCGTAACCGTGCACTTCGTGGACGAGGGGACCGACACCGGACCCATCATCGCGCAGGAGGCCATCCCCGTGCTGGACGACGATGACGCGGCATCCCTCGGTGCGCGCGTTCTGGAAGTTGAACACCGGCTGTTGCCATGGGCCGTGGAGCTGTACTGTCGTGGACGGTTGTCTGTCGACGGGCACAAGGTACGTATCGACAAGGAGGAGAAAACGTGAAACGAAGAGTGATCATCAGTGTTTCGGACAAGACAGGTGTGACGGATCTGGCGAGGCGGCTCGTCGCCATAGGCTGGGAGATCGTGAGCAGCGGCGGGACGGCGGCGGCCCTCGCAGGAGCTGGTATCCCCGTGACGCCGGTCAGCGACGTGACGGGTTTCCCGGAGTGCCTGGACGGACGCGTCAAAACCCTCCATCCAGCCGTCCATGCCGGGATCCTTGCGCGAAGAGGCGTGCCGGAACACATGCAGCAACTACAGGCGCTCGGTGTGACGCCAGTGGATCTCGTCGTCGTGAACCTGTATCCCTTCCGTCAGACGGTGGCGCGTCCAGGAGTGACGTGGGAGGAAGCGGTCGAGCAGATCGACATCGGCGGCCCGTCCCTGATCCGCGCGGCTGCCAAGAACCACGCGTCCGTCACCGTGGTTGTCGATCCAGCGGACTACGAGCGTGTCCTGGGCGAGTACGAACGTGACGGAGATACGAGTGACGCTACCCGGCGCAGCCTGGCCGGCCGGGCCTTCCGCCACACGGCCGCCTATGACGCGTTCATTGCGCAGTGGTTCGGGGACCAGTTGGGTGTCCACTTTCCCGAACAGCTGACACGTACCTGGAACCGGTCACAGGACCTCCGGTACGGCGAAAACCCTCATCAGGCGGCGGCACTGTACAAGGATCCGCTACCGGCCCCTGGTTCTGTCGCGATGGCCGAACAGCTGGGTGGCAAAGAGCTCTCCTTCAACAACATCGGCGATGCGGACGCAGCGCTCTCCTGCCTGGGGGAGTTCCCGGCCGATGTCCCGACGGTCGTGGCACTCAAGCACAGCAATCCCTGTGGCGTTGGTACGGGCTGCGACCTGATGACCGCCTGGCGGGGAGCCCGCGACGGCGACCCCGTGTCCGTCTATGGTGGGGTCGTCGCGCTCAACGGGACCGTGGACGAACCGCTGGCGGCGTCGCTGGCAAAACTCTTCCTAGAGATCGTTGCGGCGCCGGGATACACCGACGGGGCACTGCAGATCCTGCGGAAGAAGAAGAACCTGCGCGTCCTGCGTGTCGCCCCGGCCACCTCGGCGCCGGGCGAATGTTCGCTGCGCGAAGTGCGCGGGGGGCTGCTGGTGCAGGACCGGGATACACTGCTCCTTGGTGAGGAGCCGCGCGTCGTGACCCGCCGCTCTCCCACCGCCCGGGAGCAAGCCGATCTGCTGTTTGCGTGGCGCGTCGTCAAGCACGTCACGTCGAACGCGATTGTTTTGGCGCGGGACGGAGCGACCATCGGGGTCGGTCCGGGACAGACCAACCGCATCTGGGCCCTGCAGAACGCGATTCGACAGTCGACGGTGGCGACAACAGGATCCGTGCTGGCGTCCGACGCGTTCTTTCCTTTTGCGGACTGCGTCCAGGCCGCCGCAGTGGCGGGCATCCGGGCAATCATCCAGCCGGGCGGCTCGATCCTGGATGCAGATTCCATTGCGGCTGCGGATGAAGCGGGCATAGCTATGCTGTTCACTGGCGTCCGGCACTTCCGGCACCAGGGCTAGCCATGGACATCCTGGTCGTCGGTTCCGGAGGACGCGAGCATGCCCTGTGCTGGAAGATGCGGCAGAGTCCATTGGCAAAACGCCTGTGGGCCGCGCCTGGAAACGCCGGCATCGCGCAGTGTGCCAGGTGCGTTCCCATAGCGGCGAACGACACGCCCGGCATCGTCGCGTTCTCGGTGAGCCATGCCGTGGACCTCGTCGTCGTTGGTCCTGAAGACCCATTGACGAAGGGCCTTGCCGACCACCTCCGCGCTGCAGGTGTTCGTGTCCTGGGTCCTGGAGCGGACGGGGCACGGCTTGAGGGGAGCAAGACGTTTACAAAGGACTTCTGCCATCGGCACGGCATCCCGACGGCACGTGCCATCGCATGTGCCAGCGCCGCAGAAGCGCTGGGGCATCTGGGCGACCTGGGGTTTCCCGTCGTCGTGAAAGCGGACGGTCTTGCGGCCGGGAAAGGCGTCATTGTCGCTGCCAACCGGGAGGAAGTACAGTCAGCGGTGGAGCGGCTGTCGGGAACGGGTCATCTGCTGCTCGAGGAATTCCTGGCGGGCAGGGAATGTTCACTGCTCTACCTGTGTGACGGGCACGCCATGGTCCCGCTCGCTCCCGCCCGTGACTACAAGCGGGTGGACGATGGAGACCGGGGGCCCAATACCGGTGGTATGGGTGCGTACAGCCCTGTTCCGGATGCCGGGCCGGACGTCCAGCGGGAGGCAGGCAGACAGATCGCGCAGAAGGTGCTGGCAGGGCTCGCCGACGAGCACATCGATTACCGCGGGGTCCTGTATGCCGGCTGCATGCTGACCGGGGATGGTCTCAAGGTCTTGGAGTTCAACTGCCGGTTTGGCGATCCGGAGACGCAGGTTCTGATGCCGCGCGTGGACGGAGACATCGTTCCTGCCCTCACGGCCTGCGCCGACGGGCGCCTCGACGGTGTCCGGATCGGATGGCGGGACGAGGCGGCGGTGTGCGTGCAGATGGTGTCACGCGGATACCCGGCGGCACCGGAGACGGGTATGATGATCACAGGACTGGAGGATGTTCCCGAGGACGTGGTTGTCTTTCATGGAGGCACAAGGAGGGAGAACGATCACGTCATGACGGCCGGTGGTCGCGTGCTAGGCGTCACTGCCTGCGGTGCCACGATGGCGCAGGCGCGGGAACGGGCATACGCCGGCATAGGGGCCGTCCGGTTCGAGGGTGCGCACTGGCGCACGGATATCGCTGCGCAGCAGGGCGTTACAGCAAAGGAGGAACGACAATGATCGATCGATATGCACTGCCACCGGTACGCGCAATCTGGACCGAGCGGGCTCAGTACGAGCGGTGGCTGGAGGTAGAGTGCGCCGTCGTGGCGGCGTGGGAGGAACTGGGGGCGGCTCCTGCCGGGACAGCTGACCGGATCCGCCGGGCCGCGGTCATCGATGTCGACGATATTCACGCCATCGAGGCGACGGTCGACCATGATGTCATTGCCTTCATCACGTCGACGACGCACGCCATGGGCGACGAGGCGCGTTTCTTTCACCTGGGGATGACCTCCTCGGATGTTGTCGATACGGCGCTGGGGCTTGCACTGAAGCAGTCGGGACAGCTGCTCCTGCAACAGCTGGACACACTGCGCGGCGTTCTTGCCGACCAGGCAGTGCGGTACCGCGGTACCGTGGTGGTGGGAAGGACGCATGGCATCCACGCCGAACCGACCTCCTTTGGGCTCAAGTTCCTGTCCTGGCTTGCGGAGACGGAACGGAACCAGGAGCGACTGGCACATGCCACGGAGGGTGTCGCCTGTGGCAAGATCTCCGGCGCGGTCGGCAACTATGCCAACATCGATCCGCGCGTTGAGCAGATAGCTCTCGGTCGACTCGGCCTGGCTGCTTCCAAATGCTCCACACAGATCGTTCCCCGCGATCAGCATGCAGAGTTTGTGGCGGCACTCGCGCTGGTGGGTGCTCAGGTGGAACGCATGGCAACCGAGATCCGCCATCTGCAGCGCACGGAGGTGCGCGAGGCCCAGGAGCCGTTCAAGCCAGGGCAACGGGGATCATCGGCGATGCCGCACAAGAAGAACCCGATCCTGTGCGAGCGCCTCTGCGGGATGGCCCGGCTGCTGCGCGGGTACGTGACGGCGGCGTACGAGGATGTCGCCCTGTGGCACGAGCGTGATATCTCCCACTCGTCGGTGGAGCGTGTCATCCTGCCGGACGCGGTGATGATGACGTACTACATGCTGGACCGCGTGACCTGGCTGATGGAGGGCCTGATCGTGGACGCCGACCGCATGGAGACCAACTTTGCCGTGTCGCACAATCTCGTCTTCTCGCAGCGCGTCATGCTGGCGCTCGTTGGGCGGGGCATGTCACGCGAGGACGCATATACCCTGGTGCAGGGGCTTGCGCTCGCGGCATGGGAACATGGAGCCGACTTCCGAACCCTGTGTGCGGCAGAGGCACGCATTGGTGCGCTGCTCCCGCCTGCGGAGCTGGAGGCTCTTTTTGAACCGCAGTATTACCTGAGGAACATCGGACCGGTCTATGCGCGGTTTGGTCTGGACAAGACAAAGGAGGAACAGTCATGAGACGTGTCGCAGTCGTGGGCGCCCAGTGGGGCGACGAAGGCAAAGGCAAGGTCGTCAACTATTTTGCCAAAGAGTTCGAATGGATCGTCCGGTTTGCCGGCGGCGCCAACGCAGGGCACACCGTCTACGTCCATGACCGGAAGTATGTCAACCATCTCCTGCCGTGCATTGTTCCGGATGGTCCCGGCAGGGGATTCCTGGGGGCCGGCATGGTCGTGGATCTGCAGCAGCTCGTGGGTGAGCTCGAGGCGCTGGCCGCCGACTTCCCCGGCGTCGGGGCCAAGTTCGCCGTGGACCCCGAGGTATTCCTCGTCCTGCCGTGGCACAAGCAGCAGGACATCCTCCTGGAGAAGATGCGCGCTGCACCGATCGGGACGACCGGCCGTGGCATCGGACCGGCGTACACCGACAAGGCGTCGCGCGAGGGGATCAAGCTGTGTCACCTGTTTGACGAGCAGATGCTGAAGGAACGGCTTGAGAACTCATGGCATATGAAGCAGATCCTGTACCAGGGACAGCTCACCATGCCACCGGCAGAGGTGGCGGCCGAACTCATCCGCTTGAGAGACCGGCTCACGAAGCTCGGCGTGCAGTTCACCAGCGCCGTGGATATGGGCAACGTTTTTCGCAGCACGTCCGTGCTCTTTGAGGGAGCGCAGGGCGTCCTCCTGGACCTGGACTTCGGCACCTTCCCGTTCGTGACCTCCGGCTCGTGCATGGCGCACGGCGTCTCCTCGGTCGGGTTCTCAACCTTTGAGCTGGACGACGTGGCCGGCGTCCTCAAGGCGTACACGACGCGTGTTGGTGCCGGACCCTTCCCGACTGAGGAAGACAGCTCCGTTACCCAGGGCATCCGCGAACGCGGAAAAGAATACGGTGCCACGACCGGGCGACCGCGTCGCGTCGGCTGGTTGGACCTGCCCGGACTGCGGTACGCCGCCATTCGGTCGGGACTCACGAGCTTCGTCATCACCAAGGCGGACGTCCTCAACGGTCTGGAAACCGTCAAGGTGTGTACAGGATACCGCATCGACGGCGTCGTGCGCGATATCCCGTCCACGTCGCACGACTTCTTCGTCGCCGAACCGGTGTATGTGGAGCTGCCCGGCTGGCCGTCGACCAACCATGTCAATTTCCTCAAGTACATGACGTTCATCGAAGAGCAGGTGCACGTGCCCATCACGTACATCTCGTATGGACCGAAAACGGACGAGATGGAGACAAAGGACAACCTCATCATGAGCATGTAGGGCTGGTGTGCTGAAACCGCGATCAAGCAAACCTGTTCTTGTGCAATCGTTCTGGAGTAACCCCGGTGTGTGGGGCGACAATTCTGACATCGCGTTCGACGCGACTGAGACAGAGCAGTTGAGTAATCATTGACAGGACTATAATGCAAAGTATGGATCCAGAGACGGAGACACAAGAGACAGGAGGAAAAAGTAGTTCTGGAGTTGGTCTCCAGACGGAACTGCAGCATTTGTATGAAAAAGCGTTTGACATGTCCGACCGGGATGCTCGCGCCGCCAAGGCCATGGCAGATGAGATCTACTCGCGGGCTGAAGCCGCAGGCGACTTCTACTGGCAGGCTCTGTCCCGGTATCTCGCCGGTTTCTGTCTCTACAACGTGAGCGAGTATGACAGCGCCATGCAGGAGTTTGAGCATGGTGACCAGATTGCGCAGACGCACGATCTCCCGGCCCTCGTCGTCAAGTTTCGCAATGGGTATGGCGCCATCTTTGAACGTCTTGGACGGTATCATCAGGCGGTCGAGCAATTCGCCGAGGGCTTGAAGCGGGCCAGGGAAATGGGCCTGAAGAGTGACGCGGCACACTTCCTGGTCAACATGGGAGAGGTCTGTCTCCTCATGGGCGATACGGCGCAAGCCTTGGCGTTCGAGTTGGAGGCTGAGGGATACGTCGTGCAGCTGCCCGACGAGCGCAGATTTGCCATCGATGTGTACTACAACCTTGGGGAGGCGCAGGCCAGGAGTGGCCTCATGGAAGAAGCAGAACGCTCCTACCGTCGAAGCCTTGAGGCGGCCACGACGTGTGAGAATATGATCTCACAGGTGGAAGCGCGTGTCCGTCTGGGCTCGATCCTCGCGAGTCGTGGTCACGACATCGAGGGACTTGGCGTTATTAAGGAAGCACTTCGCCTGTGCAGGAGTTGCGGTTTTCCTCTGCAGGAGGCGGCATCGCTTATCGCTCTTGGGCACATCGAGCAGAACATGGGACGCTTTGCAGACGCGGCCCGCGACTATCAGGCGGCAGTCGATGTGGCCAAAGGTCACAAGATGGGGGACCTGCTGCCGTCCGCTCTGGAAGCGCTGTCCGCTGCAAAAGCTGCCATGGGTAGTTTCGAGGAAGCGTATCAATGCCTTCGTCAGTCGGTCGAGGCCGGACGTGCATGGTCCAGTTCCGAGGCGGCCAGGACACTGGCCGAGGTGTCGATCGGTGATCGTCTCGAAAAGGCAAGGCGCGAAGCAGATCTTGAGAGGGCTCGACGTGAGGGGCTGGAGTCTGCGAACGAACGTCTTCGGATCGTGACGCGCATCGGACGCAGGCTCACGCAGAGTCTTGAGCCTGACGATATCCTCCTCAGGATGTGGAGCGAGCTCTCGGCCACGATCGACCTGCAGTGGCTAGCGTTTGGCATCTATAACCCCGAGTCGGGCGAGATCGAGTTTCCTGGCTGGATCGAGTCAGGCGTCCTTCAGGCTGCGTCATCTGTCTTTGTGAATGACGAGTCCAGCCTTGCCGCTCTCTGTGTTCGGGAGAAACGCGTCCTTTACTACTCGACATCCGATGAGGCTCGATCCGCATTGAGGGAGACGTCGCTCATCGCCCTCAAGGCTACGTCCCACAGGGCAGTGCCCGAGAAGGCGGAGACTATGGCGTTCCTTCCTCTGTTTCGGGAAGACGATATCATCGGAGTCCTGACGGTACAGAGTGTCAAGGACCATGCATATTCGGACGAGATCGTTGAAATGCTCGAGGCAGTGGCTTCGTTCTGTGCAATCGCTGTCGAGAACGCCATGATCATGATCCGGCTGAACGAGATGAACCAGATGATCTCGGGCGAAAAGGAACAGGTGGAGAAGGCTGCACTGGCATCGTCCTGGCTGGCCGAGCACGACAGCCTGACGGGATTGTCCAACCGCCGCTTCCTCCAGAGAGTCCTCGACGAGAACATCCGTCTGGCGGTGCTGCAGGACCAAACTATCGCCGTGTTCTTCGTTGACATCGATGACTTCAAGAGGATCAACGATACATACGGGCACGACACGGGCGATCAAACACTCATTGCCGTCGGTAAGCGTCTGCTCGCTGTTTTCCGCGAGGGAGACTACGTCGCGCGCGTTGGTGGGGACGAGTTTGTCGTTGTGGCGCCCGGTGTCAAGCACGTAGTCGGCATTTCGTCCATGGCCGACAAGCTGGTCGAGGCGTTCAATGAACCCTTTGCGATTGGCAAACACTCGATCTCGATCACAATATCCGTTGGCGTCGCAATCTTCCCGGATCACGGGCACACGAGCCAGGAGCTGATCGGGCGCGCCGACGAGGCAATGTACCTGATCAAGAGGACTGGCAAGGGGGCATGGCGAATGTGGTCGGCCTTCTAGTGGAAGTAGTGTCGCTGCCTTCGAGAATGCCCGGGCAATCTGTGATATAATCAATATGCTTCACCTTGTGCACGAGGCAATTGGCCTCTCGTGTGGCTGGGAAGTATCTGGGGGTGCTGGGGTTCGACAGATACGTGAGGTGCAGGGTTGCAGGTAGAGGACGACAGTTGGCCTCTTTAATCATCTGTCACAAAAAAACAAGCCAATAACAATTACGCTCTAGCTGCCTAAGCGCGGCTAGCGTTCCTCCGGGCCGTCCATCCCTGGGTCCGTCAGGGGCGCGTCTACAGGGGTCTCGAAGGCGAGGGTCGTTCCCGTTCCTTGCCCAAGAGTACCAAACGGGAAATCGTGCAGAGCGGGGCGTCGACTCCCGGCCGAGCGCAAGGTACAATGGTCGACTAAACCTGTAGTAACACTGTGTTTAACGTATTTGGACGCGAGTTCAACTCTCGCCACCTCCACCATGAACAGAACAACCCGCCCACCGGCACCCCAGCCGGTGGGCGTTTTGCTGTGGCAGTGGTAGAATAATGCTGCAGACAGTGGAGGTGGGTATTGATGGCAACTGTAGTGAACGTTGTCATGGAGTACAACGATAAGGGATATATGCTCTGGGCCGAACACTATCCTGGAGCGTTCACGCGCGGAAAAACGAAGGAAGAGGCTCTTGGCAAGATTCCCACGGAAGTCCGCTCCTATAACGCATGGCGAAACCATGTAGCAACGCAGTCGGATGTTTCGGTCGTCGTCGTTCAGGAATGGAAAACAAACTTGAATGTTGCCGACGCTGACAGTGATGTCATTTTTGATAGCGAAAAGGCACTGATCACAGAGAACGAATATGTTTTCCTCAAAGAGCTTGTTTTGAAATCAGCGGAGGATTTCAGGACGCTGTATGCTTCCATTCCCGACAAGGATCTTGCAGCAAAGCCAGGCCGGAAGACTTTTCATGGGGAAGTGCCGCTGACTGCAAACGCTATGATGACTCATACAAATAGCACAACGCGCTATTATGCAGCGCAGCTGGGCGTCCAGCTGAAGAATTTGACAGATATTTGCGAGAACCGTTTGAATGCCATAAGCTGCATAGAAAGGCTGCCTGGTTATCTGGACTCTCCTGTTGTTCTAGGAGATTACGAGGAATGGTGGTCGCTGAAGAAGGTCCTGCGTCGCTTCCTCTGGCACGATCGCATTCATGCAAAGGCAATGTACCGCATGGCGGTGTGCCTCTGGGGAGAGGGCGCTGTCGAAAACCCGTTTTGCTTCATGCTGGAGAGTAAAGAGCGCTGAGACCGAACATGACGATGCTTTCCCTTTGGGGCCGGCGTTAACCTGGAGAGTTTGGCCGGAGTTCAACTCTCGGCATCGTCACCAGAGATCAAGCAGCTCACGGGTGTTGGACCTGTGAGCTGCTTTGCTGTACACTTCGGGTGGGAGCTACTCACTAGCTCCGCATGGGGAGACACTGCATGAACTCGGGAAAGCTGGACTTGTTCTACTTTGGTGACATCGGCAACGAGGATGCGTTCAACCCTGCATACGTCTGCGCGCAGGAGTATGTGGCAGAGATACTCTATCTGATAGCATCCCGCGCTCCTTATGAGCTTCCACAAGCGGAAATCGCCCGGCTCCTGGGAGTTGGGCAGGAGATCCTGCAGCCTGTCATGGACTCCCTTCTTCGGATCAAAGCTATCGAAAGCAGAAGTGACACATACAGGATCTGCTTTCCCGTGTTCCTCAAGGCTGACGTCCAGCAGATGAAGGGGATATTGTCCCCTGCGAGTGATGCCATTGGAGGGACACTCGAACAGCTGAAGAGCCAATTGGTGCCGCTAGCGCAGCGGTTCAGATGCCACGGCCAGTTCACTGTCGGCCGGATCCTGTATCATGTGATCTGTGACTCTGTGTTTGACGACATAGCGTTTGCATATCTCGAGAAGAGCAGACTGCTATGCACTTCCAAACCGCAGCCGGGCAGCCGCGACTATCTCATCATCGGATATGAAGCATGTGAGGAAGTCGCGCAGAATAGCAGCCTCCTGCTCTGCAGCAGCAACAACTACGCCTGTGATGGGATCCGCTTCAACAGCTTCGGCGATTCGGACGGCCGCAGAAAAGACATGTATCGCTTCATGCGCATCTTGGATTCGGAGCCTCACGAGCTGGAGCAGTTCCTTGACGGGGCGGAGGATATAGAAGCGCTGCTGTGATCTGACATGGAGAGTATTGCATCCGGGTGCAGCAGTATGGTGAGGAGAGTTGTCGCGAATGATGCGTACTGGACCGACCTGGCCGACGATGCAGAAACAGCCTTGCTGCTCTCGAAATTGGGATATGTCAGCGACAGACAGCATGGCAACCATCTATCCATGGTGGTTCCTGTGTTCTATCCGGATGAGCAGCTGCTGATCGCTGCAGTCAGTGACATCGTCCTGCCTCGAATAGGCGATGCCGTCAGGCGAGCATTTGATTCCTTATCGGTGCGCGCAGGCGATTTCACGGCAGTCCGGCATGGGGTCAATATCGAGGAAATCGGCAACGAGCTATGGCATCAGATCTTCGGATCCACGAACGAGCTTTTGGTCAAGACAGGGTTTGTCGACCAGCCGCCGCATATGGATGGACAAGGCAGATTTTTTAGAAGCATCAGAATGGAATCGTGACACATACGGATTGTGAGCGCGATCTCCATGCGTACCTGTTCGGCAACGCAAAGAACCATGGGTTGCCAGAGGGTGCCCTGAGAGGCGCTACTTGTGCGCGTTGTAGAATGCTTTCAGCTCCACCTTCTTGTTTGCAGGTAGATCGCCCTTTCTGATTCCCTGGATCGCGCTTTCCAGGGCGTACAGCCGGTGGATGCAGGCCGAGTCGTCGATTGCCTTGATCCTCAGCCATGGTTCTTCGCTGCCGAGTTCCTTCAGCTTGGAAGACGTTTCTATGCCCACGGCGTTCAGCTGTTCTTCGACCACCTTGCCGATATTGGGAAGCGCGGACAACTCACCCATATCACTCACCTCCTGCCAGGCGACTGCTTCCTGGCCCACATCCACTATACTGAAATACTAGTCAGATCGAAAGGAGAATGGTTATGACCGAGAAGGAGATCATGCTTTCGGGCGGCATGTACGATTGCTTGGACAAGGAACTGGTGCGGGAGCGGGACCGAGCCCACGTGCTTGCGCAGCAGCTGAACGCGTTGCCGGCGGATGACTACGCAGCGCGCGAGAGGATCACGCGGGAGTTGCTGGGGGCCGCGGGCTCGAACGTCTACCTTGAGAAGGGTTTCCAGTGCGAGTACGGCGACAACATCCATGTGGGTGCCAACTTCTACTGCAACTACAATTGCCTGATGATCGACTGTAATACCATCACCATCGGCGACAACACGATGATCGGTCCCAACGTGACCGTCTGCACCGCGACACACCCGGTCAAGGCTGCAGAGCGCTGCAACGCCGAGGGCCGTGAATACGCGCTGCCGATCAGGATCGGCGATCAGGTGTGGATCGGTGCCGGTGCGATCATCAACCCCGGCGTCACTATCGGTGACCGGGCGGTCATCGCCTCGGGCGCCGTGGTCACGAGAGATGTCCCCGCCGACACCCTGGTGGCCGGAGTGCCGGCAGTCCCAAAGAAACACATCGATAATGGGAAGTAGCACGGACACGTGAGTTGTGGAAGCGTGCCGTCGGAGGAAACGAGTGAAGGGCTTGCTGCTATATGGATTGAAATGCCAGCCGTGGATCTGGGATCAGATGAGACACGATCTGGCTGACTGCGACATTGAGTATGTGGAGTACCCGGAAGAAGTGACCCGGACGTGCGCGTCTGTCAGCGACCTGACAGCATGGGTGGGCGAGCAGTATCTGTCCCGTGGTCAGGCATACGACTTCGTCCTGGGACACAGCATGGGCGGATTGATCGCCCTGCAGTTGTCGGCGCTGGACGGCGCCTACTTCACAAAGACGATCTTCGTCGAGTCCTTCCTGAAGCCCTCAGAACCCTTCTACCACAATCTGATGATGGAAGCCAACATGGCGGCGATGGGCGACAAGGTGCTGGCGATGTTCAGCGAAGAGGATGCCAAGTACACGCCTGAGTTGAAGGCCAGCCTGAAAGAGGATTTCGACTACACGGGATCCCTGGATCACATTGCCAATGAGGTTTTCGGCATCTACGGCGACCGGGGGAATCGAGATCGTTCCCTTCTGCTGCGCAACCTGGATCTCGACGATCCACAGCTCGGCAAACTGGACATCAGCTTCATACCCGACTCGTGTCACCTTCCCATGTTGGAAAACCCGCACGAGCTGGCGCAGAGGGTCCTAGCGATTCTGCAGCAGAGCTAGACGGCTGCAGAACCCGGGTAGGCGGTCTGGAACGTGTCCGGAGTGACCTCCAGGGAGGTTGGACCCTTTGGGAGGAATGTTGGTCGTGGCTTGCTGACGAACCCGAGCTTCGCAAAGAGGTTCCACGCCTTCTTGTTCTTCAGGTGAGGGTCGACGTATCCCTTCGTGGCCAGGTTGCTGCTGAACACGTGGTCGATGACATGGCTGAACGCATAGGCCGCAATGCCCTTGCCTTGCGCTCTCGGCAGAAGCTTGATATCTAGTGTTGCCAGGTCATGCTCACGATCGATGCGGTAGAATGCCTCACCACAATACCCGATGTCGTGAGCGTAGATGCTGTAATGCCTGCTGTAGATATCCTGGTTGATCCCTTCCAGCCACTGCTGGAGGCGTTCCATGGTCACCCCCAGACCGCTTGGAAAACCGACGTAGAACATCACCTGCCCGTTGTTCCAAAGCTGCATGATATTCGGCAGGTCTGATTGATCCGTCTCTTTGATCCTGATCTTGCCGGTATACACAAAACGCCCCCTGAGCATTGTTGTCGCCACCCCGGCGAAAGCGGGGGTCCATCTGTTGCGTGGTCGGTCTAGAGATCTCCCTTGAGGCCGATGGCTTGGGCGACTTCGCGCATGCCCATGATGGTCTCGGTGATGATGGTGTCCAGGTCCATATTCAGCATAGCGGCTCCCTTCTCAATGACTTCGCGGTTGACGCCCGCGGCAAACCGGTGGTCCTTGTATTTCTTCTTGACGGACTTCAGCTCCAGGTCCAACACACTCCTGGACGGCCGCATGATCGCGCAGGCATTGATGAGCCCCGTCAGCTCGTCGATGGTGTACAGGACCTTCTCCATGACGTGCTCCGGCTTTACGTCGCAGCACAGCTCATACCCGTGGCTTTGGATGGCATGAATGATATCGTCATCCACGCCGTGCTCCGTCAGGATCTCCCGCGCCTTGATGCAATGCTGCTCCGGGAATTGCTGGTAGTCAATATCATGCATCAGACCGACGACGCCCCACTTCTCCTCATCCTCGCCCAGCAGGCGCGCAAAGTGACGCATGACGCCTTCGACAGCTAGCGCATGAGTAATGAGGGCGGGAGAGTCGTTGTACTCGCACAGCACCTGATACGCTTCATCTCTTGTTGGTTTCAAGGTTGCACTACTCCTTATACGGATTCATTCGCACCTCGACACATCATACCAGGCGACGCGAGTGAAATCAACCAGTGAGTTGCATCACGTTACATCATCGCGAACGCTCTCCACCCTCTCTCGTAAGATACTACGATCCATGTCTGGCCTCTGGACAGGGATCGTAGTTTGTCAGGTGAGTTGACACGGATGCAGGGATGTTGCAGAACTCTCAGCAAAGGAGATAATTGAAGTTAGCCGAGCAAGGAATATGGATCATTTGTGAAGTACATCTACTTGTAAGATTCTCTATAACAACCTATTGTAGGCAACAAGTCCCAGAGATGGAGCTTGTATAACGGAGAGTCTTGTTGAGACTCGTTCCCAGGCGACGGGAAGCTCAGACGGTACATTGTGCCTGATCAGTGTTTGTTGTGACGACAGATCTTGGGAGGATCAAATGGCGCCATTCAAGAGTAGGGTTGTGGTTGACACCGGCGGAAGCCCTGGCAAGGGGGCGGTCCGCTGCCAAGCTTCTTGCAGAAGTCCCCTGATTCTCGATCTTGACAGCAAAACAACCCAGGCTTATACCCAGATCATCAGCACAGGATCGCGGGAAAATCCCGAATCGCGGCAGAAATCGTCCAAAGCTCGAATTGAATCCTAAGGAGGCTCTCATATGGATAGCGATGTGATGTATCCAAAACTATTTACACCTATCAAGATCAATGGTGTGGAAATAAGAAACAGGGTTGTCTTTTTGCCCCATGCCACAGTTTATGTGGATCAGAACTACGCCCCGACTGAAAGAGAAATGTATTACTACGAAGAACGAGCAAAGGGCGGCGCCGGCCTTATAGTCGTCCCCAGCCGGATTGTCCATCTTACCGGGGTATTTCCAGGCCTGGGCATAGGATACAACAGGGAAAATCTCCCAAAATTCAAGAGAATAGTTGACGCTGTCCATTCTCATGGAGCAAAGATATTTATACAGCTTTCACATATGGGCAATCAGACAAAAAGTGTAGAGACATTCCATCCTACGTGGGCACCATCTGCCATACCTGATATGACTGTAGGTGAGATGCCCAAAGAAATGACCTTCGAGGAAATCAATCAATTGGTTGAGTCCTTTGCAGCATGTGCAGAAATGCTTATGGGAGCCGGTTTCGACGGCGTAGAGATAAAGGTTGCTCATGACGGCATACTGGGACAATTTGTGTCTCTCCTCAAGAACAAGAGAACCGACAAATATGGAGGCAGCATAGAAAACAGGGGAAGAATAATCGTCGAAATCTTAGGCGCTATCAGGGAGAGAATCGGGCAAGTACCGCTGGGTGTAAGGTTTGGTATAAACAGATATATGCCCGGAGACTATGGTGTAGATGACGCCGTTGAGTATGCGAAGCTGTTTACGACTGTTGCCGACTACATAAGCACCGATACAGGCACCTGGGAAAGCATAGATATGCTTGTGCCGTCCATGAACATACCGCAGGGATTCCTTTTGAAAGATGTGGCAAGGATAAAGCAGGCAACCGGTAAAATCGTAATTGGTAATGGACGCATCGTATGGCCGGCTACTGCTGAGAATGCACTGGAAAATGGCTATTTGGATATGGTGGGTATGGCCAGGGCACAAATAGCCGATCCTTATTGGGCCAAGAAAGCCGAAGCAGGAAAGCCTGATGAAATAAGGGGTTGCATCGGCTGCAACCAGAAGTGCATGGGTAGGTTGCTGCAAAACCTGCCTATAAGCTGTGTGCAAAACCCTACCTCAGGCAATGAAAAGAAATACGGCGAGGACGTCCTTTACCAGAAGACCCCCAACCCAAAAAAGATTGTAGTGGTAGGTGGCGGCCCTGCAGGCATGAAGGCAGCGGAAATATATGCCAGAAGGGGCAATCATGTCGTGCTGTTTGAGAAAGACGGGGAACTTGGCGGAAGGGTGCGCTGGGAAAGTAGAATTCCCGGAAGGCGCGGAGTATCAGGCGTCAGCCGCTACCTCATATATATGCTGGGTATACTCGACAACGTTGACGTACGGTTGAACGCAGAAGCAGATGCCGAAACTGTAGTAAAGGAAAATCCGGATATTGTCATTATTGCCACAGGTTCGACCCCGATTTCGGCAAATCCGAATTACTACAGCACCATTGATGCGCTTAACGGCACTGTAAAGGGAGACAGTATACTCGTTGTTGACAATGACTCAACCACTGAAGGTTCCGGCGTTGCAGAACTGTTTGTCAAGGCTAATAAAACAGTCCACTGGGTAACTCCAGGCTTCTTCAACGGCCAAAATGTCACCGCTCCGATTTTGTTGGACAACTTCAAGAGACTTGCCGGAAAAGAAAACCTTGTACTCCATCCAATGAAAGTGATGATAGATTTTAAAGACGGCGAGGCAACCCTGCTCAATATATACCTCAACACTACAGAAAAAGTGACTGGCATAGATGCTGTGGTAGTTGCCGGAATAAAAGAAGCGAATAACAGCCTCTATGATTCTCTTAGAGAAAAGGTGTCCGAATTGTATATCATAGGTGATGCAGCCGCTCCTCGTGATATAGCTTCTGCTCTTGAGGATGCAGTAGGGCTGACTGAATTGATAAAGGAAGCCTGATTTTTTGCATTGAAGGGAGGTGAATGGTATGCAAAAATACAAATGCAGCGTATGCGGTTATGTCTATGACCCTGCCAATGGAGATCCAAGCGCTGGCATTAAACCCGGTACAGCTTTTGAAGACCTTCCAGACAACTGGGTATGCCCGGTTTGTGGCTCCACAAAGGACAAATTCAAACCTGCTGACTAAATAAGGTTATCTATGCTGCAAGAATATGCTCGGCCAATGCAGGCCGAGCATATTCTTAATAATGAGAGGTCCCAAGGAGGCGCCCATGATCGCTGTGTCCTCCCGCCTGGCGGAGATGCGAAGACCATCTTGCAGATGGGGAGCTCGTCGGTGATGTACGTGAAGTATCTGAGTCCATTTTTCATGCCCGCATAGAAACTTCTGGAGCCCTCCGGCATGACAAGGGCTGTGTGGTAATCCTTTGCGTAGACCGGCAGCATGGGGTAGTCGACCAGGTCGCCGTTCCTGTCGCACAGGCCGTGAAGAAGATAGGCGACCTGGTAGGGCTGGTGCTGATGGAAACCGTCGGGCAACAACGACCGTTATC
>JAJFTL010000042.1 GCA_021373025.1 bacterium
GTAATGGCAATACCGCCAAGGACGACGCCGACAGAGGACAGGGTGTCCGACAGCAGGTGCAGATAGGCACCACGGATGTTCAGACTGTCCTTGGCCGACCGGTGGAGCAGGAGAACAGAGACAAAGTTGGCTATCAGGCCAACCAGGGCCACCACCAGCATGACGCCGCCCTTGACTGGGACCGGGTGCAGGAACCGGTCATAGGCCTCACGAAACAGGATTAGTGAGATCACAAGCATTGCGCCCGCGTTGATGCCAGCCGAAAGGATCTCGGCACGGTGGTAGCCGAACGTGTACTGTTCATCGTGAGCGCGCCGACCCAGCCGCAGGGTCCACAGCGCCAGGATACCGGCCAGAGTATCCGTCGCGTTATGGAAGGAGTCTGCCAGTAGTGCCAGCGATCCGGACACCAGTCCTCCGACGACTTCGGACAACGTAATGATGAGGTTCATCAGGGTAGAGACAAGCAAGTTGCGCCCGGTGGGCAGCTCGCGCTCGTGGTGATCACTCATGGGACACTTCCCTTTCTGCAAGGTGTTCCAGTGCAAACTCGACAATAATGTCGATGTGCTTGTCTGCCAACGAGTAGAATGTGCGTCTACCGTCCTTGCGCCCGCGGACGATGTCGTTCCGGTGCAGGGTCGCAAGCTGGTGTGAAACCAGTGTCTGACTCAGGCCGGTGCGTCCGCAGATGCCGGCGACGTTGTCCTCGCCATCTCGCAGTGCTAGCAGGATGGCCAGCCGCGATTCATTGGCCAGCAGCTTGTAGAACGATGTTAGATCATCAAGCTTCGTGTTCCGTTTCATGATGCCAGCATCATATGACATTCGTGTCATATGTCAAGTCTTGGCCATGTCTATTGCTGCGTCCATTTCCGTCAACTACCTGAAAAGACCGGCAAATGCAGCAAACGTGCCATTCTCACTCAGGATCGCGATACCCAACCCGATGAGCACGACCGGCACGATGATCCGTTCATACCTCTCGATAGTCTCTCGCAGGTATTTGAAGTTGGCAAGACGGTAGCTCGCGAAGCAGAGTGCGGCAACGAGAATGTAGAACACGACGAGTGTTACGAAGATGTTTGGCGGCGTCAGAGAGGAGAAGAGCGGGACATAAACACCGATATTGTCCCCGCCGCTGGCAATCGTGAGCAGTGTCATACTGAGAACGACGCTCCTGTATTTCCTGGCTGAATCGATGACTTCGTCTTCTTCAGGCTCTTTTTCCTTCTTAAAGGCGACCCGGAGGCCAAGTGCAATCGGGACCATGCCCAGCAACCCGATGACCCAGTCCTGAGGAATGAAACTGAGGCCGAAAGCAGCCAGGAGACTGATAACGATTAGTGCTGTCGTCCCCAGGTACTGCCCCCAGACAACACCCTTCATCTGGCGTTTGCTGTTTTCCTGAGAGAAGAAGATGAGCAGGATAATGAGATAATCGACACTGGTGGCAACGTACGTGGCTATTGCTGTCAGAATCGTTGTCATCATTTTTCAGGTCACCTGGACGTGTCCTGACGCCAGCGGCTGTCCAGCGCGGTCATCGGCCCTGACCGCAGCACTTGCAGGATACTCAGACGCCCAGGAGCGCCAAAGCCACAAAACACCTTCGATTGAAGCTGGACGCGGTCTGTAGTCACTGTTGGTAACATACCTGCTCCTTATCGTATATTTGGCTATGGTTATATCATGACCAGAAACGCAGAAGTAACATGATGTAGTACAGAGAGACGACACATGTGCGAAGATCGGATGAGCATTGACAAGTGGTGGACCACGCGGAATGGCACACGTCGGAGTCCTCAAGGCGTTGGGGTTCAATGGCAATCACCTTGAAGTCATCGGGAGGAGCGGTGTCGGAGTACTGGTCGACCGCGGACTCGCACAGGTCATCCCCAGCCCATATCACTCGTAAATACTGTGCCGATGCCGTAATCACCGTCGACCTCGATGGCCACATACTGGAGCTGCTTCACCAGCAAAGCGGCAGTGCAGAGTGCGGACGGTCATTATCCCTGGACGAATGGGATCACAATTGGAGCGATCGACTACATCCCCTGTCGTATTTGCCGGTGACCGTGCAACTCATCAGGAACCGGTACAACGCGACCCGAACATCGGACGAGTACGGGAGTTCGCGGCCGACATACTGATGAGACCCCGGGATCCGGGATGCAACAGCGCAGTAGCCCGTCGTCAGGAACCGCACCGCCCAGGTGGATGGCAATGCTCGCGCTCGTGTCCACCCTCCGAATGCCCCCCGGTTGCGGCGCACGGTTCCCCGGTCATGACTTCATGTTGCTCCTGGCTGGACTCGGATCACGTTGACCAATCGACCGCCTGACGTGATCCGTGCCGAAAGCGCGACTTTACAGGAACATCATGGACTTGCCCGTCTTCGGTATTGCTCTCGTGTTTACTCTGCAGGTTGTCGTCCTACAATAACAATATGACCTACTTCATTATCGACGCGTTTACCGATAAGGCATTTACTGGGAATCCAGCAGCGGTCTGCCTGCTGCAGGAACCGCTGGCAGACGAGATGATGGCGTCCATTGCGGCCGAGATGAATCTGTCGGAGACAGCGTTCGTCCTGCGTGAGGGCAACGCATGGCGCCTGCGATGGTTTACTCCGACAGTCGAAGTGCCCCTGTGTGGCCACGCCACGCTGGCTACAGCCCGCGCGCTGCACGAAGCAGGACTCGTCACCGATGACGAGGTCCATTTCAACAGCCTGAGTGGGGAGCTTGCTGCCCGCTACCGGGGTGACTGGATCGAGCTGGACTTCCCATCACTGCCCCCTTCGCCTGCGTCCGTCCCTGCAGGGATCCTCGACGCGCTGAGAATCGACACGGCTCCCCGGTGGACGGGCGTGAACTCCCACCACTACTGGCTGCTCAACCTCGGTCCAGCGGCGGCTGTGCGATCGCTGGCGCCGGACCAGTCCGCTACAATGGCGCTCGATGTGCCCGGCATCATCGTCACGGGGGTCGGTGATGCACCGTACGACTTCACGTCCCGCTTCTTTGCTCCGGCAGACGGCATCTTCGAGGATCCCGTCACAGGTTCCGCGCATTCGGCGCTAGCCCCCTATTGGAGCGCTGTGCTCGGCAAGACCGACTTTCTTGCCTTCCAGGCGTCGGCACGGGGCGGCATCCTGAAGGTGTGCCTTGCAGGCGATCGCGTGCTCATCTCGGGCAAGACCGTCCTGGTAGCAAGAGGAGACCTGTACATTCCCTGAAGCAGCATGTGTGCGGTCTGTCTGCAGAAGGGAGAAAGGACTTGACGATGAGCGTCTCCGGATTGAGTTTCAGACCTGCGACACCAGACGACGCGTCATTCGCGGCACGTCTCATGTATAACATCGCGTGCAGAGACTTCGACACGCTGTTTACGGGCCTTGCTGCCGGGCTGTCGCCTCGCGATGTGGTCGAGACGTTCTACCGTGCTCCGGGCGGGATGTTCTCCTGGCACAACACGGAAATCGCACTCCACGATGGTCTCCCGGCTGGTATTATCACTGCATACAGTGTGGCATCGAGGAGCGGCAGTGCCGCTTGGCTGGCTCGGGCAGCCGCACAGTTGGGAGCCCGCGCGCTGGTGCTCCTTGCCTGGCGTGGTGTGATCGTGGCCAGAGCAGTGCAGCGCAACACGCCCGGAAGCTGGTTCATTGCATTCGTAGGTGTAGATCCGACGCAGCAGTCTCTCGGCATCGGCTCCTCTCTCATTGAGAGGTCCATCCAGAAGGCCCGCAGGGCAGGGTGTTCCTGCGTCGAGCTGGATGTCGATGTCGACAATCCGCGTGCCCAGGCGCTGTACGAGCGGCTTGGATTCCATGTCGTGCACACCGAGCGCCAGAGAACATTCTCCCTCGTGGTCGAGAGTCGTCGAATGACCCTGCAGTTACACGCGTGAGTGTGAGACCAGTACTATCATCGTCGGTCCGGTGGCTTTGTCACTGCCTGAACTCTCTGCCTTCATGACTTGTGGTTTGTAGCTGTGGACTGTAGCAGCCCACGCTGTGACAGCTGCGTCCAGCCAGTGATTCGTCACTCTGTTTCCGTTGCCTCGCGGACGTACGCGGCGATATGAAGACGGGATTTCTGCCTGGGCCGAGAACAGCCCTTCGTCTTGGGAGAGAGGACTCGGGGGAATCAGGCCAAGGTACCAGGCGCCGGCTATGCCTCGCGTTGACGTGTGAAGACATTGTGAGTATCCTTATAGGGGAACGTAACGTGTGTTATCTTCGTCACATATGTGATGAGAGCTGACATAGACACCCTACAACGGGGCGCATGGGAGGCGGATTGTGGCACAGGTGACACTGGTTTATCCGGACTACACGACAACACGGTTCTACAGCAGACCACAACGGGTAAGGGTGGATCGCGGGGGGTGGTATGCCGAAGGACTGGCGGCGCTGTCTGCGACGCTCAAACAGGCCGGCCATACCGTGAGCCTGCTGCATATGACCCAGCCGCCGACACGAGAGGATTTCACAGCACGTCTGACGGCGACGCATCCGGACGTCATCGGATTTTCGGTGCGTACCAGTGCCTTCCCATCGGTCAGCGAGTGGACCGGCTGGGCCAAGGATGTCCTTCACGTACCCATCGTGTGGGGCGGCTATCATGCCTCGCTCGCGCCCGAGCAGTGCATGAGTGTCGTCGGTGTAGATGCAGCGTTGCAGGGCGACGGCGACGTGGCGCTACCCCAACTGGTCGATGCCTGGGTCACCGGTAGGACTCCTCAGGGCATTCCAGGCATCTGGTGGCACGATGGGCAGGAACTTCGCCACGAACCGGTCGGCCCCGTGGTGGCAAATCTTGATGAGCTGCCGATCCCCGATTTCGGTTTGTTCGACCGCAACCGACTGATTGCGACGCGCACCCATACCGCGCTCGCCATGCTGTCGCGTGGGTGTCCCTATAGCTGCACGTATTGCACCAACCACGCCTTCCGCTCACTGTATCCCAATGCGAAGGATTATCACCGGTCACGTTCCCCGGAGGGAGCCATCGCCTACCTTCAGGCACTGCGGATCTGGTACCCCGAGGTGCGCGAGTTGCGTTTTCTCGACAACGTCTTCGGCATCTCTACCGACTGGCTGGCCCGGTTTGGCGAACTGTACAAGCGCGAGGTCGGCCTCCCATTCGCCTGTGACCATCGCGCTGAGTTGCTGACCCCGGATGCCATCCGGGTATTGGCCGACATGGGGTGCACGCAGGTCTACCTGGGCATCGAATCCGGTGACGAACCGCTGCGCCGCCGGGCACTGGGTCGCACGATGAGCAACGAGCTCCTGGTCCAGGTGAACGAGCGGCTGCATGCCGCCGGTATCCGTATCTTTGCCTATAACATGGTGGGGCTGCCGGGCGAAACACGCGCTACGGCTCTGCTGACCCCCAAGCTCAACGCACAGGCGCATGTGGACGATGCTGGTATCAGCGTCTTCTCACCCTATCCCTCCACCGTTCTGTATGACGTCAGTATCAAA
>JAJFTL010000060.1 GCA_021373025.1 bacterium
TTCAGCAAGACCCTTGTTGTAGTCGTTGCCATTGTCGTACAGTACAGCGGCGGTTTTGACCTTCAACGTGTTCCATGCATAGTTCGCCATGACGGTCCCCTGGAACGGATCAATGAAGCAAGCACGGAAGATGTAGTCACCTTCCCGTGTAACTTGGACAGCAGTGGACCCACTCGAGATCATGGGAACGCCAGCAGTCTGGCAGATGGGGGCAACCGCCATAGAGACCTTGCTCATGAGAGGCCCGACGATGCCAATGACATGGTCCTGATTGATAAGCTTCTGTGCGGCGCTGGCCCCGACCTCAGGGGAGCCGGCATCATCTTCGTTGATGTAGTTGATCGTCGTCTTGATATCACCAACCATTGCTCCACCGGCAGCGTTGAACTCTTCCACGGCCATGGTAGCTCCGTTCTTGCCAGAAACTCCGAAGGTAGCCGAGCCACCAGTCATCGGCTGGATACCACCCAGATTGACAACCTGCTCGGTCGCTGTGGTGGTGGAGCCACATCCAGTGGTCCCCACGATGAGCAGTGCAAAAGCAAGCAACAATACGATAGTTCGCTTTATCATAGTTCCTCCATGGTATAGGTTTTTGTTGCTTGGATACAGAGGTTTGACAGAATCTCCGGTCGTGGCATCACCTCCTTCGACGAACGCAAACCGGCCTCGCAGGGATTTTCTCTACGAGGCCGGTTTGCCCTTGTATGCCAGCGCAGTCAGGAGCGTCATCTGATCTCATGGGTCTGGATACCTTGGACCGGACATGCAACGTTGACATCGTCAGAGGATGAGAGGGAAAGGGAATCGCTGTGAAGTGCACATACGTCTTGCGTCTGTCCATAGAACATATTGGCAAGAACACGAAAAAAAGTCAAAACAAGGCTATAGGGTCACCCGAAATAAGCTTCAATGCCAAGAAAGAGGCTCTTTCGAGTCGAAAGGCTGCGTGACAATTCGTGAATCAATTATGAATGCCGGCCCTGTGATTGGAGTCTGCTGTGCGCAGGATCTCTCGATGTCTCATATGAGTTCCGTGGGCACAACCAGGTTTTTCTGGTCGGAGCGATATCCTTGCGTGACTCAACTTGTTGTGTAATTCAACAGTGTCATACATGAAGTGCTGGAGTTCAAAGTGATTGTCATCGAGATGGCATGATCAGTGTTCGTCCGCCAGGGCGAGGTCGGCCTTACCCTACAGCGAAAGACCGTCGGGAACCAAGAGTGACAGTGTAGCCGTTCCTCCTGTATAGCCACACGCGAGGGGGAACCAGGCACCATCTCGAGTGTGTGGGGCTCCGATGTTGCGCAGCGACAGCTCTACGCTACAGTATTCATGAGAATCGAGCATCACGGGAGGATTACATGAACGTTTTTGCTATCAACGGCAGCGCCCGTCTGGACAGCAATACCGCTGGATTGCTGCGCGTGGCCATGAGTGAGCGCAAAGCGGCCGGAATTGAGACGGAGCTGATGCAGCTGGTGGGACAGTCCGTGCGTGGCTGTACCGGCTGCGGATCCTGTGCCAGACTGAAGAACCGGCGGTGTATCATGACCGATGACACCGCGAATGACATCATGCAGAAGATGTTTGACGCCGAGGGCATCGAAACGATGCGTGCCCTTGGACGTAATATGGCATGGCTGCTTGGGCAGCTTCACGCACGAAAGGAGTAGGTATGGTCACCTCGAAAGTATGGTTGACTGATCTGCGAACACGTCCGGGACACAACCTGCTGGACAAGACTGAGGCGGTCATGCGTGCCGCTGGTATCGCTGACATCGATTTCAAGGACAAGTTTGTAGCACTCAAACTGCATCTTGGGGAGCCTGGCAACCTTGCCTATATTCGGCCCAACTATGTCGCACGGGTCGTGAAACTCATCCGTGAACTTGGGGGCAAGCCCTTCCTGACCGATTGTAACACCTTGTACAAAGGGGGCCGGTCGAATGCGCTCGATCACTTGCAGTCTGCCCAGGAGAACGGGTTCAACCGCATCGGGGTGGGGGCCGACGTCATCATCGCCGACGGCCTCAAAGGCACGGACTACCGGGAGATCCCGATCCATCTCAAGCGCTGTGAGACGGCAAAGATCGGTACAGCCATTGCCGACGCCGACATCGTCATTTCCCTGACACACTTCAAGGGGCACGACCAGGCGGGTTTTGGCGGGACCCTCAAGAACCTTGGCATGGGCAGCGGCTCGCGTGGCGGCAAGATGCAGATGCACTCCGAGTCCAAGCCCAAGATCCACGTAACCAATTGTATTGCCTGCGGTACGTGTATCCGTTCGTGTCCACAGAAGGCCATCAGCTGGAACGCCGATCACAAAGCATCCATCGACTATACGAAGTGCGTCGGCTGTGGCCAGTGTGTCGCAGTATGCATGTATAATGCTGCGCGGCCAGTGTTTCAGGGTACAAACGAGGCACTGAATGAGAAGATAGCCGAATATGCCTATGCTGTCGTTCACGGGAGACCGGCGTTTCATGTGAGTTTCATCATGAACGTGAGCCCTAATTGCGATTGCTGGAACAGCAACGACGCCGCCATTGTTCCGGATATTGGTATCGCGGCGAGCACGGACCCCGTGGCGCTTGATCAGGCATGTGTGGATCTTGTCAACAAGGCGACCGTCAATCAGGCCAGCATCCTGTCAGACGTGCACTATGAAAACGGAGATAAGTTTGATCACGTCCACCCTGATACGAATTGGGAATCCCAGGTCGCGCACGCCGAGGAGATCGGTCTTGGTTCACGGTCATACAAGCTGGTGATCGTTAAGTAGTGTGATTGCTTGTCTCAGCACGCGTCCAGAGGACTGCCGCACGCCATTAAGTGCGGCAGTTGAGTTGCTGGCCTACGCCGCTATCTTGCAAAGATCAAGCAATAGGATACCATGCTAACTATTACTAGAACAACAAAGCAGCAGGAACCCACAGGGGGGCTCCATGGCTCCGGCACGTCCGACAGGGTTCAGGGCGTTTACACTCGTTTGGCTGGGACAGGTCATATCACTGACCGGAACGGCCATGACGGCATTTGCCGTCTCAGTGTGGGCGTGGAAAGCCACGGGGAGTGCGACGGCACTCAGCATAGTCGCCTTCTTCAACTTTACGCCGACCATCATCATGAGTCCGCTCGCCGGAGCGCTGGTCGACCGGTGGAACCGGAAGGTGGCCATGGGTGTCTCGGATGTCATGTCAGGTCTCGGGACTGCCTTCATGCTTGCGCTCTACGCGACGGGACACCTGCAGATCTGGCACCTGTGCGCGATCGGTCTCTTCTCAGGGACATTCCAGGCATTCCAGTGGCCGGCGTACCAGGCCGCCATCAGCACGATGATGCCCAAGGAACACTATGGGCGTGCATCAGGCATGATATCGCTTGCTCAGAACGGCTCGGGCATCATCGCGCCGCTCATTGCCGGGACCGTCGTTGCCGCGCGGGGACTCGTACCCGTCTTCCTGTTTGACATCATATCCTTTTGCATTGCCGTCGCGCTGCTGCTGTGTGTCGACATTCCACAGCCAAAACGGTCGCAGACAGGAGAAGAAGCCAGGGGGAGCCTCTGGAAGGAGACTGTGTTCGGCTGGCGGTACATCGTCGCGAGGCGCCCGCTGTTGTGGCTGCAACTTAGCTTCTTTGCCGTCAATCTCACCTCATCCGTGTGTGTGACACTATGGAACCCGATGATCCTCGCCCGGACGGGCGACAACTCTCAAACTCTGGGTATCGTCAATACAGTCTCGGCTATCGGCGGTGTCGTAGGAGGCGCTGTCATGGCGGCATGGGGTGGACCACACCGAAAGATCCGGGGCGTGCTCTGGGGGATGGTATCTGTCTCGGTACTGGGGATTATGTTGATGGGATTTGGCCGCACACTGCCCATATGGCTGGTCTCGGGATTTTTGGGATCGTTCATCGTGCCATTCATGAACGGCAGCAACGATGCCATCTGGCAGGTCAAAGTACCACATGACGTTCAGGGGAAGGTGTTTGGAACGCGCATGATGATCGCGCAGGTCTCAGTGCCGCTTGCAATGCTGACTGCTGGCCCTCTTGCAGACAAGGTCTTCGAGCCTCGCATGATGCCGGGAGGGAACTGGGCACCGATTTTTGGAGCGTTGACAGGTACCGGGCGCGGCGCAGGCATGGCGCTCATGTATGTGCTGTTCGGAGCCGGCGCATTGCTGTTGTCAGTCGCCAGTTTTACCGTCCGGGATATTCGCGACGTCGAGGTCCTCTTGCCCGATTATGTTCCTCCCGGCGATCAGGAAGAGGATGTTCTGGCGCCAGAACAGACGACAATCAAGACAACCGGTGAGATGTGAGCGGTTTTCGCCACATACGTTTAGTGCTCACTAAACAAGTATTCAAGCTGCATTGTGGTTTTTTGAACAACAGTAAGCGACCTCAACAGGGGGCTTGACATCTTTTATGTTATTGTTTTTGTCCTAAAGTATTGACAGCAGTTTCGACATCCACTACATCAAAGGAGATGGCAATGACAACAGCAAAGAAGGCAGTAGAACCAGCGAAGAAGGCCGTCGCTGCACCAGCGAAGGTTGAGAAGAAGGTCGTTAAGGCCGCCCCTATGAAGGCTGGCGGTAGGTGTGGTCCTAAGGCTGCTGCAGCAGAGCCTGCTGCGAAGGCAGCTCCCGTCGCCAAGAAGACCGTCAAGGTCGAGGCGAAGCCTGTGGTCAAAGAGACAGTAGCCAAAGCTGCTGTCAAGCCAGCTGTTGAAGCTCCTGTCACGAAAGCCCCTACAAAAAAGGTTGCCGCTGCAAAGCCCGCAGCTAAGAAGACAGTCGCCAAGAAGCCTGTAGCGAAAAAGTAGTATACTGATAGCAGAACGTTCCTCGCTGTGCCAGCGTGCGTGCAGGCACAGCGAGGTTGTTTGTAGAAAGCAGTAGGCAGCCCGAACC
>JAJFTL010000023.1 GCA_021373025.1 bacterium
ATCGATGTAGGGTTTCCCTGCGCGCACGACAACCGGTCCACACTGGATAAATGTCGCGCCAGTGCAGTCACGATCTCCCACGAATGAGCGAACTTCCGCTCCCACAGCGTTTCTGAGCAGACTCACTGTCGTCGGATGTCTTCAGCACTTCAGCGCCGACCGTGGACCAGTGCAGGGCCAGATACTGCGTTCCGAAACCAGCAGCCCGCTGTGGGTTATGCGCGCTTCAGTTGGACCTCCAAGAAGCAGCAGTTGCTGTGCTCGGTGACCGCACCGATGCTCATGGCGAGAGGATAGGTGAAACAGGGAGCTTTCGTCACGACCGTATGGAGTTCTCCCCCCTCGCCCGTCGGATCGCAGCCGGCTGCCCGCAGGTCAGCGATACAAGCCTCGTCCAGCTTTCGCCCAAGGAAGCTTCTGTCGACCGCAACAGTGCGTGTCATGATGATGACCGCCTCGATGCCATGGTCAAGCTGCGACTGGAGCACTGCTGCTCCGTGCAGATCCCAGAGCGGAAAGTGCGGCGTAATGCCTGCACGCGCCGAGACCCGCTCCACCCATTCGCGATGAGCGACCCATTCCGGGTGCGCTTCCACCCTCATGTCCCCAAAGACCCCGTCAACAATACCCATCCGTCTAGCTTCCTGCAGTCCATCAACGAAGGTCTCCTCATAGGCCGCCCATGAAGCACTGCGAACGAGCAATGGCAAATGCATGGCATCCGCCTGTGCCTGCAGCGAGGGTAGGGTTAGCCCATGCGAGTGCGACCTCAGCCCTGTCTCATCCATCACCGTAAGCAGTGCAGCCGGACGCGCTCCCGTCTCCGTCGCCAGCATAAGGGCAAGACAGCAGTCCTTTCCCCCGCTCCAGGAGCAGAAAAATCGTGTTTCAGCAGCAAGCGCATCAGATCTTGTCCCTTCCGTCATACAATCCCCCTCTTTCCCTCTTTTCACAGTCGCCTCCGCACGACACCGATACGCTTTCCGCTACGTGGCATAGCGCTGAAACCCTGACCCTCGAACACGGCGCGCATTCCTGGGTAGATGAAGGCGTCCGACCATGTCTGACCATGCACGTCTGCGGCACAAGCCTCGGCAGCCTGCGCTCCAGCTCTCGTCATGACCTCGAGTGCTCCACCCAGAAAGAGATCCGCCACGGCGCTCCGGCGCCACAACTGCTGAATGAAGAAACAGCGGACAAACCAGACGCCCTCGATTCGCGTTTTCCCAAAGACGACGAGCGCTGCACCCGGAGAAACGCGACCCTCGGTTCAAACGAACATCAGCCGGCGCCATGTCACCATAGAATCCCCAGCGCCCCTTGTACAGAACTGGCTGCGTCAACCTAATGCAGCGGTTCGTGCACGATGTTACTCTGAAGGTCCTTCCGGGTCTGCGCCCCTGCAGGCTGGAACCACCACCAGCCTCCTCCTCATGCTTCGTTGGTTACTACCATGAAGAGCCTCTGAATGTCGGGCTGTATAGCCAGCTCAAGCTCACGGACCATGTATCCTTCGCAGCGGTTCACTTGTTCAAAATCTGCCCCGCGCTATATTTCTTGAGAGGTCTATTCCCTGAGCCGTTACTTCTGGTCTGAAGTGTTAGCTTTGGGGCCGAACAGAGTCCATTGTGCGTCGCGCAGAAACCCGATCATCGAGAAGTAGACGATGATACCTGCCGCAAGCTGCACCATGGGTGCCAGCCAACCCGCGGCAGGGAACAGGGCGACGATGGGCAGCATGATCATGATCATGATGTGGAGTGCCTTGTATTCTCCCCACAGGGGAGTAGCCGCTTCGACGAGATCCTTCTCCTTCTTTTTCTTCGCCACCTCGACGATACCGGTGACGATGTGGTAGACGAGGAACAGGTTCAGCCCGACGAGGAGGATGCCGGTGATCGTGAGCGCGCTCTCGACAGGGGTCTGAAATGTTGTTCCTCTCAAGGCGAACATCGATGCTCCTGTGGCGGGTGGCTGATAGAAATCGGCCAATGACACAAGTGCCACGACAGGAGCCAGGTTGGCGGCTGTGGCAAGGTGTCCGTTCAGAGAGGCGAGCCGCTTGAGACCGATCACGATCAGGAGGTACCCAACAACGTCGGGCAGGATATCAAACCCCATGACGCGCACGTCGAACAGGAAAATGAACGCGATCCACAACAAATCAAATGCACTGGTCATCGAGCACTCCCCTTGTCACCGCCGCAAGTATGATGGGGCGGAGCGGATGACCTTCAGTCTATCCCAATGACCAGCACATGCAATGCCTCGGCGTTGCGATGAACCTTTCTCCTGGACCGGTGGTCACCTAGAATGGGCCACACCTCACGGCAGCGCTCCTGCGCTACTGATACGCCTGAAGAGAGCAGAGAGACTGCCGTTCAACACAGCGACAATCCGCGCCGCGGTGAAGGAATATGCTGTACTGTGGAGCCAGCCTGATACCAGCGACTAGACGAGGACACAGACAGCTTGTCCGCAAGTCATCTGAGAACCCTGTCTGGATGAACCTCATATGCCATGACTACGACAACCTGCCTGTTTGACAATACGAGCCGGGATAGCCGTGTAGGGATGCTTCGTCCACGGCCTTTTCGCAATGAGAACATTCGTCATGCAAGGCTTGCCTCGGTCGGCTAGCGTAAGAATGGCGATGCCAGCATGTGCCACAGCCTCACCGGGCCCCATCGACCATCTGGCTGATGCCGTTTTTGTGGGCCCTTGGCATGGAACAGTTACAGCACATCATCGACAAGCAGTAGGAAGAAATCCGTGCGTTTGGATCTCATGTGTGTATACTGTTCCTTATGAATATGAAAAACGCCATGAAGCAAGTGGTAACGTTCGTCCTCGTGGTGTTTGTCCTCGTTGTCCTTATCCCACTAGTCAAGGAGTCATTCAAATCAGCACCGGGTCAAGAGGCCCATGTCGGAGAGATCTTCACCGTGGTACTCGATAGTGACGCAAACCCTGCATTCCGATGGGACCTGTTGGCGAGCGATGAAACAAAGGTGCAGCTCGTGCATGAGCCGGACGCCCAGGAAGCCATTGCAAAGACCGAAGTCTGGACGTTCCGCGCACTGGCTCCCGGTGAGGTTACCCTATACTTCGGCTACATTCGTATCGACTCTCCCAACATGGTCGCCGCTCGTTCCCACTCGGTCGCGCTGACGATTAGTCCCTGAAGGAGCCGAACTACTAGAACCGTAGGCATCAGGCGAATCCTGCTAGTAATGGACTTATCGATACAAACCCAGGCATAGAATAATGGCACGAGAAGATGTGCTCGTGGGGAATTGAGAGGAGATGCTCGGGGATCGCGCAATGCGTTCGACATGGCGTATCAGCCGCATGGTCGTGAGCATGGTGCCAACAGTTAAGTTTATACTGTTGGTGTACATTCTTCTTTCAGTACGGATTGGGTCGAGCAGTGAATTGGTCAACATGATTCAGTTTGGTACAGTCTGCATGCATAGCATTCCTGGTTTCTTCCTTATCAGCTTCATAGCGTTCCATGGTGAAGGGGTTCTTCCTCGTTATCCATCTCTCATGTCTATCGACTCTCATGTCTATCGAAAGTGTCCTCATTCCATATGGCGACAGTACCGATACCATGTATGTCTCGGCCGAGACCGCATGCCAGGCAGACTGTGTGTTCTGCACCACGGGGTATCTAGCTTTCGCCAGGATCCTCATGTTCTTCGAGATCGTCGAGCAGTTGCTTTCCTTCGTGCTCCTGATGCAGGCTGCCGGCGAGAGGGGTACCAACGTGGTCTGAATGGGCGAGGGTAACCCCCCTGCCTCAACTATGACAACGTCAAGGCAACCATCCTGCTGCTGAACGACAAGGACGCCTTCAATCTGGGCCAGCGGTGCCCGCAGGCGCCACTGGCCGGCAAAGTGAAGTCCGGATGTAACCCTGTTGCAAGCTCATGTGCCACCGCTCTGCAACGGTAACGCCTGAGTCTGGAAAATGCATTTGGAGACACTGCTCTGACCGATCGTGTCGCCACAGGTAGTCAGGAATCAGTAGTTCTGCTGTCCGTTTGATAGCAAGAGGCCCTGATGGTCAGCTGCTCTTTCCAGGAAGTAACAGACCCGCTACCAACATGAAATATGCCGGCAGTTTTCCATTCTGCGGCCACATGATCTCGATATGCAGCAGATTGCGCACCGCTTTCTGTACGTTCCCTCCAAGAGATTCCACAGAGTACCGCATCAGGTCCAGGTGTCTGCATGGCTGACGTCCCGTTCTTGTACAACCCTCGGGACAAATGTCACAACTTCCCGCAGACAAAAAGAGACTGCCCGGGATCTCTTGCTCGCGTGCAAGAAGTTCCACGGAAAGCTTGCGTTTCTCCTCAAAGACCAGCGTTTCATAGATCTCTCCGAGCTGTTCACGGGTGTACGTTCCAGCACGAAGGCTCTCGTCGGGTCTGACTTTGACACCGATCAGCTCCAGCGTCTCGTACTTGTGCCAGAAGTCCATCGCATCAAAAGAATAGGGAGGACAGGACCAGATCTTGTCATAGTTCGGGCATGCCTTGCAGTACTCTAGGAATTGCGTCACATCGACATAGTTCTCCAGAAACTGTGCGACCGTTATTTTTGCAGTGGTACGTTCGCAACATTCCTTGCTTTTCACGTCTTCCATGGATGAACCCCCTCAAAAAATGACAGGTATGCATCGTAGTGACAGATGTTTTCATATACATCATAGCACGCAGCTTGGTGTTCTTTGCCTCCTGGTCCTGGCGTCATTGCTACTCTTAGGGGAAGACGCGAGAAAGTCGTAGATGCTCGAGAGGCTCAACCGGGTGGCTAGACGAATTGCGCATAACTTTCGAAGCTTTCCAAGACCGATAACTGCGACTTGATGTCTCATAGTTCAATCCTCGTATCCTATGGCAATATCGTCCCCAGCAAAGCGGATGAGTCGGTCTGGACGTCTATTGGGGATGAAGAGTGTGAGCATGGCTGTCTTGACGCCTCCGCCCGTTTCCTACGGCAAGGTCCTAATGAACATGCGCATGATGCTGATCATGACTGCCATAGAACCAAGCCCCGTTGGGGGATTGTAATATGATCTGTCGCAAGGACGAGACCGCCATCGGTGATGATGAGTGCGGCTGTGACCAATGAAAACCGTTCTGCTACAAGTCGACAGGCGCCATGGTTCTAAGTAAGCAAGGAATGGTGAAGAAGCATGATCGCGCGGGAGCCCCGCAAGTCCCTGCGCGCGTAAGTGAGTGCTGCGACGAGCAGGAAACGGGCATCGATGCCAGCGATGAAGGCCTGAATGGGATGCGTTTATCGATGTCGTTGCTCGCCAGATCAATAGCGACGTGGGAGACGAACCAGGTCTTTGAGCACTCACGCGGAGAATGGCAGGCAAGATCTCTCGACCAACACTGGCGCCAGCGATGCGGTAAATGCGTTTACCGTTCATGGATGCTTCTAAATACTACAGTTTTCGTTAGGCTACCTTTCACGTGGTTTTTCAAGTCGCATGCTCAAGACTGCCTCTCTGATCGCATGAGAAACCCTGTTCTCGATGTCGTGACTGGAAAGTAGAATATCAAGTTGTGTCACTCGGCTCTCGGTGATGTATCCGAGAAGCACCATGCCCGCTACGCCAGTGCAGGCACCGTTTCAGCAGACGCTCGCAGAGACAGGATTGAGGCCTTACAATTCGTGCCACGCGAGTACCCTCTGGTGACGGGCTGTGGCATTGGTCTCACGGACCTTCTGAAGAGCGGCCACAGTGACAGGATGACGAGACAACTCTTCACATTGCGCCCAAAGACCCTGAGCTTAGGGGAATGTTGCTGACCGCAGAGATAACCGTGTCGACCTCGTTCTGGGTCCCGCTCGCTGGGTTTGTCTCCCCGCATGCACGAATATTCGGGCCCCGTGAGCGCGAAGACACAGATGTTATCGAACTGCTGATGCCGTATGCCGCAACGGTTGAGCCATGCAATGAGTATGGAGTCCTGATGTCTCGTGGCCACGGAGTGACTGGCCCCGAGAATACCGTGAGTGGACATGGTAGGGGCCACGAGGCTCTCTAGTACTGATGTGAGACGCCGAGCAGGTATTCGATCTGGAAGGCTACGGGCAGCGCATAGATGTATTCGGACTCCTGGAAGCCGAGGCTGCTCTTGTCGCCCATTTGCTGCCCTCACCGCATATACTCCTGTACGTTGAGGGGTAGAATCCTCGTTGAAATGGCTGAATGTCGATGCATGCCGCTATGCCAGGCATCGGTTGACCGCTGTGATCATTCGCATTATAGTAATAAATGAGGTTGCAGTCCGCCTGCCCTGACCGGCCGGCTTGTCCGTATGCGATTTGGAGGTGGCGATATGCCGGGAACATACTACATGCCAGGAGTCAACCTGATCCATCGTGGAGCACTGAAAGATGTCGGGATATGGGCCCACAACATCGGCGGAACAAAAGGGCTAGTCGTAGCATCCATGGGATCCTATGGTGAGAACCAGGGAAAGATGGTATCGGATGTCCTTGTGAAGGACGGTATTCAGTCGGTCGTCTATGCAGGCGCTGGGCCCAACCCCACCGACACGATGGTGATGAACGGCGTCGAACTGTACAAGGATCAGACCTGCGACTTCCTGGTCGCTATTGGCGGGGGAAGTGCCATGGACTGCGCCAAGGGAATCGGCCTCATCGTGAGCAACGGCGGAACGATCGACCAATACGAAGGGGTCGGCAAGGCGACCAACGACTTGCCCCCATTTATTACGGTGAACACGACCGCGGGAACGGGTAGCGAGGTCACGTCAGTTGCCGTCCTCACTGAGAGCAAGACGCATCACAAAATGACCATCGTTGATTGGAGGCTGACCGCCGACGTCTCGGTCAACGACCCCGAGCTAATGCTCTCGATGCCTCCCAGCCTCACGGCTGCGACCGGCATGGACGCACTGTCGCATGCGATCGAGGCATACGTATGTACGATTGCGACGGCGCTCACCGACTCGTTGGCCTATGAAGCAATTACACTGGTGTACCGCTGGCTGCCTGTCGCCTTTGAACATGGAGACAACATTGCTGCGAGGGAAGGAATGTGCCATGCTGCGTTCCTAGCCGGACTCGCGTTCAACAACTCGGGCCTTGGCTATGTGCATGCTCTGTCACACCCGTTGACAGGCAAATACGGGCTGCCGCATGGCGTCCTCAATGCCATCCTGATGCCCGCTGTCATGCGGTGGAATTCCGTCCTGGTCGGGACGAGGATGGCCCAGATCGCCGTCGCCATGGGCGTCGGACATCCCTGGCGGACGGATCGTGAGAACGCCGAGAAGGCTATCACTGCTGTCGAGGACATGAACCGCCGCCTCAAGATGCCGTCCGGCCTTGCCGCGATGGGGGTCAAGGAAAGTGACATTCCCGCGCTTGCCGAAGCAGCACTTGAGGAGCTCGCCGCCAGGACCAACCCGCGTCAGGCGGCGTCTGCAGAGCAGATACAGCGGCTCTATCTTGATTCCATGTAGGGACCTCACAGATCGGCGAAGGGAGTTCACACTGTCATGCTGGGAGCAATTGTCGGAGATATCGTTGGCTCCGTCCACGAGTACCGCACTGCGATGAGCGGAGACGCTCCGCTGCTGGAACCCGCGTCGAGGTTCACGGACGAAACTGTTCTGACGGTCGCCGTCGCTGATTGTCTGCTCCACCACCACCCCTACGCCGAGACGTTGCGCGCGTACGCTCTTGCGTATCCCGACCGCCGCTACAGCACTCGTTTCATCAAGTGGATCGAAGATCCCGAACGATCACTACCGAACAGTTACAGCAACGGTGCCGCAGGACGAGTGAGTCCGATCGGATGGGCATTCGACACACTGGAGGAGACGCTCGAAGAGGCAAGAAAAAGTGCCATACCCACACATAATCACCCGGATGGAATTGCCGGCGCGCAGGCAGTTGTCACCGCCATCTTCATGGCGAGGCGGGGTGAGTCGCGTGACGCCATCCGGACAGCCATTGAAGAACGGTTCGGCTATGACCTGCACCGGTCGTTGATCGACTGCTCCGGGGGTGGATGGTTCGAGGCGGCCGAGCTATCGGTGCCCGAGGCCATTGTTGCTTTTTTGTGTTCGAACGACGTTGAGAGCGCCCTGCACAACGCCGTGAACCTTCGCGGGGATGCCGATACGCAGGCTGCGATCGCGGGAAGCATCGCTGAAGCCTTCTACAATGGGATCCCGGCGTCACTGTCGGAACCATGCGTGGCAATGCTGCCTACCACGTTTCGTTCCATCCTGAACGAGTTTCAGCTCCGCTATTGCATGGCTACATCGGATGGAAGGACATCAAGAACATCGACGCTCGGCTCAACGTTGACCTGATGCCGACGCCTCGTCAGTTCTGGTACATTGTCATCCTCAAGAATATGGGGCTTTGGCCCCTTGTCGATCTTGACATGCGCATCGGTGAACGAACCGGCGCTGCTTTCTCATCCAGTGTTATCGAAGCTGGCGTCAAGATCATGCGCGATATGTTCACGTTCGAAGATGCAAGCATCACGGCAGGTACTGAGACATGATCCTCGTTACCGGAGGAGAGAAGTCAGGCAAGAGCACGTATGCGCTGCGGCTCGCGCTGGAAAAAGGCTCTCATCGCGCGTTCATTGCAACGGCCGAGGCATTTGACGACGAGATGCGGGTACGCATAAAACATCACAAAGAAGAGCGGGGCAATTTGTTCGAGACGATCGAGGAACCAGTGGAGATTCCCTCCGTTCTGCGTTCTCTCTCCTCATATGATGTTGTCTTGATCGACTGTATGACAACCTGGCTGGGCAATCTCATGTACTACAAGCGCGACCTTGCCACCATGAAAAACGAACTTCTCACCTCTCTATCAGGCAATGAGATCATTGTCACCAACGAGGTCGGAATGGGGATCATCCCCCTGGAAGCTTCGACGCGCGCCTACGTTGAGGACCTTGGTCGGCTGAATGCTGCTCTGGCACAGCGAGCTGAGCGCGTCGTCTTCATGGTCGCCGGACTGCCACTCATTGTGAAATGATCGGCTGCACATCATGGCTGTTCCCGGGAACATGGCTGGAAAATGCCCGCCTAGCACAAGGACTCGTCGACTATGACGAGCTGCTCGTAGCGAGATGGGACGCCGAGACCCGGGAGATGCTCGACCGAGAGCTGCCAGAACTCCTCAGGCTGGACCTTCAGTATGCCGTTCATCTGCCCATGACGAATGCAGCACAGGCATGGGAAGCGTATCAGTTCTTCGAGGAACGTCACATCCCCCTGCTGAACTACGTGTTGCACCCCATGCCACACTGGCGAGAATATGCATGGGGCAACATGGTTTCCATCGAGAACCTCAAGGACATCGTCGAGCTGCACCAACGGATGGTGTTCGATGTCGGCCATCATTTACTTGGCAAACATTTCCCCGATGCGTGGAAACCGTGCATTGTCGAGGTGCATGCCATGGGTGTGCAGGGCGGGCACGATCACCTTGCACTCGATGCCGCTACTGCTGGCATCATTATGCCCTGGATCTCCGGGCAAACGCTTGTCACAATGGAGGTATTCGATCTGGATGCCCTGAAGGCAAGTATCCGAATCTGGGGGGCTGTGCATGCTTGATGAACCAAGGCTGGCATTCTCATTTCTCAGCCGGTTGCCATTCGGCGGGAAGGGTTCTGTCAAGAACGTCGCCCGGTACTTCACGCTCGTCGGCTACGGCGCCGGCGTCATATACTGGGCCGGACGCACGTACGTTCCTGACGATCTCGGGGTTATCCTCTCGATCGTGGCTGGGTTCTTCCTCTTTGATCTTTTTCACTTCGATGGTCTGTTGGACACGTTCGACGGCTTCTTCAACCAGGCGAGCCGCGAGAAGTGTCTGGAGATCATGTCAAAGGGAGACACGGGGCCATTTGCCATCTTCTTCTCTTTCTTTTACTGTCTTGCGTTCTATCTGGCATTCCGCTCCTCAGCACCGATTTCGCTTCTCTTTATGAGTGTCTGTGGACGCTTTGCCATGAACATCCTGCTCGCAACGACTCAGCCCGCGAAGCCTGGTGGGCTGGGAGCACTCATGTCACCATACGATCATCGCGCAACTGTTTTCAGTGCAGTGCTGGCAGCGCCACTGGCCATTGTTTCTCCCGTTCGCTGGGTAACGTCGATGGGAGTCGCTGTCGTGATCGGTCGCCTGATGAGTCTCTCGGCGCGGCACAAGATCGGAGGATACACAGGAGATGTACTTGGCGCTACGTGCCTCCTGAGCCAGTTGTTCGTCCTGATAGTTAATCTTGCTGTGCACTAGACTCATTCGAACGTGACAGACGATGGTCGCCTGCTCCTGGAAGAGAGGCTCCGTGCTACAATTTCTCTTGGTGTATCATGTGGGGGATCGTATGACAATCCTGGAATCAATTCGCAGCAAGGCAACAAAGCTTCACAAGACCGTTGTGCTGCCAGAAGGCGACGAGGAGCGCAATCAGCAG
>JAJFTL010000029.1 GCA_021373025.1 bacterium
AGATGCAGCCGGATTGAGGGAAACAATGCCACCATGAATATCGAGTTGGATAACTGCGTTTTCGGCGCCGTTCATGGACATATCACCATCGATGCACCTGAAGTTTACTATCAGATTCGGGGCCGGCTTGAGGCATGGAAAGGCGCGAAACCCTAAAGGATAGGCCACATACATGAAGCGCTGTATCAAGTATTCTACCGCACAAAGAAACCATCGTCTCAGCCCTCCCCAGCCTCATGCAGAGGCATGCCAACAATGAAGCATCATATCGCTTTGCCTGCTCCGAACGCTTTTGCTGCCGGCAACGCATCAATCGCAGAGCGTCAGCCCTTTCTCCCCATACCGGGGCCGGGTTGATGATACGCTCTCTTGTCAATCCATACAAGCACCCCCGTCCGGACGGCCGGGGGTTTGTCAGGAACAAAGGGGAGAGGATTACTGCAGGCCAGCCTCACGGTGCTTCGCCACGATCGTCTCTGCCAGCACATCAATAGCTTCCATGTCAGCGGCACGAGGATCGCCCTTGGCAAGGACGGGCGTAAGAACTTCGGCCTTCAGTGGAGCAATCAGGCCGCCAAGGACATCGACGATGCGCTGGCCCCACCCGTATGACCCGATGATGGACACGAACTGTGTCTTGGGACGGAGCACTCCCGCCAGGTAGGCGATCTCGATCGTCTTTGGATGTGGCCCCGTCAGCACGGCTGGCGTACCGATGACGATGGTCGCTGCATCTACCAGGGACATGGCAATACTCCCTATATCCGAGGTCGTCAGGTCAAACCGCTCAACTTCCACGCCACGGTCAGCGAGAGATGCCGTCAGGTGATCCACCATTTTCAACGTACTGCCATGCATGGAAATGAACGGGATAACGACCTTGTTATGCGGAGGGCTTCCTGCCCAGTCACGATAGGCATCCATGATGTAGGTAGGATCTTTGTAAACAGGACCATGGCTGGGGCAGATCATGTCGATCTGCAAACCAGCAAGCTTGTCCAGGTTTTTCAAGATGAAGCCACGGAATGGCATCATGATTTCAGCATAGTAGCGCTTGGCGCCAAGCATCACGAGATCCTTCTCTGCAAATATCCCAGACTGGGCACGGTGCGACCCGAAGAAGTCGCATGAGAACAAGATATGCTCTTCCTCAAGGTATGTGCCCATCGTCTCGGGCCAGTGCACCCATGGCAGATAGATGAACCGCAGCGTCTTGTCCCCAAGTGAGAGTGTTTCTCCATCTGCGACAATCCTGAAGCGGTCAGCAGGGATGTCCAGGAGCTCCTGCAGCAGTTCCTTCGCCTTGGCATTGGTCACGACCACGGCTTCTGGATAGCGAGCAAGCACCGCCGGAATGGAGCCACTGTGGTCTTGTTCGGCGTGCTGAGCAACCAGGTAATCCAGGTGGTCAACCGCGTCGAGTTGTGCCATCAGGACATCCAGTTTCACGGGGTCAACCGCGTCAACCAGGACGGTTTTCTCGCTCCCGCGCACAAGATAGGCATTGTACGTTGTCCCCTCAGGCAGGGGAATCAGGGCATCGAACAATGTGCGGTCCCAGTCGACCGCTCCCATAAGAGAGACATCCGACGTTACAAATCGTGCATTCATCTTAACCTCCCCTTTGATGAAATCTGTTCAGTGCAGTACATCACTTAACTGCTGCAACAACCTTCTCCAGCATACTCAGAAACGACTGCTGTTCCTCTTCTGTCAGCGACGCCAACATCTTCTCCGCTTTGGCTGCCCTGAGTGCACGCGCCTTGGACGCGATCCGGCGACCTTGTGGAGAAAGATACAGGCAAACGGCCCGCTGATCATCAGGATCCACATCCCGCAAGACCAACCCCATGCTCTCGAGCCGGCGCACTCCGATGCTGATCGTCGGAGCGGTCAGTTCAAGCCGCTTGGCGGTATCCTGTACTCGACACCCTGGATGCTCGGAGAGCGAGAGCAGTAGCGCAAGCTGAGACTTGGTGAGTCCGCCCACCTTCTGTGGATCCTCAACCTCCCAATAGCTCCTCAACTGTTCCAGCGCGAGTTCCATGCGCTTCGTGTTTGTCATCTGTCTCATCGTGGTTCCTCCTTACTTTGATAAGCTAAGAGTAGATGATATTTAGCATCAGTCAACAGTCTCATAGTAAAGATATCAAGGAGAATGCGCGCCGCATCATGCGTGACAGCGCATCCAGACTCGGAGAAGGTCAGTGCTCCCTCGCGCCAAATATCTTGAAGCGCGCCCTCAGGTGGTAGCTGCAATAGTGATTTTGCCCTGTCCGGGAACCACGAGAATTTGAGCCAAAAACTCTTTGACATTACAGTGACCGTGAAGACTTCCGATTGACTGTCCGTGCTCGTAGAGTATTCTTTCAGTATGGAGATATTGCAGGCCACGCCATGACCAGGGGGTCCAGATGAGCAGGAGAAAGGCCAATGAACTGCTGGTAGCAACCGTCGCCGTTATCTGTACGGCTGGCATGGCCGTTCTGCTTTGGCGCTTCGGGACTCGCAGTGACTATTGGGGCATGATCGTTCCTGCTCTCTTCGTTGTCTTCTACATCAGCTGGAAATCGGCGACCAGCGCGAAAGAATCGACGTCAGCTGTTCCCTATTCGATGCTCATGGTGCTGGTGTCTGCGCTTGTCCTGCTCCTGGACGTCGAATTCTAATGGACGCTCCCACAGAGGAGGTCGTCCTCCTAGCGTCTCAGGCGCTGGAGAGGCGGAGTGCTTTCAAATCGCTGGAACGGACGCTCCTCATAACGCGCACGCATATCGTGGTCGCGCCATTCGACCGGGCCAAGCTACGCCATGTTCACGATGAACGAACGGCCGAAGCCAAGGCACATGGCCTAAATCGCTTTCAGCAGATGTGGTATGCCGCTCAGGCTCCATTTGCCCTGATCGACAGTTATCCGGGCATGACCATCGAAGCAGTACTGGAAGAAATGCCTGCGGCACGTCTCCTGGGATACGCCGATATCGAGGAGATCGACTTTCTTGCAGGTGCCGTACCAGCACACTCCAGGCGACCCTCTCCGGGTGTCCCTCCACATAAGCTGGTGCTGATGATGCCAAATGAGACAATCTCCCTGCAGGTGGATGGACACACTGATCCACGAGAACTCCGCCGGTTCCTCAGAGATATCGCCCAGGGAAAAATCAGTGGGATCGGGTGACTCATTCATCAACCGCTGCCTTGCCTGGCTGGCGGGGACTGAATCACAGTCCAAAGCTCGTTCTCCAGGTCCCAAACTTGTGAAAGCCGCATGAAATCCTATGTCGTTCGGAAGTTGACATAGTTCAAAGGTTTGGTATACTAATAACAGAAAAAGGTAGCCTCGCGCGGAACATGGCTCGCGTTCATGGTGGACTCGTCTGCTCGCTTCGAGGTTGCCTTTTTCGCATACCCAGGGAGAGAGCTGAACGATGAACCGCATGCGAAAAGCGCTAGTTGCAATTTCTGGTGGTCACTTCCTCGTTGAATGGTACGCCGCGTTCCTGCCCATCCTGGTGCCCGTCTTCCGAACGCGTCTGGGCTTCTCTCTTGGGGCTGCTGCAGCGCTGGGCGCCAGTCTGCCCATCGTTTCCGGTCTTGTCCAGACACTCTTCGGCCTGCTGTCAGACCACATGCAGCATGCCAACGCGCTTATAGTAACATCTTCTATTCTCTCTGCCGTTGCACTGGCCCTGCTGCCACTGGCCCGCAGCTTTGGCTGGCTGCTGCTCATTTTTACCACCATCGCTCTCTCGCTTGCGATGTTCCACCCACAGGCTGCAGCTGACACCAGCCAACTGTCGTCTACCAATAAGGGGCGGTTCATGTCTATTTTCAATTTTGGCGGATCCATGGGATCCTTTGTCGGATCGCTGGTGGTCATTCCCCTTCTTGGGTTGCTGCACCTTGAGCGGTTCTGGATCCTGGCTATCCCCGGCTTTGCACTGGCCATCTATCAGGTGTTCGCCCTCCCACGTGAGCAACGTACAGAAACACGTGCGGCTAACGGCAGCGGCGGATGCATGGCGGACAGCCCTGCATACAAGGGATATCTCATGCTGGTCGCCGCCGCCACGCTCACCGCAATCGTCTATAACGGAGTTACCATCCTTCTGCCTCTCTTGTTCCAGGAACTCGGCTTCCTGCCAAGCAAGGCAGGCATCTATCTTGCCATTGGTTCGCTGGCAGGAGCAATTGCCAACGTCATCGGGGCGGAACTATCCGACCACATCGGCCGCAGGACTATTAACATCATAGGAGCAACCGGCCTGGCATTTGCGCTCCTGATGTTCGTCCTGACTGGCTCGACCAGCATTTTTTGGTTTCCTGCCATGATGTTCTTCGGTAGCTGCACGCTGAGCTCAAACATCGTCTTTGCTCATGAACTGGTTACCAACCACCGCGGTCTCGTTTCAGCATCCATCATGGGTCTCTCGTGGGGTGTGGGAGGACTCGTTGTGGTTCTGCTGGGGCAGTGGGCACAGCGCACCAGCATCCTTTCGTCATACCGCCTCCTGATGGGAGCAGCCGCTGCCATGGTGGTCGTCGCCTTTCTGCTGCCAACACGCCACGCGATCAAGGCTGCGTTCGCATCTGTTCCTGCACAAGAACAAGGTTGAGTTAAAGCCTGTTGCGGCTATCCTCGTAGAGGAAGATAGGAGACACACATGCAGGCATGGACCCACCGGCTCGACGACTATGACGAAGAACGACTGAACGGGGTGTTTGCGGGTCACCAGGAGTTTCTCTTGCAGGGGCTCTCCCCCGGTGATACTGTTCTCGTCAAACCCAACATTCTGCAGGAGGCCAATCCGGAGCGGGCACTGACCACTGATCCCCGCTTCATTCATGCCTTTGTCCGGTTCCTGCTTGCTCATGATCTGCGTGTCATTGTCGGTGACATCCCGGGCAACTATGTGCCCAATGAGCGCCTGGCCGCCGACTTTGGCCTTGAGGAATACGCGCATGATGAGCGCGTCACCGTCTGTCATCTCGACCAGTACGGGTTCAGGCCTGTCTACCTCGAGCACTCCAAGAGTCCGCGGCCAATCACGCTGCCCAATGTGCTGTGGCGCAGCAGAGCCCTCTTCAATCTGCCCAAGGCCAAGACCCATTCGCTCACACTGGTCACGGGTGCCGTCAAGAATCTGTTTGGACTGACACCCAAGGCCGAGCGCGCCGGCCTCCACATGATCCCTTCTGGTGACGAGTTCGCCCGATGTCTGCTGGACCTTCACGCAGCCCTGCCCGTCCCTGAACGTATTGTCTTGGACGGCATTCTGGGCATGGAGGGCGAAGGCCCCTCGGCAGGGAAGCCGCGCCACCTGCGAGCAGTCATCATCGCGGATGATCCTGTCCTTGTCGACTGGGCCATGTGTCGCATGATGGCAATCGACTGGCAACTCACGCCTCTCTCGAGGGTCGTCCCTGTTCCAGACAGCAAGCTCGTCATCGGCGATCTTACCCCCATCCAGCCGCCCTTCCGGAGACCCAGGAGCTACCTGGGTGGTGCTGCGGTAGGGATCGCTGCCACCTTCCAGCGCCTCGCCGGAGCCTCCAACCGCCCCCTCCCCATGGTCGACACCTCCACATGCATCAGGTGCGGCATCTGCGCAGAGCGGTGTCCGACTGGTGCGATCAAGCTTCTGCCATACCCGCAATTTGACCGGTCCATTTGCGTCCTGTGCTACTGCTGCCACGAAATGTGCCCTCAGCAGGCTATTGTCCTCCGCCATACCCTCCACCGATGAATTGTGAACATCCCTAGTACCAGGTACAAGGGCCTTCACAATCCGAGCTGTCATGAAAGGAGTTTCCGATGATCGATGAGACAACCAAGGCATTGAGCTTCTATGCAGATGAGCGTGGGGCATCGCGCCTCTATGCATACCTGTCAGGACTAGAGAAGGACCCCGGCCTGCGCAAGCGGTTCGCCGAGCTGGCCCGAGTAGAGGCTATGCATACGGCCTTCTGGCGCGCGTTCCTTCTGAAGCGTGGCATCACCCCTTCTGAGCCATCGTGGTTCTCCTTTACCTGGGCACGGTTGTTGCGCCGCATATTGGGAACCCGGCGCTACCTGTCGGTCCTTGAAATAGGCGAGACAACCGCGATCGATTCATACTATGCGTTCCTCACGTCCACGACACTGGAGGAGTCTGAGAAGTCCGCCATCGCACACGTCATCGAGGATGAGCTCGGACATGAGCAAGAGCTGGAAGAGCAATTCAGTGCCCTGCCCAAAGACAACGTCCGCGACTTTGTGATGGGGATGAACGATGGCTTGGTCGAACTGCTTGGGGCAGTCACGGGTCTCTCAGCGGTCTACCCGACGCGCCCACAGATCGTCGGTGTCAACGGTCTGGTCGTCGGCCTTGCCGGCGCATTGTCCATGGCAATTGGGACCTGGGTGTCGGTCCGCAGTCAGCGCCAGGTCAACGAAGGCGTTCGCCGCAAGACGGACCTCCTCTTCAGCGTCGCGCCCAAACGAGCACAGACAGAACTGGCCAAGAAATTGAATGAATCTGGGATGCCCGCTGACCTGACTGACGAGATCACCGGTAAGCTGGCATCGAACAAAGATGCGATGATCGCGCTGCTCACCGAGGTCACTCCCTCCAACGAGATCCGCAGTGCTCTGTTCACCGGCGCCGCCTACATCATCGGCCTGCTCTTCCCGGTCCTCCCCTACTTCTTTGCAAAGAACTCCTTCACGGCACTGATCCTGAGCGTCGTGTTCGCCGGCCTGGCTCTTGCCATTGTCGCCAGTATCATCACCTTGACTGCCGGCAGCAACGCTTTCCGGACAAAGATCCGCGAGATGGTGATTACCGGTCTTGGCGCCGCAGCGGCATCCTATGCCTTCGGCCTCCTCGTGCAGGCAGTGTTTGGCATCAAGGCATGAGGCACCTAGAGAACGAGGCAGGGAACGTCAGTTCTCCACCGGCTTGACCACCCAAGGCCGACGGGACACGCAGCACGCCCAGCTTCTTCTGCAACTGATGAAGATGCATGCAGAAAAACAGGACAAAAAGTGAAGGAAACCATGTACGGTTGGACCCAGAAGAGCGTAGCACAGATGGCACACAACACTGGAGCCTGGCCGCAAGCGCCGAGTCCCATATGCCAGCACAACAACACAAGGAAGGTTTAGACTACCTTCCCCTCCTCCCCCCCACATCGCCCGGCTGCCCTGCCGGGCGATCTCCTTATCCCGCAGGCACGACGTGCTGTGTTCATTGTTCGCTTGTTGTCAACCTGTAAATACGCTATACTTGTTTTGGTGCACGGGCGTCTGCGATCCCTGAAAGGGGATGCTGAACTGCCGAGTGCATGGGCGATCGCACCCCCAATTCGTGCGTGTGGCCGTTCGCTGCCGTGGGACAGCGCTCTGGCCGCAGGGAGGATTGAATGACACGTAGTATTGAGCCGGCTGAGCCAGTCACCGTGGAAGTGGCGCTTGGCCTTGGCACCCCGCAGGCCATGACGGTCCACTGGGAAACAGGAACGCTGTACGCACGCGCAGGCTCTGAGCCTCAGGTTGCGTTCCAGCCTTCTCTTGAAGCATGGAAGCGCTTCTGGCGTGCCGTCGACAAGGCAGACGTCTGGAACTGGGACTGCATGGACCAGGCAGATCAGCCCGTGGTCTGGCGGCTTGCGTTGGACAGTGGCGCGAAGCGTGTCACTGCATCGGGTCAGTCCAGCGCAACTGATGAGTTCAAGATGTTTGTACGCGCTCTCAAGAAGCTGCTTCCCGGCATCAGCCTCCCTTTTTCCACGTGACAACTCCCACAACAACCATTCATCCGGAGGAACCCGTGTCCATCACCAGATTTGTCATCAAGAAAGAAGACATCGACCGCACGCCCTGGCAACAGGTGCTGGTCGAAGCCGACCAAAAACTCTGCTCGGTGTACGCAAAACTGTTCTACCAGCGTGCACAGGAAGCAGGCAAGGCACACGACTCGCGCACAGAGGCTGTCTATACATTCCTCGGCGCCATTGCATCTCCTGAGCTCAAGCTGGAAACGCCGTCGCGCGACCCCTTTGTGCCTGCGGCCGACCTTCAGTACTCGCGTACCCCGCTCCCTGAGGACTTCTCGGCTGACGAGCTGCGCATCATCAAACAGCTCATCGAGAGCGTCCAGGACCCGGAATTTCGCTCCCGCCTGGCTGATATCCTCTGGGTTCGTCAAGGAGACCCGAGCGTCGGCAGCCTGGCCGTTGATAGCTACCTGAGCAGTGCGCTGCGCCTGAAGGACGTTGTCCAGTGGGCTGACGGCTATGACCGACTGAAGCGTTCCTTCGACATCGCGGTCTTCCTTGGCAAGGAAACGAAGGCATACCGCAAGACCATCGACTACCTTCAGAAACAGCTCAGTGAATTTGGCGCCGAAGAGCCGACCCCGTGGTGGGCCAAGCTTATCAACCTGCTGCTGGATGCCGGCGAAGGCAATGCCTCACGGTTCGCCAGCATCTGTGGGACCAGCGCGCAGCGATGTGAAGCTGCCGGACAGTGGGAAACAGCCCGGCTGTACTGGCAGGTCAAAGCCCGCTGCGAAACGATCGCGGGACAGGAGAGGAATAAGGACATGGCTCTCAAACGTGCCTCCGATACCTACGTCAAGCAAGCAGACATTGTGCAGTCTGAGGCTCAGCCCATCACCGACCATGCCCTGGAGTTGATGCGCAGTGCCATGGAATCACTGGCCAAGGTTCCTGGCAACGAGCAGGCAGTCATCGAGCTCAAGAAGCAGGTGGATGCCCTGGAGTTGAAGCGCAATGAAGCCCCGATGAAGAAACCGGCCCGCATGGATCCGGCTGGTATTACCCAATGGGCGCGCGATCAGGTCAAGAGCAAGGATCTGCGCACAGCGCTGGTTGCTCTTGCCAATCTGGCCGAAACACCCAAGCCCGCAGAACTGGAAGAACAGGTCGATGCCAAAACCGGAAGGATGCCGTTCCAGTACCTCATCAGTACGGTGGGTATGGATCAGGAGGGCAAAGCTTCATCGCACCCGCCGGCCGCGTTCACGGGTGACAGCCGTGAGATCCGTACCGCCAAGGAAGCTGAGCTGTATCAGGAAGCTGCGCGCAACCGGCAGATCGCGGTGCTTGCTCTCATTGATCCCGCCCGTCGCCAGGTCCTGTCAGACCACGTTGTCCGGTTGGATGACTGGCGTGCTTTCACCACAGACAACCCCTTCATCCCCGTGGGCCGAGAGGAGATTTTCGCCCGGGGCATGGATGCCGGTATGAATGGGGATTTCCTTGTCGCAGTCTCGCTGTTGACGCCCCAGATCGAGAATGCTGTGCGCACTGTCCTCAAGAAAGCCGGTGTGGTCACCAGCAAGATCGACATGCGCAACGTTGAGCAGGAGCGCGTGCTCGGAGCCCTGCTGGACATGGATGAAGCCGAGCGCGTCTTTGGGCGCGACCTCATATTTGACCTCAGGGGCCTGCTTGTCGAGAAGTTTGGCTCCAACATGCGCAATGAACTGGCCCATGGCCTTCTAGATCTCGACGACTTCAAGGGCCCCGATGCCGAGTACCTTTGGTGGTGTGCTCTCCGCCTCATGTTCCTGCCATCGCTGCAGGGCGTGAAGACTGATCTTTCACGCCTCCGTCCCGGGACTCCCGCGCGCCAGCAGCCTGATGTCATCGACGCGCACGGGCACATCCACCATCAGGAGAATGGCCTTACCACCCCTGCCGTGGCCACGCAGCCCGCAGTGCCTGCACCCGCTGCACCCGTTGCTGTTCCAGCTGCTGCTGCAGTAGTAGCGCCTCAGCGCCAGCCGGACCACGACCACAGCAGGGGACGCGGCCGCTTTGACCGCCGCGATCGCGGGCAGAGACCGGCAACGACACCCGTTGTGCCCACCCCGGCCGCCATGCCTGCTCCAACCCCTGCAGCCATCGCAACACCACCGGTCACAGCCCAGCCGACACCTGCTCCTCAGCCTCCTGTTGTCGAAGCCAGAGTCTCTCCTCTCACGGCCACTGTTGCTGCTCCGGCAGCAAAACCGGTAGCTCCTGCCAAACCAGTCGTCGACTTCCGTGCGGAAGTCCGCGCGGCGATGGTAGCAGCCGGTCTTCTTAACCCGTCTGAGGCACAGCCAGAACAACCACAAGTTCCGGCTCCCGCCACGCAAGCAGTGCCCCCAACGACGGGCCCTTCCTCCGCCCAGTCACACAGACGCAGCCGGCCGTCACATCGCACGACCCCAGAGACAAAACCCGTGGCGGTCCCCGCAGCAAAACCCGTCGAAGCAAAGGCTCCGGCCAAGAATATCGCACGTCCTGAGAAGCAGCCAGTCAAGAACGTCCAGCAACCATCGGCAAGAGTGTCTCAGAAAAAGCCGGAGACAGCAGCGAAGACCCCCATGGTCAAGACAGGTGCTGAAGCCGTGAAGGTACCTGAACCAACGACTGTAACGCCCGCGGCAAAGACACCGCCAAAGCCTCGGCGCGGACAGAAAACACCCAAGCCTGAGACCAAGAGCACTAAGTAGCTTTCTCCACAATACCCGTCCATCAGCCCCGAAAGAACGCTTTCGGGGCTCTCTCATGGTCAACTTCGACAAGCTCTAATTGCGAATCTCAAGGTGCCTGACCCCAAGGCATTCACAATTCGTTTGTCGGCCGGACCGGTTGACAGCGCTTGTGTTGGGAGATCACGCTCAACGTAAACGACGGATTTCACCGGAAGCGGATCGCTTTCGCTTGTCTTGCGCAGCAGTGGTTTTTCTTCATAATGAACATTGTATGAAGGAGCACGCATGGCACAGAACGATGAGGGTACTGAGACTGGTGTGACCGGGAGCAGAGTCCCTGCTGCCGCAGAAACGAACAGCGACCAGGAATTGGCTCGGTTGATGGCAGGCTTGCCAGGCATGGTCTACCGGGCCGCTGCCCAACCACCGTTTACCTTCGAGGTCGTCGGTGGCGGGTATGAGCATCTCCTTGGCCGTCCGGCAAAGGACCTGGTCGGCAACCGGGAGATCCTTGCACAAATCATTCATCCAGACGATTTTCCCTGTCACACCGAAACAATTTCGGCAGCGGTCAGCCGGGGAAAACCATTCCAGCTGCGATATCGCCTGGTCCACGCCAGCGGCACCGTGCGAGTCGTCTGGGAACAAGGGAACAGCGTTACCATGCCCGATGGCCGGATGGTCATCGAGGGAATGATCGTTGACATCGATGAACCGGTACATGCACGTCAGCTGCAGGACGCTACGTACCACATCTCTCAAGCAGCGGTGTCGGCAGATAGTCTGCACCAGCTCTACGAACGCATTCACCGCATCATTGGCGAACTGATGCCCGCCAAGAACTTGTTTATCGCCCTTCGCGATCCCCAGACAGGAATTATCACGTACCCATACTACTTCGACGAGTACGATGAGCCACCCGACCCACAGACTGCTGAGACAGGCCTTACAGCACATATTCTGCGCACCGGCATGCCACTGCTCCTCAGTAACTTCCCTCAGGAAGAGGCCATCAAATCACAAGAAGTCATTGCCATCGGAACGCCTCCTTCCAGCTGGCTGGGGGTTCCGCTGCGGCTCAAGGGGATGCCGGTCGGTGTTCTTGCCGTTCAAGTGTATCGTGAAGCCTATCGCTACACCAAGAGAGACCGCGATATTCTGATGTTCGTCGCAGACCAGATTGCCGTTGCCATCGAACGGCAACGCGCCGCTGCCGCTGTCCGTGACAGCGAATTGCGCTATCGGTCCCTCTTTGAAGACGCCCCGGTTGCCCTGTGGGAAGAAGATTTCTTCGAACTCAACGAGCGCCTGAAACAGGTGCTTCCTCCCGGAACAAACGACCTCGCCGCATGGCTGCATGGCCATCCAGATACAGTGCGCGAGCTTGCATCGCTCGTCCGCATCGTCGACGTCAACCGTGCAGCCATTAGACTAGCCGGCGCCAACAGCAAGGGCGACCTCGTCGGTACTCTCCTACGCTGCATGTCTGACGAGGCTCTTGGCCAATTTGAAGACCAAATTGCCCATATTGCAGCCAATGATCTTTCGTTTTCCTGGGAGGGACCGGCTTCCACGGTGGCGGGCAAACCCCTGGTCATCTCCTCACGGTGGATGGCCGCACCCGGTGGCGATCAACATCTTCACCGCGTCTTGGTGGCAATGGTCGACATCACGGACCGCGTGGCTGCCGAACGCGCCCTACGGGATTCTGAAGCGCGAATGCGCGCCCTGTTTGCTGCCATGAACGACATCATCATCATCCTGGACAAGGATGGCCGTTACGTCGAGGTCGCTCCCACCCGCGATAACCTTTTGCCTACACCTCGGGAGGAACAGGTGGGCAGAACTGTCTACGAGCTGTTTGACCGAGATCTGGCCGAACGCTTTCTCACAAGCATTCACCGAGCTCTTACCACCGGGTCGACCGTCGAACTTGACTACAGTCTTGTGGTGATGGGATCGACGCGTTGGTTGGAGGCACGCATCAGCCCTCTCCCCGATGGCAAGGTCCTGCTGGTCGCCCATGACGCCACAGCTCGGCGCAAGGCCCAGGAAGCTGCACGTATGGAGGCATCCAAAGCAGAGACGTACTTCAATATGTCAGGGGTCATCATTGAAGTGTATGATGTGGACCTTCACCTCATCCGCCTCAACCGGATGGGCTATGATTTTTTTGGATACACACCGGAGGAGATCGCGGGCAAGGACTGGCTCGACATCCGGCTACCGGAGCGGGAGCGTGACAAAGCCAAAGCATTTCTTCGTGCCGAACTTGCGGGACAGCCCATACCGGATCATATCAACGGCCCGGTGGTGACACGCAGCGGCGAGGAACGCATCATTTCGTGGCATGACTCTCTCCTGAGGGATCCCGATGGCCGGGTCACCGGGCTTATCTGCTCCGGTGTCGATGTCACTCGCACTGAGCGCCTTGAGGAGGAGCTTCAGCGCATGGACAAGCTGGAATCATTGGGCGTCCTTGCGGGTGGTATCGCCCATGACTTCAACAACATGCTGACCGGCATCATCGGCAACATCAATCTCGCCCGCCTCGAGGACGATGCAGACCGTTCGCATGAGTTGCTGGAGGAGGCAGAGCACGAGATCCTGAGGGCCCGTGGACTGTCGCAGCAGCTGTTGACCTTTGCCAAGGGAGGAGCTCCCATTCGTTCCGTCCAGGATGTGGCACATCTTCTGCAGGAAGGGGTCAGCTTCGCCCTGCGCGGTTCGAATGTCTCGGTCCAGCTTGACCTGCCTGCCGACCTCTGGAGTACCGACATCGACGGTGGCCAGATCAGCCAGGTGTTCTCGAATCTTGCTATCAATGCGAACGAGGCAATGCCCTCTGGAGGAATACTCTCTGTATCGGCGCGCAACGTCACGGTTGCCACTGGCTCATACCCCGAGCTCACCCCTGGCAAGTACGTCCGCATCGACTTCAGCGACACGGGTGTCGGCATAGCCCATGACGAGCTATCCAAGATCTTCGATCCGTTCTTCAGCACCAAGCGTCGGGGGAGCGGGCTGGGCCTTGCAATCTCCTATGCGATCATCCACAAGCACAACGGGTATATCGGCGTTACGTCGACACCGGGCGCTGGCACGACCTTTACGATTCTCCTGCCGGCCACCCCCACGCCTGCACCCCATTCATCAGCGGCACCGTTTTCTGGTTCGTCTCGTCACGGACGCGTTCTGGTCATGGACGACGAGCCCGCCGTTCGCCAGGTCGTTGTCGCCATGCTGAAAAGACTGGGCTATGACGCCGAGGCCGTGCCCGACGGGGCCAGCGCTCTCAGAGCTGACGCGGAGGCAACTGCCTCCGAACACCCATTCAGCATCATCATTACGGATCTCACCATCCCGGGTGGCATGGGTGGCGAGGAAGCGGCGGCACTCCTCTATGAACGTCATACTCCAGCCCACCTGATCGCCTCCAGCGGATATGCAACAGATCCAGTCATGGCAGAATACCGCGCCTATCACTTCGATGCCGTGCTTGCTAAGCCATTCAACTTCGAAGAACTGACATCTGTTCTGGCTTCTCTTGGCGATCACTCCTCTTTCTGAATGGCTCCAATAGTACATCGCAGCCACCATACACCGCATCTTCGGGCCCGTCAGGACTCCCCGGCACCGCTCCGAGTGAAGGTGTGCCTAGTCGCCCTTCTGGTCATCGTGACCGTGCTCCCTGCAATCGTTCCCGGACGAGCAGCCGCTTCTGCGACAAGCCCGTCCAAGAGTGTCCTGATCCTCAACTCCTACCAGCAGGGTTGCTCCTGGACAGACGGCGAAGTGGCCGGTATCCGAAGTGTCCTCGATGCCACGCCGGGCATCCAACTGTTCATCGAGTATCTGGATTGGCGCCGGTTTCCCTCACAGCAACGTCGTGATGAGGTCCAACGGCTGCTGCAGTCCCGATACGGCGTCAACAAACCCGGCGTCCTGGTCGTCACCGACAATCCGGCGCTGGAGTTTGCCCTGAGCCTCCGCAGCGGTCTGTTTGCCGGCGTGCCCATTGTCTTCTGCGGCATCAATGACTACACGCCGTCTCTGCTGGGTGGAGCGAACAACGTTACCGGCGTCACCGAGGAAATCGATCCCGCCGGGACCCTTGAACTGGCGCTCAGGCTGCATGGCCGCGCCACCAGCGTCTACGTCATCACCGACTTCACCGACACAGGCATTGCCGCTCGCAAATCTATCCAGGCAGTCATCCCGCAGTTCGCTGGACGTGCTTCATTTGTGTTGTCGCCTGAGGCGACGATTGCCGAGATCATGGACACGGTCGCCAAGCTCCCCTCCGGAACCATCATCCTTGCCGCTCCGTTCACTCGCGACAAGGACGGCGTCTTTATCGACACTCCCCGGTTTGTCGACGAACTGGCGAAGCACACCAGCTTGCCAATCTACGGCCTGTACGAGCAGGATCTCGGTCACGGCATCGTCGGCGGCGTACTGACCAGCCCGAGCCTGCAGGGCGCCAGGGCGGGTGACCTTGTCCAGCGCGTGCTGGGCGGCGAGAGCGCCGGTTCCATCCCGGTCGTCACCCGACAGTCGACCAAGACAGCGTTCGACTGGCGCATGCTGGACATCTATGGCATTCCCTTCTCCAGTCTTCCTGTCGGAGCAACAGTGATCCATCGCCCCGCCACCATTCTTGACACAAATCGTCACCTTGTGTTGTTCACCATCATCATTATCGCCTTGCTGGTGATGGGCATTGTCTTCCTCGTCATTAACGATCTTCGACGTGAACGGGCAGAGGCCAAGGCGCTTCGCCTGGCCACTGCGCTTGATCAGGCTGCAGACGCCATCGCCATCACAGACCCCGTGGGCATCGTCACCTACGTCAATCCTGCATTTGAGCATGTAACCGGATTCCCTGCTGCCGAAACCAGGGGTCACAATATTGGCGATCTTCTTGGGGAGGAGGTCACAGCACAGCTCAAGCTCAGGGCAGACGGGCACATGACAGCGTATGACAGCTGGAAGAAGAAGATAACTGGCACACGCAAGGATGGCAGTCCCATGGAACTTGACTTGACCGTCAGTCCTGTACTGAGCCCAGCAGGAACAATCGCCAACTACACCTACGTGGGACGCGACGTTACACAGGAGACCGCTCTCGAGGAGCAGCTCCGCCAGTCCCAGAAGCTCGAGGGGATCGGGCAGCTGGCCGGTGGTGTCGCTCACGATTTCAACAACATCCTGACAGGTATCCTGGGGTATGCCAACATGCTCGAACCGGAGGCTGCTCCTGGGAGTACGATGCAGCAAGGCCTGCAAGTCATCCAGCAGGCAGCGGAACGTGCAGCCGAGCTCACCAGGCAGCTGCTCAGCTTCGCGCGCAGGGGAGGGCATCAGCATGTCACCGTCGATGTGAACAGCACCGTTCTTGAGGTTGTCTCTCTGCTCACCCGCACTGTCAACAAGAATATCACCGTGACCGAGCACTTCGATACAGATCAGGCCACGGTGCTGGGAGATCCCGGGCAGCTTCAGCAGGTCGTCCTCAACCTGGCCATCAACGCCCGCGACGCGATGCCCCAAGGTGGCAGCCTGACGTTCCGGACGTGGCGGCAGGTCCTGAACGCGGAACAGCTCCTGGCTCACCCCGGCGCCGAGCCAGGCACCTTTGTCTGCTTATCCGTCTCAGACACGGGTATTGGCATCGCCAGAAAGAACCTGCGCCGCATCTTCGAGCCCTTCTTCACGACAAAGCAGGCAGGCCAGGGAACCGGCATGGGCCTCGCCATGGTCTATGGCATCGTCAAGGCGCATGGCGGTTTTATCGATGTGGAGAGCAGCCCCGGCAAGGGGGCCACCTTCACCGTGTGTCTCCCGGCGACCGATATACCCCCGGCGACCGTCTATGCCGCAGAGCTCCCCGGAAAGGGGCACGGGCGGATCCTGGTTGTCGATGACGAAGAAGTCGTCCGCAAGCTGACACGTGAGATGCTGCACAGGGCAGGGTACGATGTCGTGACGGTCGCCGGAGCCAAGGACGCTGTTGCCTGGTACCGCGCCCACCCCCACGAAGTAGACCTGGTCATCATCGATATGGTGATGCCAGGAGCCGACGGCCAGGAATGCTTCAAGGCCCTCAAGGCCATCGATCCGGGCGTCCGGGCCATTCTCTCGACGGGGTACGGACTCGACGGCCATGCACAGGATGCCCTGGACGCAGGCATGGTCGGCTACGTGCAGAAGCCCTACCACATGGAGGAGCTCGTCACTGCCGTTGCCGACGCACTGGCCGACCGGCCGTCCTGAGTCGTTCGACGTCAATGCAACGTGTTGACGTGGCCACGCTGGCGCAACACCGGCTGAGTCGGCTGCATTCCGTCCTGACACTGTCTACCGGAAGAGGACGCCTACGCGCTTGATGACAATGTTGCCAGCCTTTGGGCGAAGTCGTTTCTGCTCAACGGCAAGGTACTTGGCTCGGGCAGCCTGTTCCTCGGCCGCGACGGCAGCCTGCATCTGTGCTGCCAGCACGGTCAGCTGCTGCTGGATGTCGTTCACCTTCTGCTGAAGGTCACGAGCCTTCTCCTGCATTGTGTGCGCAGATCCACGGGAGCGGGCACCAGCAGTGAAGCTGCGCTTGCGGCCAACCAGCAGCCCCAAGACTGCTTCCGCCGTCTGCATGGTTGCCGTTGAACTCCTGTTGCGTGCCTCCATCTGAGCGATGTTCAGGCGCTGCTGCGCTTCGGTGAGATTCTTCTGCAGCTTCCGCTGCTGCTCCTCCAGCTTCTCTTGAACCCTGGTCACTGCTGTGGTGATGTCTGGAGCCGACAGGACCCCCAGGCGTGCCATGAACTGGTCCTGAGTTTCGTTGTCCTGCTGAGCGACCTTGTATACCTTGCTAGTCAGAAGCGTGAAAGGCCGAAGTTTGAGGGCATCATAGAACCGGGATGTGATGAGCTTCCAAGAGGCCGGTTTCTGAAGATCTGGAGGAACTTCCTCAAACAGGATTCCTTCTGGAGGTTTGTCAGACCATGCCCCGCTCTCAGGAAGCTGCTCGGCCATGCCCCAGTCCATGGCAGGCCACCGGGATGCAGGGATGCTGAGCAGCACATGCTCCTGGACAAATGCGGAGGTCGTCCTGTCCTCATATGCCACGTCTGCCTCCCCAAACAGGTACGGCTCAACCACGGTCCCCGCCGGGACAGGACCGAACTGAACTGGAATGCCATCAGGGAAGGTGGGTAGGTAGCGCGATGGTCCTGACGTCGGTGCCGCTTCGTGGGTGACATGCTCGAACTCGATCTTTCGTGACGCCATCAACTGACCAATCTGACCCTTCGTGAGGGGTCCGCGCAGGTAGCTCATCGCAAACCGCGACTGCACGACAATGTGCTTGGCTGTATGGATGTTGTGCAGGAGGAATTGGCGCGGCTTCAGACTACCCAGGACGCCGGTGAACCAAGCCCGGTCGAGCGTACCGCCCCCTTCCTGCAGGGCACCTTCCAGGCCACCCATGACGCGCTGGCGGTCGCCTTCCTGCTGCAGCGTGCCGATGATCCATGTCCCTGCGTTGCTGAGACCCTTATAGTCAATGTCCACAGGGTTCTGGGTGGCAAGCAGCACGCCAAGTCCGAAGGCCCGCGCCTGTTTCATGAGGGTGAGCAGCGGCACTTTGGACGGTGGGTTGAAGGGATACGGCGGGAAGTAACCAAAGACCTCGTCGAAGTACAGCAGGGCTCGCAGCGCATCCGTCCCCTGTTGCGCACGCATCCATGAAATCGCTTCCTGCAGAAGGAACGTCACAAAAAACATGCGCTCAGCGTCGGACAGGTGTGCAATGGCGAAAATGCTGCAGCGCGGCTTGCCGTCGGGTGCGTGCAGGAACGTCTCGATATCCAGGGGAGCGCCGTTCAGCCAAGACTGGAACGAGGGCGAAGCGATAAGACTGTTGATACGCATGGCAAGGTCTAGCCGATCCCTGGGCGGAAAGAAGGTATCTATCTCGAAGACCCCAAGCTTCTCAAACGGCGGGTTTTGGAGCTGGACGATGAGGTCCGGGAGCGTCAGGTCGTGGCCTTTACCCCATGTGTCATTGATAATGGAGCTGATCAAGATGTGCTCGCGGCTGCGAATGGGATCAGCCTCGATGCCGACGAGGCCGAGGAGAGCAGACGTGATGCCCTTGACTTTCTCCTGTGTCTCTTCCTCACCAAGGTCGCCTGCCGGCCTGCGGAGGCTCTGAAGGACTGATACGGGGATCCCCGCAGTCGAACCGGGCGTGAAGATCACGAAATCGGCTGCCGCCTTGAGCTGGGCCACCCGCTCGGGAGCGATGCCGGAACCGGCCAATCCCCTCTGCCATGTCTCAGCTGTCGCCACGGCGGTCTGCTCAATAGTCAACCCCTTCCGCTCAGCTTCCGCAGGATCCACCCATGGCTGGAACTCTGCCGCGGTGAGGGTCGGAAATGTCAAGAGCAGATCCCCAAGATCGCCCTTCGGGTCGATGGCAATCACCGGAACACCATCCATCAGGGCCTCCTCGATGAGGTCGATGGCAAGACCGGTCTTGCCGGACCCAGTCATGCCCACAATAACCCCGTGCGTCGTTAGGTCCTTCCCTGGGTACAGGGCAGGGGCTCCAGCCTGCCCAGTCGCCGGGTCTACTTCGGTACCGATGTAGAAGGTCTTTCTGTCTTCTTCCATGCGTGCCTCCGGGCCAAACTTCTCCTTCAGGATAGATGCGCAACACCCGCGGGTCAGCCGAGTTTGAGCCCATTAGGCACAGAGCGGTCTGCCGTAACGAGGATAACGCCTTCTGGAGCGTAGACGCCAAGCACCAGCACCTGCGAAGCAAACCCCGCCACGAGACGGCTGGGCAAGTTGACCACACCAAGCACCTGCCGCCCGACAAGCTGCTCCCTTGTGTACAGTGCCGTAATCTGAGCGCTGGAACGCTTGATGCCTACCTCCGGCCCAAAGTCAATCGTCAACTTGTACGCAGGCTTGCGCGCCTCCGGAAATGGTTCACAGGCAATAATCGTTCCCGTTCTGATGTCAAGCTTCTCAAGGTCCTCTATGGTCGCCACCGCCACCTCCAGTCCGTTTCGTTCATCATATGCAAAGCCGCTCCCATGGCAAGGTTGTCCCCTGCTAACGAGAGTCATCTTACCAGCGCCCTGTTACTGCTATCCCAACTCGCAGGCCCCAAGTGCTTCTGCATGGAGATTCTGGGTGTTGTCGGTCTGCGTTGGGCCACCGGAAGGTCGACTGTTACTTCGACTTCGTCCGGCATCTTGACTGAGGAACCATTGCGTTTACTCTTTTGGTGGAGCGTTGATATGTGCCCCAAGGTGCACAACATCCTGTTATGGAGGCAAACGTGAAGAGAATTGTTTCGCTGCTGCTTGTCCTGTCAATGGTCGCAGGGCTAACCGCTGGTGTATCCACTGCTACTGCTGCAACGACGACCACTCTTGTCCTGACGGTCGGCAAGGTCAATTACACATTAAACGGGGCGACTAAGAAAGGCGACCAGGCTCCCGAGATTACAAACTCGCGTACGTTCGTGCCAATCCGCCTGGTGGCGGAGACCTTCGGTGCAGATGTCAACTATGATGCCACTACCAAGACCGTGGGCGTCCTGCTCGGCGCCACACAGTTCGAGTTCGTCATCGGTCAGAAGGCCGCCAAGGTCAACGGCGATGCTGTTCTCATGGACGCCGCGCCTTACATTACCAAAGCCAACCGGACACTCATCCCGATCCGTTTCGTCTCTGAGAAGTCAGGGTTGAACGTTGCCTGGAATGGAACCGCGCGTACTGTCACCGTCAC
>JAJFTL010000041.1 GCA_021373025.1 bacterium
GACGGGCAAGCGACTCTCAGCCACTCAGCTGAAAGAGATGTTGAAGGGCGTCGACGGCTATATTGCTGGCGTCGATGAAGTGACGGCCGAAGTCATTGCGTCTGCTGATCGTCTGAAGGTCATTTCGCGCTACGGTGTCGGGGTTGACAACATTGACCTGGAGGCCGCAAGGCAGCACGGTGTCATTGTTACGAATACGCCTGGAGCCAACGCCGCGTCTGTCGCCGAAATGGCGATTGGTCTGGCGCTGGATCTGACACGGGGGATGACGACTGCCATCGATCAGACGCGCAGAGGTAAATGGCCCCCCATAACCGGTGTTTCGCTGAAAGGGAAGACATTCGGCATCGTCGGTCTGGGCGCTGTAGGGCGCGAACTGGCGCTCCGACTGAAGGGATTTGAGGTCCGCATTGTGGCGTATGATCCCTTCCCCAACAAGGAATTCGCCGCAGCAAACGGTGTCGAGCTGAAGAATCTGGACGAGGTTCTGGCAGCGAGTGACCTGGTCTCGCTGCATCTGCCGGCGACCGCAGAAACACGCGGTATGGTCAACGCGGGGTTTCTCGCGGGGATGAAGAGAGGAGCTTTTCTCATCAATACAGCGCGGGGTGAACTGGTGGATGAGGCGGCGCTCAAACAAGCTCTTGACAATGGCATGTTACGGGGCGTGGCGCTCGACGTCTTGACTGATGAACCGCCACTCGCCTCCAATCCCCTGCTCGCCGATTCACGGGTAATCGTGACTCCGCATACGGCAGCACATACCGACGACGCCATGGCATCCATGGGGCGCATGGCGACCGAGGACTGCCTGACGGTCCTGCGAGGTGAGCAGTCGGCGCACCGCGTCGTCTGATACAGAGAAACGTAGAAGGAATAAGGCAGGGTGGCGCATGGCCAGGAACGGTGTCAAGCCGTGTGCTGGCAGCTGCTGCGAAGGGAGAATGAAGGTGAGTCGCAGACTGTTCCTGTTCGAATGGAACGAAGATAGTGCCAGGGCACGCGCAGAGCTCTTGAGCATTGATGGCTGGGAAGTCAAGACAGAGTCGGCCGATGTGGAGCGTGGCGTGAAGCGCGTTGCAGAGTGGATGCCAGACGTCGTCGTCCTGGACCTGTTTCTCAAGGCATCATGGTCGCGGGAGGCCGCCGCTGCTCTCCAGGCCCGAAGTGGTACAAGAGATATCCCGATTGTCCTCGTCGACGGGTCCCCTGCTACGGTCGAGAAGGTTCTTGCGCGTACCGCCTCCGCTACAGCAACATCATCGTTTGATCTGTCGACGGCCCTCCAAACGCTGGTGCCAAAGGACGAATAGCTAGAAATGAAACGGGCCCCGGAGGGTGTTCAGCTCTCCAGGGCCGCAGTTGTAGCTGGTGTGTTCTAGACGAGTTTTGCGACCCAGAGTCCGTGCACGTTGCAGTATGCGCGAATCTGCACCACGTCCTCCATGTTCCAGCCAATGTGCGCCTCGGGCTTGTCTCCCGGAGACAGGGGCACCCTTACAACGTACCCGTCCTTGCGTACGGCTTCGACCCACTCGATGTAGTGCTTCTCCTCCATCGGATGTGGGACCGATCCAACCTTGATCAATGTGCCG